>CAZJRM010000100.1:0-18243 GCA_964547975.1 uncultured Vicinamibacterales bacterium | reverse complement strand
GCGGCGTGACGTCGCGGTGATCCTGCCGATTGTGGCGAGGCTCGCGGCGGCCGTCGCCTGGGCGCCGCTCCGCCGCCTCGCGGACCGCCCGCGGGACGGATCGCCGGCGCAGGGACGCAGGCGGCTCGCCCTCGCGGCCGGTGTCGCGATCGCCGCCGGCGTGCTCGCGGCCGTCGGGTGGCAGTCGGCCCGGGCCACCAGCGCCATCAGGACCCACGTGGAGTACGGCGGCGTGATTCCCGCGATCGAAACGCTCGCGAGCCGCTTCACCGCGCGCGATCTCCTGGTCGTCGAAGCGCGCAACGCCTCGGACGCGCACGTGCTCGCCACGCCGCTCGCCTACATCTACGCCAAGCCGGTGCTCCTGCTCACGACGACGCGCCCGGATCCGGCCGTCATGGCGGACTTCCTCGCGTGGGCGTGGCAGGCGTACGATCGGGTGTTCTTCATCGCCGACGGCGGCACCGCGCTCGCCAGCGACGCCGTCCAGGCGCGGCCGGACGGTCTCCAGCGGTTCGAGGTCCCCGAGTACGAGTCGCTCCGGAACGCGTACCCCACCCACGTGCGCATGAAGAAGTTCTCGCTCAGCCTCTTCCAGTTGACCCCCGCGCCGGCCGGGGCCTCGACGCTCGACGTCGACGTCGGCGGCCAGGACGACGTCTGGGTGCTGCGGATCTTCGCGAAACAGGCGGAAGGCGCGGTGAGCTACCGCTGGACGCGAGACGTCTCCTACGTCACGATGGTGAACGTGCCCACCGCCAGCCGGCGCCTGACGCTCTGGATGAGCCACGGGGGCCGGCCTGCGGCCGCCGGCGACGCGCGAGTGCGGGTGCTGCTGGGCACTCGCGCGATCGGCGAGATCACCGTGAAGCCGGGCGGCTTCGCGCCGTACACGCTCGATCTTCCCGAGGGCGTGGTGACCGCCGCCGCCGGGAAGCACGGGACGCTGACGTGGCGGCTCGAGTCGACCGTGTGGTCGCCGCTCAAGACGCTGGGTGTGCCCGACGATCGTGAACTGGGCGTCATGCTCGACCGCGTGCGGATCGAGTAGGCACCACGAGACCACCCATGTTCGAGCACCTGCAGATCGCGGACCGGCGTGAACGGGCGCTCGTGGCCGCGGCCGACGTCGGCCTCGCGATCGCCACGTGGCCATCGCGGTGGCGGCGACGCGCGCCGGGGCCGAGGCGGCGCCTGCTGGTCTTCCGCTTCGAGCGCACGGGCGACCTGATCATGGCCAGGCCCGCCCTGGCGGCGCTTCGCGCGGCGGCGCCGCACGCGTACATCGAACTGGCCATCGGTTCGTGGAATCGCGAACTCATCGCGTGGCTGCCCGAAGTGAACGAGGTCAGCGTGCTCGATCTGCCCTGGCTGGCCCGCGGGAGCGCCGCGGCGCGGTTCACCGACGTCCGCGCGGCGGTCTCCCGATGGCGCCGCGGCGGATTCGACACCGCCATCAACCTCGAGGGCGACATCCGCAGCCACCTGCTGATGCGGGCGACCGGGATTCCCGAGCGGTTCGGCTTCGACATGGCCGGCGGCGGCCCCGTGCTCACGCACCGGGTCCGGTACGATCCGACGGCTCACGTCGCGGACAACTGCGTGCGGCTGATCGAGCGCGTGTTCGATCGGCCGACGGGGTCGATGCCCGCGTCGATGCCTCTGCTCGTGTTGCCCGCGGCAATCCGGGCGGAGGGCGCGGCGCTGGTCGCCGCGGCCGGCGACGGCCCGCTGGTCGGCGTGCATCCCAGCGGCGGGCGCGCCGTCAAGCAGTGGGATCTCGCGGCGCTCGCCGCCGCCGCCGGGACGGTGGCCGGACGCCTGGGCGCGACGATCGTCCTGACGGGCACGCCGGGCGATCGGGCGATCGCCGACGCCGTGCGCGCGGGCCTGCCGGCGTCGATCCCCGTAGTCGACCTCGTGGGCCGGGCCGGGCTCGGCGCGCTCGCCGGGGTGCTGGAGCGGCTCACCGTGTTCATCTCGGCCGACACGGGTCCCATGCACATCGCCGCGGCCCTCGGGACACCGACCGTCGGCATCTTCGGACCGTCCGATCCGAAACGCTGGGGCCCGCTGGGGCCTCACACGCGCGTCGTGCGCGCCGGGATCTGGTGCAGCCCGTGCAACCTCATCCGGAACCCGCCGGCACGGTGCCAGGGCCACGTGCCCGAGTGCCTCGCCGCCGTGACGCCCGACATGGTCGTCGCCGCCGCGCTCGACGTCGCGGCCGGACGTTCCCACGGGAGCCCGCATGGCCGCGCCTGACACGGACCTGCGGGTCACGACGGCGTCGGGCACGACCGGCGTGTCGCTCGGCCGCCTGCTGACGCCGGACCTGGCCGAAGCGGCCGACGAGGCCGCCAACGCGTGGATCAAGGCGCTGCGCAGCCTGCCCGTCGACGGCGTGCCCTTCCGCGAACGTTTCACGTTCCGCGGCGATTCATTGTGGTGGTTCGCCGAGCTCTACCTCCACAAGACGCAGGTGGTCGATCGCCTCTTCCGCGCGCTCCTGCCGCTCGACGCGTTCGTCGCCCGCGAGCGTGTCGCGTCGATCGAGGTGCTCACGGCGGATCCCGTCGTGCGACAGGTCGTCTGGGCGCTGTGCCGGCGCGAAGGTGTCCGGTTCGTCGGCGCTGCCCCGGGGTCGCAGCGCCGCGAGATGGCCGCGGTCGCCGCGAGAGCGCATTACTACGTGTGGCGCGCGCGTGTGGCGGCGTGGGGCACGCGCGCGCGGGCGCCGCTCGCCGCGCCACCGAAGGTGGTCGCCTTCGTCCACTCCGCGTTCTGGCGCGGCGGCACGGAAGAACAGTACGTCGGGCCGGTCATGCGCGAACTCGGCGCGCGCCTGCCCGCCGGCGAACTGGCCGCAGTGGGACTCGGGCCGCGCACCAGCTATCGCGCGCGCACCTGGAAACGGCGTGTGGCCGACGCGACGGATCTCATGGCGCACGGACTCGCGCCCGAGTCCATCGACACGTTCGCGCCGATGGCGCAGTTGCGCGCATCGCAAGCGGTCTGGCGGCGGCGCGGCGAGTATCGCGACGCGCTGCTTCGCAGCGCGCTCCTCCAGGACGCGGCCGTCATCCGCGGCTGCGACACGTGGCCGATCCTCGAGCCCGTCTTCCTCGGCGTCGCGTATCTGCAGTTCCCGTGGTCGGCGCACGTCATGGATCAGTTCGGCGCGGCGCTCGACGTCCTGAAGCCGCGTGTCGCCGTGACGTACGCGGAAGCCGGCGGCTGGGGCCGCGCGCTCGTCCTCGAAGCCCGGCGCCGCGGGATCGCGACAGTCGGCCTCCAGCACGGCTTCATCTACCGGCACTGGATGAACTACCACCACGACGCCGACGAAATGGCCGCGTCCCCGCACAATCCGGCGGACACGGGGTTCCCCGCCCCGACGCTCACGCTGCTCTACGACCGGCTGGCCGCCGCGCATCTGAAGACCGCCGGCCATTTCGATGACGCGTCGCTGACCATCACCGGCAGCCCGCGCCTCGACGAACTGGCGGCGGCCGCGCAGACCCTCACGTCCGCCGATCTCGAACGCGTACGCGACCAGGCCGGCGTCCCCGCCGGCCGCCGCATGGTACTGGTCGCCGCCAAGTTCACCCAGATTGCGGCGGTGTTCTCCGACCTCGTCCGCGCGATCGGAACAATGGACGACGTCCACCTGGTAGTGAAGCGGCACCCGGCGGAGGGGCCCGAGGGCTACGTGAACGCCGCGGCCGGGTCGCCGAACATGACCGTGGCCCCGCCGGCGATCGGCCTGGCTCCGCTCACCCGAGCATCGGACCTGCTCGTCACGGTCAACTCGACGGCGTCGATCGAAGCGATGGTGATGGGCGTGCCGACGCTCGTCCTCGCGTTGCCGAACAACCTCAGCCCGTTTGTCGACGCCGGCGTCATGGCGGGCGTCGAGTCGGGCGGCGACGTTGCGGCCGCGCTGCGCGCGGCGCTGGCAACCGGCCCGGCCCGCGATGCCTGGCGCGCCCGCGCCGACGCGTTCATGGCCCGCGAAGGGATCCAGGCCGACGGCCAGGCCGTCGCCCGCGCGGCGGACGCCATCGTGAAACTCGCCGAGTAGACCGGCGCGGCCGACCCGCACGTTCCCGGCCCGCGGCTTGACCGCCCCATTCCGCGGGCGGATAATTGAGGGGTTGCCCCCGGGAGGATCACCATGCGCCTCCGCATGCTGTTCGCGGCGTGCCTGATCGGGTCAACCGCCTGCGACTCGACGCCCGCCCGGCCCACGCCCGCCTCCTGCGCCTTCAGTCTGTCCGCGTCGTCGTTCTCGATTGGCGCCGATGGTGGCACCGGTTCCATCACCGTCACCACCGGCGCGCAATGCGCCTGGACGGCCCGATCGGACGTGTCCTGGATCACGGTCGCAGGCGCGGCGTCGACGACCGGCACGGCCGCGGTTGGCTTCACGGTGGCTGCTGCACCGACGGAGGCGGCGAGGAGCGGGACGTTGCAGGTGGGCGGGCACACCGTCACCGTTCAGCAGCAGGCGCGCTCCTGCACGTACGTCGTGCAACCGGACGCCCGGTCGTTCGACGCGTCGGGCGGCACAGGGGTCTTCGACGTCAATACGACTGCCCCGTGCGCCTGGACGGCGTCGTCCTCTGTCGCGTGGGTGAGCCTCGTCTCGGTGAGTTCCGGGTCGGGGAACGCCACGGTCGCGTACCGCGTGGACACAAATCCCGGAACGACCACTCGGACCGGCACCCTCTCGGTCGGCGGCGCGGTTCACACCATCAACCAGGCCGCGGCCTGCCACATCCAGTTGAGCCGGGACGCGGACACCATGGCCGTCGGCGGGGGCACCGGCGGATTCGACGTCACGACCGCGGCGGCATGCGGATGGACCGCGGCGAGCACGGTCGCGTGGATGCGCGTCACCGATCCGCCTGCCGGCAGCGCGACGGGGCCGCACCGCGTCACGTACGCCGTCGACGCGAACCCGGGCGCCGCCGCGCGCACGGGCACGGTCGTCGTGGGAGGCCGCACGTTCACGCTGACACAACTCGGCGCGGCCGGCTGCGCCTACCTCGTGGCGCCCACCGACGTGCGCGCCTGCATGGCCGAGGGCTTCGGACGCACGATCTCGGTGACGACCGATCCCGGCTGCCCGTGGACCGCAGCGTCGACGGCGTCGTGGCTGTCGATCGGGTCGGGCGCGTCCGGCACGGGCTCGGGGACGATCTCGCTGTCGATGTCGAGCAACTTCGACGCGGCTCGCCAGGCCGTGGTCGAGGTCCGGTGGCCCACGGTCACGGCCGGTCAGAACGTGCGGGTCGCCCAGGCGGGCTGCTGGTACGGCGTGAGCCGTGACTCGATTGATGTGACCGCGGCCGGAGGCACGGTGACCTTCGATGTCATCTCGAGTTCGACGGACAACGGTTGCGGAGGACCGCTCCAGGACGGCTGCGTGTGGAGCGCCGTGTCGTCGGCCCCCTGGGTGACCGTGACCTCGCTGATGCCCCGCACTGGAGACAACCCCGTCACGCTTCGCGTGGACGCCAACGGAACGGGATCGGCCCGTACGGCGGTGGTGACGGTGCGGGACCGGACGGTCACCATCCGGCAGGCGGGAGCGTAGGCCGCCCCCCTGCGGCGAGTCCGGCGGCCCCTCGGCGCGTAGTGCGCCCGGCTGCTATGATGGAGGGACGGACTCACCCTTCACTCGCGCAGGTCTGATGTGGCTCTCCGCATAAAACACCGCGCCCGTCGCGGCGTCGAACGTCTCCTGCTCGCGCAGGCCAAACACGTCCGCCAGCTCCTGCTGGCCACGGGGCGGGACCGCGCGCCCATCCTCCCTGAAATCGTGCAGATTGAAGCCACCAACATCTGCAACGCCAAATGCACCTTCTGTCCTCGCGACGAGATGGGGCGCACGCAGGGCATCATGGGGTGGGACCTGTTCACGAAGGTCGTCGACGAATGCGCGTTGCTCGGCATCAGCCACGTCCGGATGCACAACTACGGCGAAGCGTTCGTCGACAAACGCCTGCCCGAGAAGATCAAGTACGCCAAGGACCGCGGCATCGGCGAAGTCGGCGTCATCACGAACGGCTCGCTGCTCGGGCCCGACGTGGCCCGCGCGGTCATCGAGGCCGGTCTCGATGCGATCAACATCAGCGTCGACGCCGCCGGCAAGGAGACGTTCGAGTCCACCCGACTGGGCCTCAAGTACGACAAGGTGATGGCCAACATCGAAGGCCTGGTGGCCGCCCGGAAGGCGCTCGGACGTCGACGCCCAAAGCTCATCCTGTCGTTCGTGCGCCAGGACAACTCGTCCGAGGAACAGGCATTCATCGACAAGTGGTCGGCGATTGCCGACAAGGTCCACATCACCGAACTGCACAACTGGGCCGGCACGCTGCGCCGCCGCTCCGACGTCAACTTCCCCTGTTACCGCCAGTGGCTGACCTTCACGGTGCTCTGGGACGGGAAGGTCAGCCTGTGCTGCGCGGACTTCGACGGCCGCGTCGTGCTCGGGGATCTGGCGACGTCCAGCATCGCCGAGATCTGGAACGGCGAGGCGTACCGCCGCGTGCGGCGCGAGCAACTCGAGTCGGGCGGGCCCGCCATCTGCCAGGCCTGCGACCTGCCGAAGAAGGACTCGCCGCTGTGGGTGGCCAAGCTCATCTGAGCGGGTCGTGCGGCCTGCGCCGGTAGGATAGAATCGCCTCCGTGCTGAAGAAGCTCCGCGAACTGTCCGTCAATCTCACTGTCTACGGGGTGGGTGACGTGGCGGTTCAGCTCGCGAACTTCCTGCTGCTTCCGCTGTACGCCCGGCTGCTGTCGCCGGACGACTACGGCGTGATCGGCGTCCTCCTGGTCGTGGAACAGGCGCTGCGGGTGCTGTACCGCTGGGGTGTGGACGCCGCGTTCATGCGGTCGTACTACGACTGCCCGGACCCGCGGTCGCGTCAGCAACTGGCGAGCACGATCTTCTTCTTCCTGGTGACGGTCAGCGGCGCCGTCGTGCTCGCGGGTGTCGCGGCCGCGCCCTGGATGTCCCGGTCGCTGTTCGGATCCGAGGCGTGGGCCACGCCCGTGCGCCTGGTGTTCGTCAACGCCTTCCTCGGGTGCGTGGCGTTCCTGCCGTTCCACGTGCTGCGCATCGAAGGGCGCGCCCGGACGTTCGTGGCCCTGACGTTCACCACCAACGTCTCGACACTCCTCAGCAAGCTGTTCTTCGTCGCCGGGCTGCGATTCGGCGTGCACGGGGTCTACTGGGCCGACTTCGTCGTGGCGGTCGGCATCGGCCTCGTGCTGCTGCCGAGGTACGCGGCGCTCATCCGCCCGGCGTTCTCCGCCGCGGTGCTTCGCGACTGCCTGTCGTTCGGCCTGCCGCGTGTCCCGCACGGGGTGGCCCACCAGGTGGTCGCCGGCGTGGATCGGTACGTGCTCAGCCTGTTCGTGCCGCAGAGCGCGGTGGGGATCTACCAGGTGGGCGCGAGCCTCGGCCTCGGCCTCAAGCTCTTCCTCAGCGCGTTCGAAACGGCGTGGGCGCCGTTCTACTTCGCCGAGATGAAGTTGCCGGGCGCGAAGGCCACGTTCCGCACGGTCACCACCTACGGTGTCCTGGTCCTGACGCTACTCGCGTGCGGGCTGGCCGCGACGGCCACGGACATCGTGCGCCTGATGACCGAACCGCGGTACTACGGCGCGGCGCCGATCGTACCGTGGATCGGCCTCTCGGTCGTGCTGCAGGGCGTGTACCTGCTCACGTCGATCGGCCTGAACATCTCGAAACGGACCGGCTACTACCCCGTGTCCACGGGCCTGGCGGCGGTGACCGCGGTGGGACTGAACCTCCTGCTCGTCCCGAGATACGGCATGATGGGGGCCGCCTGGTCGAACGCCGCGTCGTACGGCGTGCTCGCGGCGTCCGGCTTCGTGTTCTCCCAGCGGGTCTACCCGGTCCAGTACGAATGGAGTCGGATCGCCCGTATCGCGGCGGCCGGCGGGCTGGCGGCCATCGCGGGCCGCGCCATCGCGCCGCCGGGCCTCTGGCCCTTGTGGGGCATCCTCGTCCGCGGCACGACCGCCGTCGTCACCTTCGGGGGCGTGCTCGCCCTGCTCGGCTTCTTCCAGGAGAAGGAGGTCCGGCACGCGCGGCAGTTGCTCGACCGGTTCCTGCGGCACCGGCGCGCGCCATCGCGCGCCAGCGGGGCGGACGGGTCGGACGGGTCGGAAGGATCGCCATGACTCTCGGGTCCCGCCTCGCGCGACGCCCCCTGGTTGTCCTCGGCGGCATCCTGATCGTCGCCGCCGCCGTTCGATGGCTCGGGCTCGAGTTCGGACTGCCAGCGGTCTACAATCCCGACGAAGTCGCGATCATGTCGCGGGCCCTGGCCTTCGCGAAAGGCGACCTCAACCCGCACAACTTCCTCTATCCGACGTTCTACTTCTACGCGCTGTTCGTCTGGATCGGCGGTTACTTCACCGTCGCCTGGGCGAGTGGCGCCGTGGCGTCGCTGCAGGCGTTCCAGACGCAGTTCTTCACCGATCCCTCGGCGATCTACCTGGCCGGCCGGACGTTCAGCGCGGTGTGCGGCGTGTTGACGGTTGCGCTCGTCTATCGGTTCGCGGCGCGCCTGTTCGACCGGGCCGCCGGGCTCGCGGCCGCAGGCTTCCTGGCGGTCGCGCCGTTCGCGGTCCGCGACGCGCACTACGTCAAGCACGACGTGCCGGCCACGCTCGCCGTCGTGGCGGCCTGCCTCGCGATGGGACGGCTTGAAGACGCCACCGGGGGAGACCGCCGTCGCGGGTGGACGCGGGTCGTGCTGGCCGGATCGGCCTGCGGCGTGGCCTTCTCCACGCACTACTACACCGTGTTCCTCGCGTTGCCGCTGGCCATCGCGGTGCTCTCCGCGCAGGGCGCCGCCGGCCGGCGAGTCCGATCGCTGGCCGCGGCGGCCGCCGCGTCTGCGGTCGTGTTCGTGGCCCTCTCGCCGTTTCTCCCGCTCGAGTGGCGAACCGCTCTGGCGGACATCTCAGCCAATCGCCAGATCGTGGTGGACCGCGCCGCGCAATCGGGCGGCTGGATGGGGGGCGTGACCGCCTACGGGCGCATGTTGTGGCGCGATGCCATCGGGTGGCCGGTCGTGCTCCTCGCGCTGGGCGGGATCGTCGCCCTGTGGCGCGAGTCGGCACGCCGGGCGCTGTGGTTTCTCGCCTTCCCCGTGGCCTACGCGGCCTTCATCGCGAATACGGTACCGGCCACGCGGTATCTGAATCCGCTCCTGCCGTTCGTCGCGTGGCTGGCCGGGCTGGCCGTGTCGCGCCTCGGCGCACGCCGTGGCGCAGCCGGCGCGGTCACCGGCGTGGCGCTGTGCCTGCTCGCCGCGGTGCCCGGAGCCGTCGCGTCGTGGCAGACGGGGTGGTTCTTCCGGCAGCCGGATACGCGGACGCTCGCCCGCGAGTGGATCGAGTCACACGTGCCCGCGGGCGCGAGCGTCGCGATCCAGCCGTACTCCGTGCCGCTGACCCAGTCGCGCGACAGCCTGGTGGAAGCGTTGCGGCACACGCTCGGCGACGAACGGCGCGCGTCGACGAAGTTCTCGCTGCGCCTCGCACTCGATCCGTATCCGGCGCCGGCGTATCGCACCATCTACCTGGGATCCGGCGGGCTCGATGCCGACAAGATCTACGTCGACTACGCCGGAGCCGCGGGTCCGGCAGCCATCGAGGCGCTGCGGGCTTTGCAGGTGACCTTCGTCGTCCTCAAACGCTACAATGCGGTGGCCCCGGAGATGGTGCCGTTCCAGGACGCGCTGGCAGCGGACGCAACGCGGCTGGTGTCGTTCTCGCCGCTGCGGCCCGGAGCATCCCGGGCAACGCCGCCCGAACCGTACCTGCACAATCTGGATGCCCGGATCGTGCCGGGGCTGGAACGCCCGGGACCGTACATCGACGTCTGGCAGCTGCACGAACGCCATTGACGCCGCTCAAAGAAAAACGATGCCCAGTCGCCCGCAGTTGTCCGTCGTCGTCCCGGTTTACAACGAAGCCTCGAGGATCACCGACGGGCTGTCCGCGATCACCGTCTACGTCTCGGCGCTGCCGTTCGCCACCGAGATCGTCGTCGTGGACGATGGCAGCACGGACGGCACGGCCGGACTCGCGAAGCCCCTGCTGCCCGCCGGCAGCCGGCTGCTCGAAGAACCGCACCGGGGCAAAGGCGGGGCGGTCAGGGCCGGCATGCTCAACGCGGAGGGCGAGTACCTCATCTTCCTCGACGTGGACCTCGCGACGCCGCTGCGGTTCATCGCCCCCTGTCTCGAACGGTTGCGGGAACGCGCCGACGTCGCGATCGGGAGTCGACGTGTAGCGGACGCGGAGATCGAACGTCACCAGGGCTTCATGCGGGAGACTCTCGGCCGCGGGTTTTCGTTCCTCTCGCGACTGCTCACCGGTTCGCGCGTCAGCGACTTCACGTGCGGATTCAAGGGATTCAGGCGGGACGCCGCCCGTGAAATCTTCACGCGCCAGCGTGTGCTGAACTGGAGCTTCGACTCCGAGATCATCTTCCTGGCCGAACACCTCGGTCTGACGATCGAAGAACTGCCGGTCGTGTGGCGGGATGACGCGCGCACCAAGGTCCGGCTCGGGCGCGATGTCTTCGGTTCGCTGGCGGGCCTGCTGGCGATCCGCTGGAACCAGATCCTCGGCCGGTACGGCCGCCCGGGACGACGACCCCGCTCATGACACGGCGCGACTGGTACGCCTTCGTGTTCTACCTGAGCCTGGCCGTGGCGCTCGGGTTCACCGATCATCGCGTCCGCCGGTTTCCCGACCACGTCACCACGAAGTACATCCCGAGCGTCGTCGATGGCAGCGCGGAAGCGCCCGGCCGCTACCGAGTGCTCGCGCCGTTCGTGATTGACGGCGTGACGAGAGCGACGGGGGCATCGCCGCTCGTCTCGTTCCTCGTCCTGCGTCTCGTCTTCATCTACGGAGCGCTCGTCGCAATGCACGTGTACCTTCGCCGGTGGTACACCTGCACCGGCGCCCTGGCCGGAACCGTCGCGTTGGCGGCCCTGCTGCCGCTCACCTTCACGAACTCGTGGGCCCATCCCGACAGCATGGTGGAGCTGCTGCTCTTCACCGCCGGGTGCGCGGCGGCGGTGCGCGGACGGGACGGATGGTTCGCGGCGTGGCTGTTCGTCGCGGCGCTGAATCGGGAGACGTCGGCGTTCCTGCTGGCGTTCTGGGCAGCGGCTACACTCGCGCGCGACCGGCGCGCCGGGTCGGTGGCGCGCGTGGCCGTCGCCGGGGCCGCATGGTTCGTACTGTTCGCCGGCCTGCGGTGGTGGCGCGGGTTCGTCAGCTACGAGTACTGGATGCTGCCGACGAACCTGGGCGTGCTCGTGCCGCTCCCGGCCAACTTCGATCCCTACGTCCGCGTCAGCGGCTACATGTGGCTCTTCCTGAGCGTGCCGCTGTTCTGGTTCGGCGTACGCGGCGCGCGACTGCGCGGCTGGCGGTCGGACTTTGGTTCCGGCGTGGCGATCTCGGCGCTGCTCATCGCCGTCGGGTTCACGATCTCGTCGGTCATCGAGTCGCGCATCTTCACGCCGATGTTCCCGCTGCTGCTGCCTCCGGCCATGGCCGGGCTCGGCGTCGAACTCGCCGACGGCGACGTCCGCCATGGAGGCTGAGGGCCCGCTCGGGCAGGAACGCCGCAGCCGGTCGGCCGTGGGCGCCTGGCTCCTGTTGATGCTCTTCTGGGCCGCCCGGTTGCCCGCCATCGTCCAGCCGCTCGGGCCTGACCAGGCCATCTATACGTACATCGGCGACCGAATGCTGCAGGGCGAGCTGCCGTACAGGGACGCCTGGGACCAGAAGCCGCCGGGACTCCATGCGGCCTACGCCATGCTTCGGGCGCTCTGGCCGGCCGACGGCGTGGTCCCGCTGGCGGACGCCGTGCTCGCCGGCATCGTGGCGGTGCTCCTGTTTCGTCTCGCGCCGGTCATCGTGCCGTCGACCATCGCGGGCCCGGTGGCCGCCGGGTTGTTCCTGCTGCTGGGTAATCCGTCGTTTGGCCGGCTCGGCGGCGCGCGAGTGAGGGGACAGGGCGAAGTGTTCATCGGCGCGCTGGTCACGTGCGGCGTGTGGATGGTGGTGTCCGCCTGCCGCGCGTGGCATCGCGGCCGGCCAGGGGCGTGGCAGGCCGCAGCCGCAGGCTGGCTGGTCGGGGCCGCCGCCCTCGTCAAGTACCCGGCCGCGGGTTATCTCCTGGTCGTCTGGGCGCTCGCCGCCACATGGCCGGGTGCCACCGGACGCGAACGGGTGCGGCGGGTGGCGGTGCTGGCCGCGTGGAGCGTCGTGGGCTTCGCCATCCCGTTGGGGCTGACCGTGGCCGTGTTCGCCTCGGGAGGGACGCTGGGAGCGTTGTGGGACGCGACCGTCCGCTACAATCTCATGTATTCCGGCGAGACGTACGCCGGGGCCTCGGCGTTCGTCCGCTACCTCCTCGCCTTCCCGATCCAGCATGCGCGCGTCGACGGGCTCTGGCTGACCGGAGGGGCCGGGTCCCTGGTCGTCATCGGCGCTGCCGTGCTGGGCCGACAGCCGGCGCTCCTGCTGCCCGCGGTCTGGGTGGCGGTAGCGTGCCTCGCGGTGGCGGTCAATGGCAGCCGCGGCCTGCCGCAGTACTTCCTGCAGGCATTCCCGCCACTCGCGCTCGCGGCCGGAGCCGCGGCAGGATGGCTGGTCACGCGGCCGCGCCCCCGACGGGCGCGAGCGTTGACGGGCGCCGCGCTCGTGGTGTTTGCGGCGCTGACGGTGCCGCGCGTCATCTCGTTTCGCGACGCCTGGGACACGACGGTCCTGGACGCACGCCGTCTCTCCGGACGCCTCGACGAGGCCTCGTACCTGGCACGTTTCGCCGGGAGACCCGGTGACAAGTACTCCGCCCCGGACGTCATCGAACTCGGCCGGCACCTCGGGTCGGTGACGCTCCCTGGCGAGCCAGTCTACGTGTTCGGGTTCTCGTCGGGGGCCTACGTGTACGCGGATCGGCCGAGCGCGTCACGTTTCTTCTGGAGCATGCCGGTCATCAACCGGTTCAACGACGGTCTTCCGGGCTACGGCGTGGCGGGACTGCTCGCCGACCTGCACCGAAAGCCCCCTGCAGCGATTGCCCTGCAGCGCGGGGACTTCGGCGTGGGCGCGCCGGACTCGCGGGACTGGTTTCTCAGCCAACCGTCACTGGCCACGTGGCTGAACTCGCACTACGCGCTGGCGAAGTCCTTCCCGCGTTACGACGTCTATCTACCCTCGTCCACCGCTCCAGTCGCACGGCCCGCTGGCGGCCGCTGAGTCGATCACCTCGAACGACCGTCGCCCGTGCCGGGCCGTTCGCTGAAGGCACCAGCCCAGAGCGCGACGGCCCCCGCCACAATCGAAAAGAGCGCCGTCAACCCGAGCCAGCCGCGGCGCGGATAGACGAGGCGGACGTCGTAGTCACCCGAGGCCGGTGCCGTGAAGGCCAGTTGCCCGTCCTGGTCGAACGTCGCGACGAAGCGTCCCTCGTGCTCCGCCTTCCACGCCGGGAAGTAGTTCGTCCGGACGACCACCGTCTCACCCAGTCGAGCGTTCCGGAGCCGGACCGTCGCTCCGAGCTGGCTTCGTGACAACAGGTCCCCGGTCCCGGCCGGCACCGTCACCTGGCGCGGATCGGCGTCCCGCAGCTCGAACTCGCTCCAGTCGCCCTGGCGCCAGACGGGGGTGAACTCCGCACTGGCGGTCAGGTACCGGTCGGTCGGCGGAGCCCACACGAAGAGCCGCACGACGCCCCAGCGCCGCAGATCCGCCGCGAACTGCGCGGGCGGCGTGTCCGCGATCGCGCGGCCGCGGTACCCGCCGCCGGCGACGACCCGTTCCCGGAACACGCTGCGATGGTAGCCATCCTGCGGCTGACCGAAGAACCGCTTGCCCGTGGCTTCGGGCAACAGCGCCTCGTAGTGCACACCGAAGCGCGAGCGCTCGGTCTGCTGACCGCGGGTCGCGATCATGTTCCAGTGCGGGTTGTTCTCGACGAGCACCATCGAGCCCGGCGCGGCGCGCATCCGATCGACGAGTTCCGGATTGAAGGCACGCACGTCAGGCACGTGGCGCACGGGGCCGAACGGGACGGCTACGAACAGCCCGATCACGAGCACGAGTGACGCGCCGACGGGCCAGCGGGCCGGAAGCCAGGCGACCAGCGCGGCCAGCGCCGGCGCGAGCAGGAGCGGATAGAGGTACATCTCGCGTGCGAGCACGATGCCCAGCTGCGGGGTGTTCAACCGCAGCAAGGCCACGGTCACCAGCGTGGCCCACGCGTAGAACGACGCGCGCGACCGGCGGCGCCACGCGACGACAACGACCGCCGGGAGCCAGACGTGCGCGGCCCCGACGTAGTCGTTGAACCAGCGCCACGGCAACGCGACGATCTCCGCCGCGTAGTAGACGCCCCGCACGAAACCCGCCCAATCGAATCGCGGCGGGACATCCCAGTAGAGATTGTTCGTGCGGAAGAACGCCGGGTACTGGAACAGCTCCCAGTGCAGCGGCAGCGCGCCGATGAACGATGCCACGAGCGCCAGCCCCGATCGGAAGGCCGTCCGCCAGCTGCGGACGTAGAGCGCTTCGACGCCGAGCAACACGCCCGTGTAGACGAAGAACGCGGCATGCGAATACAACACCCCAGTCAGCGCACCCACCATCAGCGGTCCGCCCCAGCGCCGGCCGCGCTGGGCCGCGTGGCTGCCGGCCAGCGCCAGGCCCGAGAAGCCGACGCCCGCCACGGAGTTCGCCATCCCGCTGCGCATCACCGTCCCGAAGAACCCGGCCGTCAGCACGCACGCCAGCCCTGTCGCCAGCCACGTCACGCGACGGTTCCCATCCAGGCGGAGGTCGACGAACACCGCCAGCGGGACGAGCACGGCGTAGGCCGCCAGCATGAAATGGAACCCGGCCTCGCGACCAAGCAGGCTCATCGGAACCAGGCCGGTCAGCGCCAGGCTCTGGCTGAGGTCGGACGAGGTCTGGTACCCGCCCAGGAAATCCCAGTTCCACCCGGCGCCCGCGCCGTGCCGCAGGAGGTCGACGCCCGTCGCCGCCAGCTGCATCAGGCCCGGCCAGTCGTCGTAGAACGGGACCTGTGACCAACTCCAGGGGGGAAACGCGCTGAGGTAGGCACCGACGAGCAGCAGCGCACCGCCGACAAACGTGACGGCGGGCAGTGCAGAATTGTCGGGCTGGGGTTCGCGCCGTCGCCAGGCCAGCACGGCAAGGACCGACGCCACCGCCAGCGCGGCGGCGTAGTACGGTTTGCGCCAGCCGTGAAGAGCCCCTGGCTCGGCCGCCCACCGGGACGTGGTCAGGAAATTGATCCACGCGATGAGCAGCGAGGCAACGAGACCGGCGAACATCGGCACCCGATCCGTGACTACCGGGACAGCGCCTTGCGCATCGAATCGATGACGGCGGACGTCAGGTCGATCGCGGGCGCGTGCCACAGGACTGCGGCGTTGGCGCGTTCGAGCACGAGCTGGACGCCGCGTTCGGCGGCTACCTTCTCGATGTGCGTCCGGACCGCCGTGCGGGCCGCGTCGGCGCGCGTCTGCAGTTCGGTGACCGCCGCCGTCTCGGCGTCACGCAGTTCGCCCTGGCGCGAAGCGATCTCCGCGACCAGCGACGTCCGCGTTGCATCGTCGAGTTTGTCGCCCCCTTCAGCGATCCGGCGGCGCAGATCCTGGATTTCCTTCCGAAGCAGGTCGAGTTCCGCGGCCCGGCGTGTGCCGTAGGCCTGGACGGACTCCGGCGAGGTCGGGACCGCCCGTTCGACGGCCGCGAGATCGACGACTCCGACGCGCAGCGGCGCGGCCTGGGCGGCGGCACCGGACTGCGACGCCGGACTCGGGGGCCTGACGGCCGGGGCCTGTGCAGACAGACCGACGCTCGCCAGGGCGACAAGGACGGACGTACGGACGACGAGGGGAACGTGTCTCAAGGCGATCTCCGGAAGCGGCAAACGTGTCACAATAGTGGCAGTCCTACTTTCAGGGGCCGAGGGTGTGGCCAATCAACCACGGTCCGTGCCGAAATGTGCCCACATCAAGAGACTCGGCACGACGAAACATGAAGAATCTCGGCTCGATTATGGCACAAGTGATCGGTACGGTTGTTGCGTAATCAAGTGAGATCACCGGTTTGGTCAGGGTTCCGCGAGGTCTGTCCATGGTTCAACGTCACGTCCTGATCCCCGTCGCGCTCGCGTTCGTCCTGAGCGCGGTGACTCCCGGTTCGACCCTCGCCCAGGTGGCTCCCGCAACAGGCGCCGTCACCACGGTCCTGGCGACGGAACCCACGGCCTGGATCGGTCAGAACTACGACCTGGCGTACGACTCGACGCACGACGTCTACCTGCTGCTCTACAACACCTTCCCGACGTCGTCAGCGCCCGGGACGCTCAAAGGGCAGTGGGTCTCGACCTCCGGAGCGCCGACCGGCGCCTCGTTCGCCATCGGCGCGGGCGACACGCCGCGAGTCCTCTACGAACCGTCCAACGATACATTCCTGATCACGTACAACAACTCCGGCAAACGAAAGGCGATCTTCGCCAGGAACCAGGGCGGTTCGCTCTCGGTGCTGACGGCAACCCCGCTGGAACTGGGGACGCTCAACTGGTCGGTCGACACGTTCGGCGGCATGACGTACGTGCCGAGCCTCGGCCACTACCTCGTCACGTGGTGGACCGCGACTTCGCTTCCGGGCCAGTCGTTTCTCAGGACGGTCAAGCTCGACGGTACGCTCGGAACGACGGTGCCATTGACGGCGACGACCTCGCCGCACGAGTTGCCCGATGTCTCCTGCTCGGCCACGACCTGCCTGACCGTCGGCAAGTTCTACAACGAATCGGTCACGCCGAAGCAACGTGGTCTCTGGGCGCGCTGGACGGATCTGTCCGGCACGCCGACGAGCGCGGTCTTCTACGTCGACCAGGCGACGAACCTGCACGACGACCCGGCGGTGCGGTACAGCGCCACGGACAACAGTTTCCTCGTCACCTGGACCAAGGACTTCGCGTATCCGCAGGGCGTGCGTTTCACGGCCGGGTCGCTGACGCCGACGGGCGTGTTCACCACCTCGTCGGGCGGCCGGCTCGGCGGGCAGACCAACATCGATTACAACAGCGGCACGGACTCGTTCGCCCAGGTCATGGGCGGATGGTTCGAGGACGTGTTCGTCCAGCAGCTCGACGCGCAGGGGACGCCGGTCGGCTATTCGGTCACGATCTCGAATGGCACGACGAGGGACAGCCGGACCGCGATCGCGGCCAACGGAGAAGCCAGCCAGTTCCTGGCCATCTACAGACACGACGTCACGGAGATCCGGGGTCTGTTGCTGCAGAGCACGCAGGGCAGCCCGGTCGACACCGGGACGTTCGGACCGGCATCGGGGGCGGTCACGACGGGCCTGGCGTCGGAGCCGACGGCGTGGATCGGTCAGAACTACGATCTGGCGTTCGACCCGGTGCACGACGTGTACCTCCTCGTCTACAACACGTTCCCGACGGACACGGCGCCTGGCGCGCTGAAGGGGCAGTGGCTCACCGCCGCGGGTGTGCCGACCGGAGCGGCTTTCGCCATCGGCGGCGGTGACACGCCGCGCGTGCTTTACGAGTCGTCGAACGACTCGTTCCTGATCACCTACAACTTCTCGGGCAAGCGCCGGGCGATCTTCGCGCGCTACCAGAGCGGTGCGCTGTCCGTGCTGACGCCGACTCCGCTCGAACTGGGCTCGCTGAGCTGGGCGATCGATACGTTCGGCGGCATGACGTACGTGCCGAGCCTCGGGCACTACCTCGTCACGTGGTGGACGGCCACGGCGCTGCCAAGCCAGTCGTTCCTCCGAACGGTCAAGCTCGACGGCACGCTCGGCGCGACGGTCGCCCTGACGCCGACGACGTCCCCGCACGAACTGCCCGACGTGGCGTGTTCGGCCAACGAGTGCCTGGCGGTCGGCAAGTTCTACAACGAGTCGGTGACACCCAGGCAGCGGGCCGTCTGGGCGCAGTGGCTCACGCTGTCCGGCGCTCCGACCGGGTCGATGTTCTACATCACGACGAGTACGGCGCTCCGAGACGATCCGGCGGTGCGGTACAGCCCGACCGAGGGCAAGTACCTCGTGACCTGGACGCGTGACTTCGGGTATCCGGAAGGCGTGCGCTTCGCGCCG
>CAZJRM010000099.1:14412-18274 GCA_964547975.1 uncultured Vicinamibacterales bacterium | reverse complement strand
CCCGCCTTCCGACTGTTCCTCCACCAGCACCCACCGCACGTGATCGCCGGGGCGCTCGACCGCGGCCTCCCAGATGAAGCCGTTGCCCTCGTGTACGAAGTCCCGGATCTCGAATCCGATCGCCGATAACTCCTGCATGTAGTGCGCGAGCGAACCCATGCTCGCCAGGATCAACTCGTGATCCCAGTGCTCACGCAGGTACGCGGTGACCGCCGCTCGCGCGTGGCGGTTGGGCACATCCCATTGGGCTTCGAGCACCATCGGTGCCGTGGTCGACAACGGCCGGGGCCCCAGCACGATGGCCGTCCAGGCAACAAGCGCGACAAGGATGCGCCACCGGCCCCGGGCGAGGCCGACGAGCATCCCGAGTCCCAGGCCCACGACAGGCACGAGGGGCACCATGTAGCGGATCCGGAAGGGATGACCCGAGTAGAACGCGTAGGCCGGCAGGGCCGCCGCCGCAGCCATCGCCAACGGAAGTACGATCAGGCTGCGGCGTTTCGCGACGACTCCCACCACGAGCGCAAGCAGCAGGCCCGCGAGCGACAGCGACGCCAGCGCGTAACTCGTCAACTCGTGGGCGCCCCACCACGCCGAGAGCAGCGCTTTGAGGGGGCGGCCGGTGGCGATGTTCTCCGGGACGAAGAAGCCCGACGTCGTGAACCAGGCCCCGGTCGACGCGCGGGAGAGCACCAGGAAACCGGCAATGGCCCACGCCGGGTACACGGCAATCGCCTTGAGGCGATGCAGGGCAACGCGAAGCGGCACACCCTGGTACCACGGTGCCAGGACGGCCAGCGTCAGCAGCGCCGCCGACACGGGCCACGCCTCATACCGCGTCATACACGCGCATGCGACCGACAACCCGGCCCAGCGTGCCGCGTGCTCCGGCGGTTCCGGGCCGACCGCGCGCATCACCGTCCACACGCTGGCCGTGACGAGCAGCAGCAGCAGGGGCTCGGTCATCGGCGTCGACTGCAGGTAGAGCACGTCCGGGCTTGCCGCGAAGACGATGGTCGCCGTGAGCCCGGCCAGGGCAGAGCCCGTGGCCGTCTGCACGATGCGGAGAAGCAGGCCCGCGGTGAGGCCAAAGGCCAGCACCGACATCACGACGCCAGCGAGACCGGTGCGATACCACGCGTCCACCTGGGCGGGGATCATGTTCAGCAGGTGGGGGAGCGGCAGCCAGACCGCGCCAATCTGCACCCAGCCGGGGTTCAATCCATCCAGGATCCGCCGCGAGACGACGAGGTGGCCCTTGGCGTCGTAGTGGCTGAGCGTCAGGCCGAGGCGCCAGTAGTAGGCGGCGACGAGCGCCCCGGCGATCGTCGCCAGCGCGGCGACGAGCAGCCACGCGCGCCGGTGGTCGGCTATAATCGAACGGTTTTGAGGTCGGGAATCCACAGTGGGCGTCGGCGTACGTCGTTTGGTGTCGTCCCCCACTGTACAACACCGGGCAGCGGTTGATGAAAGACCTCCTCGCGTGGGCACAGCATTGGGCGATCGTCCTTGGCGGACCGGGACTGCTCCTGGTGGCGGTCGTGGACGCGTCCGTGCTCACCCTGCCCGAGTTGGTCGATCTGCTCGTCGTCGTCATGACGATGAAGGCGCCGGCGTGGATGTGGCTCTACGTGGTCGCGGCCACCGCGGGATCGACGCTGGGCAGCCTGAGCGTGCACTACGTCGGCCGGAAGGGCGGTGAGGCGTTCCTTCGCCGGCGCATCAGCAACGCGCAGGCGGAACGGTTGTTCACGCGTTTCCGGAAGTGGGGCTTCGTGACGGTGATGGTGCCGGCGATGCTGCCGCCGCCGACACCGTTCAAGCTGTTCTGCCTCGGGGCCGGAGCGACGGGGATGACGGCCGGGAGTTTCGCGTTGGCGACCGCGGTCGGCCGCGGGCTCAGGTACGGACTGCTGGGATTGGCGGCCTACTACTACGGCCACGCCGCGCTGGACTATCTCGACAGAAATGCCACGACCGTCGGATGGTGGTTACTCGCCGTGTTCGTGGTCGGCGGAGGTCTCTACTACTGGCGTCACCAGCGGCATCGGGCCGCGATATAATCGGAATCCACGTTGAGCACTCCTTATCTCTCCGTCGTCATTCCCGTCTACAACGAGTCCGCGAGCCTGGCGGGTCTCTACCGCGAGATCACCGACACACTCGTCGCCTGGGGCAGGCCTTACGAGGTCGTCGCCGTCGACGACGGCAGCCGCGACGACAGCTTCGAGCAGCTGGCGGCGATCCAGGCGCGGGACTCGCGGTGGCGGATCATCCGGTTCAGGAAGAACTTCGGGCAGACGGCTGCGTTTGCCGCGGGTTTCGCGCACGCGCGCGGCGAACTGATCGCCACCTCGGACGCCGATCTGCAGAACGACCCGAGGGACCTGCCGGCCCTGGTCGCGGCGGTGGAGAAGGGGGCGGACATTGCCGCCGGATGGCGAAAGGACCGCAAGGATGTCTTCCTGACGCGGCGGCTGCCGTCGATCATCGCGAACTGGATCATTTCGCGGACGACCGGGGTCAAGCTGCACGACTACGGGTGTTCGCTGAAGGTGTTCCGCGCCGAAGTCGTGAAGTCGATGCGGCTCTACGGTGAGATGCACCGTTTCCTGCCGGCGATCGCCAGTGAACGCGGCGTCATCATTGCCGAACAGGTCGTCAACCACCGCGCGCGCGTGCATGGGACGTCGAAGTACGGTCTCGGCCGAACGGTGCGCGTCGTCCTGGATCTGCTGACGGTGAAGTTCCTGCTGAGCTATGCGACGCGACCGCTGCAGATCTTCGGTTTGCTGGGCATCATCATGGGCGGGCTGGGCGGAGTCATCACGGGCTACCTGGCGTACCAGCGCCTCTTCGGCTACCAGTCCCTGGCCAACCGGCCACTCCTGCTGTTCGGAATCCTGCTGATCTTCACGGGCGTGCAGCTCATCACGCTCGGCCTGCTCGCCGAGATGCAGGCGCGGACGTACCACGAGTCACAGAACAAGCCCATCTACGCGATTCGGGAAATCCGGGAAGCCTGACGATGCCGGGCGCCCCGGCCAGCGGGGCGCCCGACGGGTGTGACTACTTGCAGGACGGCTGGGGTGTGTACGTCTTCGGGAAGATGAGATCCGATCCCGCCTCACCCCACTGCAGTCGCAGCGGAATGCTGGTGTCGTCGTAGGCCAGGCCGATGTCGACGCCAATCCAGGTGCCGCCCTTCTTGTAGGCCAGGAAGTCGATGCTCAAGTCGGGACCGCCGCGTTTGAGGTTCCACGCCAGGGTCATCCCGCCGCACGTGCCGCCTTCGATCATCCGGTCCCGCAGGAACGCCATGTTGGCCTGCCGCTGGCTCAGGCTGACGCCGGCGACGAGTTTGCTGGGCCAGTTCCGAGTGGCCCAGGCGACCACCTCTTCGCCGTTGGTCGGCCAGGCCCCGGACGGAGCCGTCGGGTTGGTCGGCGTCGTGGGAACCTCCACGACCGGCTGAACCGGAGTCTTGAAGGAGTTGGTGGCCGACCAGTTGCTGGCCACCTGTGAGTCGAATGCCCTCACGCGCCAGTAGTAGACCGTGTCCCAGTTGAGATCGCCAGCGAGGCGGAATTTCGTCTGGCCGTTGCCTTCCGGTACGGTGATGACGGCGACGATGCCGGTAAACGTGGCGTTCGTCGAGATGTCAAAAACGTAAGAGGTCGCACCAACCGGGCCGCTCTTGCTCGCGTTGTTGACGATGAATTCAGGCGCCCGGTTCGAAAGCCGGCCACCACCGACCGGGGAGACCGGAACCGGCGTACCGATGACGGCCGGAGTGACGATCTGGAACGCGCCAGCGCCCGTGTAGTTACTGGAGTTCGCACCGTCGGACGCCTTCGCTCGC
>CAZJRM010000099.1:0-14402 GCA_964547975.1 uncultured Vicinamibacterales bacterium | reverse complement strand
CCAGTAGTAGGTGCGGTCGGAGGCGAGGGCGTCGGGCAACTTCAGGCTGGTCCGGCCACCGGTTCCAGGGGTGATGCCTTCCCGGGTGAAGATCTTGTTGCTGAATTCCAGATCTGTCGCGATCTCAACAAGATACGTGACCGGCCGCTCACCGTTGCTGGCCCCGTTCTCGATGAGCAGCGTGACGGGCTGCTCCGGCGCGGGAATCGCCTGGTTGGGGATGGGTTCGAGCAGTTTGGGAGTCGTAATGTTGACACCCGGGATCGGCCCCGCGACAGACGGGCTCAGCGGGTTGCTGCTCTTCTCGGACTCGCACCCGACAAGTCCGGCGGTCACGAAAACGAGGGCAAATAGCTGTAGAAGGCGACGATTCATCGTGGCGCTCCACGGACACTGAAGGCAGACACGTCCCGCGAGGGAAACTACTCTTGAGTGAGGTATCGAGCGAAAACCGTGCCAGCTTTAGTCGGCTTCTCCGACTTCGACAGCTGCGGTCCGAGTCCACTCGGGAGACGAGTGGCGGAGCCAGTAAGCGAGCGCTCCCGACAACGAGAATAGCATGATGAGCGCGGCGCCCATGAAGGACACGGCCAGGGCCGTTTCCGGTGGTAGACCCATCCGGGAGAAGTAGTAGGTAAAAACTGCCTCACGAACGCCGAACCCGTTCACCGAGACCGGCGCCATTTGAACGACGAACGACACGGGAACGACGACCGCCAGGTGCCAGGGTGACGCCGGGATGCCCATCGAACGCGCGATGGCCGCGTAGAAGCCGACGAGGATCAGTTGTACGACCACCGCGCCGGCAAAACACCGGAGCAGCGCCATCGGCGACTGTCCGAACCGGCCCAGGGTATCGGTCATCCTGGCGATCCGCTCTCCGACCCATTCCTGGTGGATGCGGCGAAGGGGAGCCAGGAGCCTGGCGACCGCCCCGGGCCAGAGCACGAGCGGCGTCGCCAGTGCGCTGCCACCGGCGAACGCCATCCAGAGCAGCGGGACCATGAGCGGCATGCCGCGCGAGAAGGTGTCTCCGGCCACCGTCGCCGCAACTGCCGCCACGAGGACCAGGCCCAGCAGCCCGATTCCGCGGTCCATCAGGACGATGGTGGTTGCCCGGGTCTTCGAGCCGGACTCGGCCACTGTGTCGCGGATCCGGATGACGTCGCCGCCGATGTTACTCGGCAGGAAGTTGTTGAAGAAGGTGGCGACCAGGTAAGAATTGACCAGTCGTGCCCCGGCGACGTGAAAAGACTGCGCATCCAGCAGGACCTGCCAGCGCCACGCGCTGACGAGGATCATCGCCAGGTAGAGGCCCAGCGCGGTCACGAGCCACGGGATGGAGGCGTGCCGGCCGTACTGCCAGAGTCGGGCCAGATCGACCTTGCCGAGGAGCAGCCACAGCAGCCCGCCGGATACGGCGATCTTCAGCAGGAGGACCAGCAGGCGCTTGACGGGGTTCTGGGCAGGCGTTTCGCTCATCGACAGCCCAAAATCGTACCATCCCAGGCCCGGACTGTCCACCCTAAAGGGTTCACTAGCCGACACTTCCGGTGTTCGCTCATTTGACGCGCTGTCGTCGCTCCCCCTACAATCAACCGATCCGGCCTGGCGATTCGTCACGGCCTGTTGACGCTCCCTGACGAGACGCATGCGCATCCTGATGATCGCCCCGGAGCCGTTCTTCGAACCGCGGGGCACACCCTTCAGCGAGTACCACCGCATCCGGGCGCTGGCCGACCTCGGGCATACGGTGGATCTGGTCACGTACCCGTTCGGACGCGATGTCGATCTGCCGGGCATGAAGCTGCACCGGAGCTGGCGGCCGCCGTTCGTGCACCGGGTCAAGATCGGTCCGTCGTGGGCCAAGGTCCCGCTCGACGCGTTGCTCGCGCTCAAGGCGTGTCACGTGGCCTTCAAGTGGCGCAAGGAGTTCGCGCTCGTGCATTCGCACGAGGAGGGTGGCGTCATTGGGGTTGCGCTGTCGGCGTTCCTCGGCGTGCCCCATCTGTACGACATGCACTCGAGCCTGCCGGAGCAGCTCTCCAACTTCAAGTTCAGCAGGTCCCGGGTGCTGCTCGCCGTGTTTCGCTGGATCGAACGCCTCATGATTCGGCGCTCGGGTTCGGTGATCGTCATCTGCAAGTACCTCGGCGACCTCGTCAAGACGATCGACCCGACGGCAAAGGTGGTGCTGATCGAGAACGCGCCCGGCTCCGGTGACGTGGCCCCGGTGGACGGCGCGCGCGAGGCGATTCGTGCGGCGTACGGGGTGCCGGCCGACGCGCCGCTGCTGCTGTACACCGGAACGTTCGAGGCGTATCAGGGGCTCGACCTGTTGTTTGCCGCGATGCGTGTGGTCAAGGCGGCCCGGCCCGGCGCCAGGCTGATGCTCGTTGGCGGCCATCCTGAGCAGATCGCGATCGCCCGCGAAGAGGCGCGCGCCGCCGGAGTCGACGACGTGACCGTCTTCACGGGCGAACAGCCGTCCACCGACATCCCGAAGTTCCTCGACGCGGCCGATGCGCTCGTCTCGCCGCGCAGCCGCGGGAAGAATACGCCGCTCAAGATCTATCAGTATCTGCGGGCCGGGCGGCCGATCGTGGCGACCGACCTCCTGACCCACACGCAGGTGCTGGATGCGTCGATCGCGTGCCTGGCCGAAGCGACGCCGGAAGGATTCGGCGCCGCCTGCCTGCGGGTGCTGGGTGATCCCGAGTATGCCGCGGCGCTGTCGGTGGAAGCCGCTCGCGTGGCCCGGACGCGCTACACGTACGAAGCCTATCGCGACAAGACCCGCACGGTCGTGACGCTGGCGTTGGAGCCGCGCGAGTCATGACCACGCCGACGCCGGGACCGCCCCCAGGATCGTCCGACCACTACAGCTACACGGTCTACGCCGATCCCTCGATGGCCGAGGGATTCGACACCCTGCGCTTCAGCGGCCCGATCGGGACGCTCGTGGCCGAGGAGCAGGCAAAGGTCCTGGCCGACTTCTCGGGTGACGTCGCGGGTCGGGCGGTGCTCGACGTGGGGACGGGGACCGGGCGGGCCGCCATCGAACTCGCGCGCCGGGGCGCGTCGGTGACGGGCGTCGACGCGTCGGACGAGATGCTGCGCGTCGGCCGCGAGCGGGCGGCGGCGGCGGGCGTGGCGGTCACGTTCAGGACCGGGGACGCCCACGCGCTGCCATTCGAGGCGGCGACCTTCGACCTCGCGGTCAGCCTGCGGGTGCTGATGCACACCCCGGACTGGCGCGTGTGTGTCGGCGAACTCTGCCGGGTGTCGCGCAAGCAGGTGATCTTCGATTTTCCCGCGGCCTCGAGTGCCGCCGCGGTGCAGGCGGTGTGGCGCCATGGCGCGGCAGCCATTGGACGGCCGACCGAGGCGTACCGGGTCTTCCGCGAACGGGCGATGGCCCGCGAACTCCAGCGGCATGGGTTCCGCATCGTCCGAAGGCACCGGCAATTCGTGTTGCCGATTGCCGTCCACAAGGCGGTCGGTTCTCGACGCTTCACGCGCCGGATCGAGTCCGCCCTGGCCCGCATCGGCTTGTTGCACCTCTTCGGCTCGCCCGTCACCATTCTGGCGGAACGATGCGCGTCCTCGTAACCGGCGCGACCGGGTTTACCGGCGGGCACCTCGCGCGCTGGCTGGCGGCCCGCGGAGACGCGGTGTGCGCGCTGGCGCGATCGAGGGACGCCAGGGCGGCGGCTCTGGAGGCCGCCGGGATCGACATCCGCGACGGCGAACTCGCCGACCGGTCCAGCCTGGCCCGCGCGGTCGAGGGCGTGGACGTGGTCTACAACATCGCGGCCATCTACCGGCAGGCGGCCGCCGGCCGGGACGCGTACGACGCCATCAACGCGACGGCCGTCGGCTGGCTGGTCGAAGCGGCCGCGGCGGCCGGAGCGAAGCGGGTGGTTCACTGCAGCACCGTGGGCGTGCACGGCGACGTCCAACGTCCGCCTGCGAACGAGGACGCGCCGTTGCGGCCCGGCGACGAGTACCAGCGGTCGAAGCTCAGGGGAGAACAGGTGGCGAGGGACGCCGCGGCCCGGTCGGGCGTCGAACTGGTGATCGCGCGTCCGAGCGGCATCTACGGGCCGGGCGATCGCCGTCTGCTGAAGTTGTTCCGCGGGGTCGCGCGTCGGCAGTTCGTCACGCTCGGTGATGGTGAGATCTTCTACCATCTGACGTACGTCGAGGACCTGGCGGAGGGCTTCCGCTTGTGCGGCACCGTGCCGCAGGCGGCGGGCGGCACCTACATCCTGGCGGGCGGTGAGGTCACGCGGCTGAACGCGCTGGTCGCGCTGGTCGCGGAAGAAGCCGGTGTCCGGCCACGCGCGCTGCACCTGCCGGTGTGGCCGTTCTGGGTGGCGGGGGCGCTGGTCGAGGCGATCTGCGTCCCCTTTGGCGTCGAACCGCCCATCTACCGGCGCCGCGTGGACTTCTTCACGAAGAGCCGGTCGTTCGACATCACGCGGGCGCGGCAGGAACTGGGATTCGCCCCCCAGGTTTCGCTGCGTGACGGCATCCGCCGGACGTTACGCTGGTATCGCGAGGAAGGGTGGCTGTGATGGCCGGGATTCCCAAGGCGCAGGATCAGCTGTTCGACCGGCGGACATCGGCGCGCGAGAAGTACGCCGCGCTCGTCGTGGGGAAACCCGGCTGGTGGGCGCTCATCCGCCACGAACTGATCGTGCTCGCCAGTCAGTGGGTGCCCGGAGCGCTGGGGCTCGCGCTGCGCAAGTCGTTGTACCCGCGCCTGCTGGGGGCGTGCGGTCGCAACGTGGTCTTCGGCCAGAACGTCGTGCTGCGTCATCCGGGCAAGATCCGCATCGGCAGCGACGTCGTGATTGACGATAACTGCCTCGTTGACGCGAAGGGCGACGACAATCACGGCATCACCATCGGTAGCGGCGTCTTCGTGGGCCGCAATACGATCCTGTCGTGCAAGAATGGCGACATCGAGCTGGGCGATCGGGTGAACATCGGCTTCAACGGCGAGGTGTTTTCGGCGAGCCGGGTGACCGTCGGTGCCGATGCGCTGCTGGCGGCCTATTGCTACGTCATCGGCGGCGATCACGACTACAGCGACGTGACGACACCGATCCTCGCGCAGGGACGAAACTCGGCGGGCGTGACGATTGGCGCGGCGGTCTGGATGGGGGCCGGCACGAAGGTGCTGGACGGGGTGACCGTGGGCGCCCACGCCGTCATCGGCGCCGGCTCGGTGGTCCGGGTCGACGTGCCGGACTATGGGGTCGTCGTCGGGGGGAAGGCGCGCCTCGCCGGCCTGCGTCCCGGCGCGTCGCCGTCAGGGCAGGAGTGACATGGCCACGCGAACGCTGAACGTCCTTCACGTGTGCGATCACCTCGGGTGGGAGGGGTCGCGTATGCACGGCGTCAAACGCCTGTTCGCGTGGATCATTCCCAGGTTCGACGCCGCCAGTTTCAACGTGTCGCTGGTCAGCCTGCGGAAGAAGGACCTGTCCGAAGAGACACTCGAGTCGCTCGGCATCGACATCACGTACTTGGGCCGATCGAAGTTCGACCCCGCCACCCTCACGGCCCTCGGGAAGATCATCGACCGCAAGCGTATCGACGTGCTGCACCTGCACGGATACGGCGCCACGACGTTCGGCCGTGCGGCGGCGGCAACGCGGCGGATCCCGACCATCCTCCACGAACATGCGAACCTGACCGACACGCCGTGGTTCCAGAAGGTGGCCGACCGGGCTCTCGAACCGTTTACCGACCTTGCCATTGCCGTGTCGAAGAGCACGGCCGACTTCGTCATCAACGCTCGCCAGATTCCGGCGGGTAAGACGAAGGTCGTGTACCTCGGGGCGCCGGTCGACGAGTTCAGCGTGGAACGCACCCCGGGAGAGGTCACCGATGCGCGTCGCGAACTCGGGATCGGCTCCGAGGACTTCGCCTTCGGGACCGTGACGCGCCTGCACGATTCAAAAGGCAACGAGTTCCTCGTCGATGCGGCGAGACTCGTCCTCGAGGCGAGGCCCGCGGCGAAGTTCTACCTGGTCGGGGAAGGGCCGCTGCTGCCCGACCTCCAGGCGCAGGCCCGTTCGCTGGGGCTCGGCGACCGATTCGTCTTCGCCGGTTTCGTGAGGGATGTGCCGCGCGCCCTCGCGGCGTTCGACGTGAGCGTGTTCCCGTCGCTGTGGGAAGGGACCCCGCTGACCGCCTTCGAGGCCCTGGCCGCTGGAAAGGCCATCGTGGCCACCGACGCGGACGGGTTGCTCGACATTCTGAAAGACGGGCACGACGCGCGCATCGTCCCGAAGCGCGACGCGCGGGCCCTGGCGGACCAGATGGTGGCGCTGATGGACGACCCGCAGGAACGGCGGCGCCTCGCGGCCAATGCACGGCTCACGGGCCGCCACTACGACATCCGCCGATTCGTCGAGAAGATGGAACGGCTTTATACGCTCCTGCACGAGGTCTCCAGGCCCACGCACAGGAAGGGCATCCTCCAGCAGGACCTGTCCTTCCTCGACGGTGGTCCGGAGTCCCGAGGATGAGCGGCACGCCTGGCGCCGTCCGTCGCGTCGAGATCCTCCCGGGGCTCGTCGCCGCCCTGTTGGTGATGTGCATCTACGGCGGCGTGGCCGTGTCGGTGGACTTCTCGCGGGCGGCCTTCGGCATCCAGAGCGACGAGGCCACCTACTACATGATGGGGCACAGCCTGGCCTCGGACGGGGACCTGGTGTACCGTCGCGAGGACCTGGGCCGTGTCTGGAAGGAGTTCCCGGCGGGGCCGTCGGGGGTCTTCCTCAAGAAGGGACGCGACCTCGACATCGGCGTGACCGCGTCGCCGCCGTTCCTCGCGGTGCGGTCGCAGCCCGATCCGGACGCGTCGCAGCTCTTCTACGGCAAGTCGTACATCTACCCGCTGTTCGCGTCGCCCTTCGTGTGGGCCTTCGGCACGAACGGGTTTCTGGTATTTCACGCCATCCTGCTGGCGGCCATGCTGCTGGCCGGGTACCTGTTCCTCAACGCGCGATCGAATCCCACCGTCTCACTGCTGTTGAGCGCGGGGTTCCTGATGGCGTCCGTGGCGCCCGCGTATTTCGTCTGGACGACTCCGGAACTGTTCAACCTGAGCCTCGTAGTACTCGGCTACTTCTGCTGGCTGTTCAAGGAAGTCGCGACGCCCGAGGGGGTGCCGCGCGGGCTCGGGTGGCTCCTGTCGCCGGCGACGACGTGGATCGCCGTGCTGCTGCTCGGCCTGGCGACCTTCTCGAAGCCGTCGAACATCCTGCTCATCGGCCCCCTGCTGGTGTGGCTGGCGGCCGCGCGGCAATGGAAACGTGTCCTGTTCGCAGGTGCCCTGTTCGCGCTCGTTGGCGCCGTGCTGCTGGGCGGAAACCTGGCGGTGACCGGGGAGTGGAACTTCCAGGGCGGCGACCGTCGGACCTTCTACGGGAAGTACCCGTTCCAGAACCGCGAGACCCAGTGGGAAGGCGTAGGGCAGGACCGTGCCACCAACCGGGTGCTGACCGAGGAGATCTTCGACCGCCGCGTCTTCGGCACGGTGCTTCGGCACAACGTCGCCTACTTCCTGGTCGGGCGGTACTCGGGCCTGGTCCCGTACTTCTTCCCGGCGGTGTTCGCCACGGCGTTGTTCCTCGCCCGGCGACGGTCGCGCACGAGGTGGCAGTGGCTCGTGGCGGGCGCCATTGCCGCCGAAGTGCTGCTGCTGCTCATCTGGGTGCCGTACACGTATAACGGCGGCGGCGGTTCGATCGGGAACCGCTACTTCATGAACACCTACGGGGCGTTCCTGTTCCTTCTTCCCCCGATGGAGTCGGTTGCGCTGGCCCTGGTGCCGTGGCTGGTGGGGACGTTGTTCTGCGCCCAGGTCACGTTCAACCCGTTCTTCTCGTCGTTCCATCCGGCCGAACACGCCAAGCAGGGTCCGCTGCGCTGGCTTCCGGTCGAGCTCACGCTCGTCAACGACCTGCCAATCAACACCCAGCCCAACCGTGCGCGCATCTGGTTTGGGGCGGCGCGGCGTTTCCAGATCTACTTCCTGGACGACAACGCCTATCAGCGCGAAGACCTCCACGTCTGGACGCGCGGGCGGTCGACGGCGGAGTTCCTGGTCAAGACCGTCGAGCCCGCGAGCGCCCTGGAACTGGCCGTGACGACCGGCATCGAACCCACGACCGTCACGGTGTCACGGGGCTGGTGGTCCGAGCGCCTCTCGCTCAAGGCTGAAGAAACGCGTCTGGTCAGCGTGCCGCTCGACAGCGGGTTTCCGTACCGCGGCACGCGAGTCTGGCGTGTGTCGGTGAAGACGGATTCCGGATTCGTCCCCGCGTTCGTGAGCGGCGCGGCCGAGGACAGCCGGTACCTGGGCGTGCGGCTCACGCCTGAGCTGAAGAACTGATCATGCGCATCGCCGTGGTCACCGCCAGCCCGTTGTTCGCCGAAGGGGGGCATACCGTGCTCGCCCGTTCGCTCGTGACCGCGCTTCGCGAAGCCGGGCACGATGCGAACCTGCTCATCACCCCGCAGAACCGCTTCGGCAGGAACGTGTCGTCCTACCTCGCGACGTGGTTGACCGACGTGGGCCTGACCTGGGACCAGCAGCCGATCGATCAGGTCATTTCGCTGCGATTCCCGAGCTACGCCATCCGGCACCCTCGTCACGTGAGCTGGCTCTTTCATCGGATGCGGGAGTACTACGACCTGTGGGAATCGTTCGTCGGGCCCATGGCCCGGCGGCACAAGATCAAGGAATACGTGCGGCGGCGGCTGATCCATCGGGCCGACCGCTACCTGCTGACCCGCAACGTGAGCAAGTTGTTCGTCATTTCCGGCACGGTGCAGGCCCGCCTGCAGCGGATGGGTGCCATCCCATCCTCCGTCCTCTATCCGCCGCCTCCGCAGCGCGCCTATCGCTGCGACGGGTACGGCGACGAGTTCTTTGCCGTGTCGAGGCTGACGCCGCTCAAGCGCCTGGACCTGCTCGTGCGGGCCATGGCAGAGCCGGAGGCCCGTGGTCTCCGATGCACGATTGCCGGCGCGGGCGACGAAGCCGGCGGGCTGAAGGCGCTGGTCCGCACGCTGGGTGTCGAAGACCGCGTGGCGCTGGTGGGACCGGTCTCCACCGACGCGTTGATCGCGCGGATGGCCGCGTGCCGCGCCGTGGTGTTCCCGGTGTTCAACGAGGACTACGGACTGGTCACGGTGGAAGCCTTCACGTCCCGCAAGGCGGTCGTGACCTGCAGGGACAGCGGCGGCCCCGCCGAGCTCGTGAAAGACGGCGTCAACGGTTTCGTCTGCGAGCCGACGCCCGCGGACCTGGCGCGCGCGATGCGGCAACTCGCCGACGACAGGGCTCTGGCCGAGCGCATGGGTGCGGCCGGCGCCGAGACCGCCGCCGACATCACCTGGCCGCGCACGATCGAACAATTGGTGCTGAAGTAGCTCATGGCCTACGCGAGCCCCCTCGAAGCCCAAGTCGCCAAGAAGGCCACCCGGGCCATCGTCGACCACCAGTTGGTCGAGGACGGCGACCGGATCCTCGTCGGACTGTCGGGCGGCAAGGACAGCTGGGCGTTGATGCAGATCCTTGACGTGCTGCGCCGACGGGCACCCATCCGGTTCTCGCTCGTCGCGTTGACCGTCGACTCGGGTTACCCGGACTTCCAGGGCGGCCTGATTGCCGAGGCCTGCGCGGCACGAGGATGGGAACATCACATCCAGCGCACGACGATTGGCGAGACGATCGATGACCTGCTCGATCCGTCCGAGACGCCGTGCGCGTTGTGCGCCCGATTGCGCCGTGGCGTGCTGTACCGACGCGCCACGGAACTTGGCGCCACGAAGATCGCCCTGGGGCATCACGCCGACGACTTCATCGAGACCATCCTGCTGAATCTCTTCTTTGCCGGCAGCCTGAAAGCGATGCCCGCGCGCCTCGTCTCCGACAACGGCATGCACGTCGTCATCCGGCCCCTGGCCTACGTGTCCGAGGCCGAAGCCCGGGACTACACGAAAGAGTGCGGCTTGCCGGTCATCGGCTGCTGCTGCCCGGCGTGCGGCGATCTGGCCCTGCAGCGACAGCGCGTGAAGCGGCTCATCTTCGACCTCGAGCGGGAGCACCCGGGCGTGAAGGCCTCGATGCTGAAGGCGCTCGGCAACGTCGCGCCGCGTCACCTGCTGGACCGCCGTTTGTCCGGGACGGCGGGACCTGCTGTTCCCCCGGCAGCGGCAGAGGACCTCCCATGAGGGCCGTCCTGCAGCGCGTCCGGGCGGCGTCCGTCACCGTGGACGGCATCGAAGTGAGCCGGATCGGGTACGGCCTGCTGGTGCTCGTTGGCGTCGCGCGCGACGATGGCCCGGACGACTGTCGGTACATCGCGCAGAAGACCGTGGAAGCCAGGGTGTTCGAGGACGAGACGGGTAAGACGAACCGCGCGCTGGCCGAGGTGGGCGGACGGATTCTGGCGGTGTCGCAGTTCACCTTGTGCGGCGACCTGCGGAAGGGGCGCCGGCCTTCGTTCGACGCCGCGGCGCCCGCGGAGATAGGCCGCAGGCTGTTCGACGAGACGGTCCGCCAGATGCGGGAACTCGGCGCGCCGGTCGACACCGGGGTCTTTCAGGCGCACATGATGGTGGGCCTCGAGAACGATGGCCCCTTCACGATCCTCCTCGACAGCCGGAAGACCTGGTAGCGCCCGGGGTCAGTCGGGAAGCCGAACCGGCGCGTAGAACGCCCTGAGCGCGGCGATCTCGGCGTTCCTCCGCTCGGCGTTCCATCCCAGCTCCGCGCCCATCACGTCCGCGCACCGGGTCACACAGGCGGCACCCGGCCAGCCGGCGGCCCCGAGATTCGTCCTGCGAAGCACGGCGTCGGCCAGCGTGCGGGCCATCTCGTGGCGCACCGCATGCACAACGACGGCGGCGGGCACGGGTTCCGCCTCCGACAGCGGAGCGGCGAGGGCGGGAGCTTCGCGGCACAGGCGGACGACCGTGTTCCAGGCGGTGCCGTGCGTGCGTACGACGGTGGCGGATTGTGACGGCGTCAGAACTCCCTCGGCCGATCGGGTCGCCTCGGCGATCTCGTCTTCGATGGCCCGGGTGAACGTGCCCGGCAGGGGAGTCGTGCCGGTCCGTGACGGGGTGCGGGGCGTTCCGAGGTATTCCGCGACCCGGTCGACAACCTGGACGCCGACGCCCCGGCCCGTCGTGTACTTCACGCCGACGACCGAAAGGGCGCCGGAACAGCCGTCCCGGGAGTGATCGTGCACGCGGTGATGCCCCATCAGCCCCAGTGTGCCGTTCCTGGACCGCTCCGACGGCACCACGCCGCGGTGGACGACCGTCACGTCGGCCGTGGTCAGGCGGAGCGCCGGGAACGCGCTGTTGATCTCGTCGATGAATGCCGCGAGTTCGGCGTCGGAGACGGACGAGTCGGATGGTTCGACGGGCGACTCCGAATGCGACGTCCCGATCAGCGCTTTGCCTTTCCACGGCTGAATGAGCAGGAGCCGACCGCCGCTCGTGGGCGCGCCGATGCCCAGGGGGCCGGCAGGCAGGGAGGTCACCACGTTGGTGGCCTTGATGAGGGGGAAGTCGGGGCGACCGCCGAACTGCTCCATCCAGAGGCCGCACGCGCCGCCGGCGGCGGCGACGACGGTTCGGGATTCGATCTCGAACACGTCGCCGGTTTCCCGATCCCGGACCCTGACACCGCTGACGGCGGCTCCCGCCCGCAGCGGCGAAATCGCTTCGACATAGTTCGCCAGGACCGCGCCGTGGGCCGAGGCGCCCTGGGCGAACGCCAGCGTCAACCGGTCCGACTCGGGCATGTGATAGTCAAACCACCGCGCGCCGCCCGTCGCCGCGAGGTCGGCGTTGTCGCCAAAGGTGTCGCGGTACGACTGTCGGGACACGACCGTGCCTGACGGCAGGTGCAGCCTGGGGATCACGCCGGCGTTCCTGTCGAATCCCACCAGGGCGTCGAGCAGCAGCCCCGCGCGCAGGACCGGCGCCGATCGCATCAGCGTGCGCGTCGTGGCCATCATGAAGCCGAGGGGCACGACGAGGTTCGGGGCAATACGCGCCATGGCCCGGCGTTCGCGCATCGAGAAACGCGCCTTCGGCACGTCGCCCGTCTGCAGCGAGCGCAAGCCGCCGTGCACCGTCTTGGCGTGGTTGAACGAAGAGCCGCCCCCGAAGTCGCCGCGCTCGACGAGCGCCACGGCGAGACCGCGCTGCGCGGCGTCGTAGGCCACGGCCAGCCCGTGGATGCCTCCGCCCACGATGGCGAGGTCGAATCGGCGTGAAGTCAATGCGGACAGGTCACGAGTCATGTGGCACACACGGGGGACGCGTTGCCGGATGTCGGCAACTATTCTATAGTAGGCGCCCGTGCCGAACAGTTCATCTCACCGGTCCGCCGGCATCGGCGATGTGCGGCGTTACTGGAACCGCCATATTCACGATCTCGAGATCACGCGCCACCCGGTCGGGTCGCCGGGCTTCTTCGCGGATCTCGACGAATACCACTTCGACAAGCTGCACCACTTGCTGCGGCTGATCGATTTCAACGGGTACGCCGGGCAGCGTGTGCTCGAAGTCGGATGCGGCGCCGGCGTCGACCTCGTTCGATTCGCTCGCGGGGGCGCCATCGTGACCGGCGTCGACGTGGCCGAATCGGCAATCGCCCTGGCCACGGAGAACTTCACCCAGCAGGGCCTCCACGGCCGCTTCCTCGTCGCGGATGGCGAACACCTGCCCCTGCCCGACGGTGCCTTCGACTTCGTGTACGCCCATGGGGTCGTCCAGTACACGGCGTGCGATACCGACCTGGTCGCGGAAGTCCGGCGCGTGCTGGCCCCCGGTGGGACGGCATTCTTCCAGGTGTACAACCGGGTGTCGTGGCTCAATGCGCTGTCGCACGTCATGAAGGTAGGCCTCGAACACGAAGACGCCCCGGTGCTGAAAAAGTACAGCCCGGGTGAATTCCGGCAACTCCTTCGCGGGTTTGACGATGTCACGGTGATCCCGGAACGGTTTCCGGTGAAGTCGCGCCTGCACAAGGGCTGGAAGGGCGCGGCGTTCAACGGGGTCTTCGTCAACACGTTCAACGCGATTCCCAGGTCGCTCGTGCGTCGTTTCGGCTGGCATCTGCTCGCATTCTGCCGCGGGCGGGGAGGTGGGGCCTGATGGGACGGCCGATGGCGAAGGCGCACGCCTACGGGAACGACTTCGTGTACGTGCCCGCCGAACACTGGCCTGACTGCGACTGGACCGAGGTGGCGCGGACCGTTTGCGCGCGCTGCACGGGAGCCGGCGCGGACGGGCTGATTCTCTACTGGCCCGACGCGGGCGGGGCGCGCATGCGGCTGTTCAATGCCGACGGCAGCCCGTCCGAGGTGTCCGGGAACGGGGTCCGCGGGCTGGCGGCCCTGCTCGCCTGGCAGGCGGTCAGCGCCGGCGCACAGGCGCCGGACACCTTCACGATCGTGACGGACGCCGGGCCGAAGATGCTCTGGCGACTGTCGTCGGACGGCCCGAGGTTCACATTCCGCGCGGCGATGGGGCATCCCGAGGGCGTCAGGCGCGAGACGCTCGATGTGGACGGCGAACGCGTGGACGCGGTCGTCCTCCGTGTGGGAAACCCGCAGTGTGTCGTGCTGGAGCCGCGACTCGACGAAGGCCGTTATCGGCGCCTGGGACCCGCACTGGAGCACCACCCGGCGTTTCCGGATGGCTCGAATGTCGAATTCGCCGTGACCGAACGGCCAGACCTGGTCCGGATCCTCATCTGGGAACGTGGTGTCGGTCCGACGCTGGCGTCGGGGACGGGCGCCTGCGCGTCGGCGGTCGCGGCGATGGCCTACGGCGGCGCCGGGCGTGCTGTCGAGGTGGCCTCGGCTGGGGGCGTCCAGCACGTGGAATGGACCGATGCCGGGTTGTTCCTGACGGGGTGGGCCGAGGTGGTGTGGGAGGGCCAGTGGAGCCGGTAATCCGCACACGGCAGGATGCGTTCGAGGCCGTCGAGGCGTACTCGCCGGCGGAACAGCAGTTCAACCGCCGTCGGCGAACCATCGGCTTGTTCCTGGGGCCGGTCGTGTTCCTGGTCGTGCTGCTGGCGCCGATCCCGCTGAAGGCGCCGGCCCACAAGCTCGCGGCCGTGATGGCGCTGATGTTCGTGTATTGGGTGACCGAAGCGCTGCCCGTGGCCGTGACGGCGCTGCTGGGACCGCTTCTCGTCGTGCTGTTCAGGATTGCGCCGGCCAAGGAGGCGTTTGCCCCGTTTGCCGACCCGATCATCTTCCTGTTCCTCGGCAGCTTCATTCTTGCCGAAGCCATGTACGTGCATCACCTCGACCGGAGGATCGCGTTCTCCGCGTTGGCCC
>CAZJRM010000098.1:14649-18283 GCA_964547975.1 uncultured Vicinamibacterales bacterium | reverse complement strand
CCACGCCGGCCGGTGGCGGCGACATCCGCGCCGGCATCGGCCAGGCCCAACGCGATCGCCCGCCCGATGCCGCTCGTGCCGCCGACGACGACGGCGGCACGGCCGGAGAGCGAGAACCGCGCGAGGTGCTGCTCGGACAACGTCATGTCCTACTTGTAGCGAAGCCCGAACCCGTACTCGAAGAGCGGCGTCGCAGCCGGCTTCTCTCCCTTGGGACCCACGTTGATGGGAATCTGCGCCATCGACTTCGGCCACGTGTGACTCAGCACGCCCGTCGGGTTGTACTTGCCGAACAGGACGTCGGCGACACCGTCGCCTTCGGTGCCGGGCAACCACGACGCGAGGATGGCGTCGGCGTCGGCGAGGATGGGCTCGAGGATCATCGGCCGGCCGGACAGCAGCACGACGATGGTCTTCAGGCCGGCAGCCTTGGCGCGCTTGACCGCCGCGATGTCGGCCGGGTCGAGGTCGAGCGACGGCTTGTCGCCCATCATCTCGGCGTACGGCTTCTCGCCGACGACCACGATGGCCGCCTGCGCGCCTGCCGCGGGGTCACCGGCGGCGGAGTAGGTCACCGTGGCCTTCGGCACGATCTTCCTGATCCCCTGGAGAATCGTCGTGCCGGGCGTCACCGGCCCGGGCTGACCCTGCCACGAAATCGTCCAGCCGCCGCACTGGATGCCGATGTCATCGGCGCCCGCTCCGGTGACGAAGAGGCTGGTCGTCTTGTCGGACAGCGGCAGCGCGTTGTTCTTGTTGACGAGCAGCACCTGCGACTCGCGCACGGCCTGCCGCGCGACGGCGCGATGCGCCTCGGACCCGACCGTCGCCCTGGCGGCCGCGTCGGACATCGGCCGCTCGAAGAGGCCCATCTGGAACTTGACGGTCAGAATGCGCCGCACCGCATCGTCGATGCGCGACATCGGCACCTTGCCCTCCTGCACGAGCGCCTTGAGGCCGTCGATGAAGGCGGGGTAGATGTCGACGGCCATGACCATGTCCATGCCGCCGTTGATCGAGAGCGCGATCTGATTCGAGAGCGGCTTGGGCAGCTGTTCGATCGCCTTCCAGTCGGAGACGAGGAAACCCTTGAAGCCGAGTTCACCCTTCAGGAGATCCGTCATCAGGTACTTGTGGCCGTGCAGTTTGGTGCCGTTCCAGCTGTTGTAGGACACCATGATGTTGCCCGCACCGGCCTTGATGGCCGCGATGTAGCCGGGCAGGTGGATCGCCCGCAGGGTGGCTTCATCGATTTCGGTGTTGCCCTGATCCTTCCCGCCCGTCGTTCCGCCGTCCCCGACGTAGTGTTTGGGCGACGCCAGCACGTGCGCCGGATACGACATGTCGGGACCCTGAAGGCCGCGCACGGCCGCGGCGCCGAGTTCGGACACGAGTTGCGGCGTTTCGCCGAACCCTTCGTACGTCCGCCCCCATCGTTCGTCCTGGGGCACCGCGACGCACGGGCCGAACGCCCACTGCATGCCCGTCCCCGCCATCTCCTTCGCCGTGACGCGGGCTGTCTCTTCGACGAGCTTGGGGTTGCGCGTGCAGCCGAGCCCGATGTTGTGCGGGAAGACGACGGCGCCGCGGACGTTGTTGTGGCCGTGGACGGCGTCGATGCCGTAGAGAATCGGGATCGCGAGCCGAGTGGCCATCGCCCGCTTCTGCAGGTCGTCGGTGTAGGTGGCCCAGCCGCTCGCGCTGATGTCCGGGATTTCGGAACCACCGCCGCTCAGCACGGACCCCAGGAAGTACTTGCCGACATCGTCGAGCGACTTCATCGACGCGTTGTCGGCCTGGGTCATCTGGCCGACCTTTTCGTCGAGCGTCATGCGGGCCAGCAGGTCGTCCACCCGCTGCGCCACTGGCAGTTTGGGATTCTTGTATGCCGGAGCGGTCCCGGCCCCGGTCTGCAGCGGTCCGTCGGCCATCACGGCCGCCCCCAGGAGCGCCGCCGCGGCTATCGCGACGGCGATCAGGCGGCCGCTCGACCGCCTCGAAACGTTGTTGCCGCGAACAAATGGTGTCGTTGCCATGATCGGTAACCTGGAGGGGCTGGAACGGGATGAATACGGCCGCCTGAACGCGTCAGCCGGAAACTGGCCGAATCATACGGCGGCCGCAGGATCTTCGCAAGCGCGGCCGGGGAACGTCCGACCGGCGCCGGCGAGAGGAAGTCGTGTTGTTGCGAGGCCAAACTAAACGTTTACGGCGTTCGCGGGAACTCCGTGATCCGGATGTTGGTGCAGCCGTATGGAATCAACGCCAGATCTTCGACCGGCTCGGCCGTCACCGTTCGAGATCGGTCGGCCCAGGCCTGGTCCGGCGGTGAGACCTCGCCAGCCCAGCCGTGCGCCAGTTTCCAGTTCGGCAGCTTCCGGCCCTTCGCATGCGCGATGACACCCGCGCCTTCGGGCGAGAACGGCTTGTCGCCAACCGGCCGTTCTTCGAACACGGCCGTCGCGGCGGGGTTGGCCGGATCGGCGACGAGTGCGTAGTTCCACGGCGTCGCCGGCCGGACCTCGAAGTCGCCGTGCGGCAGCTCCCGGTGCGGTTTGTCCGCGTTGACCCGGGTCCACTCCTCGCCGATCTTCAGCGAATAGACGAGCGGGCCGCGCTCGAGGGCCACGGCGTCGTTGTAGCGGACCGACACCACGGGCTTCATCGGGAACCGGATAGCGAGCGACTCGCGGCCTGACCATTCGCGCTCGATGCGGTGCAGCGAGCCCGCCTTCATGGGCTCGGCGGCGTCGCTGCCAATCCGCACCGTCGCCCCTTCGGCCCACGCCGGCACGCGCAGCACGAGCGGAAAGGTGACCGGGCGTTCGGGCGCGACGGTGATCGCCAGGGTTTCGCGGAATGGGTAGTCGGTGTCGAGTGCGACCGTCACCGGCACGCCGCGCGACGTGAAGGTCGCGCGGCTCGGCGCGTAGGCCGCGGCGGCAATCCCGTCGTCCGGCGTCTTCATCCAGAGGTGCGCCACGAACTTCGGCCAGCCCTGGTGCATGTTCGACGTGCAGCAGCCGAAGTTGGGTTCGAGGCCGTACAGGTTCGACTCGGGTCCGTTGGTGGTCCAGTTGTGATCGGGGTTGACCGTGCACTGGACCTGGTTGACCTGCTGGTCGTACTGGTGCGCCCACATGTCGGGCGTGAACGTGGCGGGCAGGGCGTTGAACGCCACGCGCTCGAGGCGATCGCCGAATCGCGGATCGCCGAACACCGAAAACAGGATCTCGAGCGAGTACATGAACTCCACGACGGCGCAGAGTTCCGTGCCCTGGATCGGGCTCTTGCCCGAGAGGCACTCGTCGCCGGAGAACATGCCGGTGACCTGGCCGTGATGACGGTCGAGGAACTCGATCATGCCCCAGCCCCACGCCTTGTCGGACGGCTGGCGATCCAGGCGCCAGCCGAGCGCCGCCGCCTTGGCCGCCATCCCCGTGTTGACGACGTGTTTGGTCCACTTCCACAGGCCCCGGCGCGGCGTGGGAACCGCGAGATCGTCCGTGCCGAACAGCGCTTCGTAGTTCGCCCCCTGCGCGCGCAGCTTGCGCGCGAGGTCGAGCAGCCACCGTTCACCGGTCCGCTGGTACACGTAGAACGCAGGCACGAGCCCCTCGTACCAGCGGCAGCG
>CAZJRM010000098.1:0-14549 GCA_964547975.1 uncultured Vicinamibacterales bacterium | reverse complement strand
CCGCCGAACCACTGGCTCCGGGCCACGTCCGGCCAGAACTCGTCGAGATGGCCGCTGAGGCCGTCGGCCTGGATGCGCATCTGGCGCTGCAGCCAGCCCGTTGGACGAATCGCGCCCAGCGGGAGCGGCGTGAACGCGAGCGGGGCGAGGCCCTCCGCTGCCTGCGGCGCGAGACGGCTCGCGTCGGCCGCCACGCTGTCAGGGGTGAGTCCCGCCAGGCTCGCGCCGGCGGCGATACTTGCCAGGAACTCCCGACGATCCAGTCCGCTCATGTTCGGCCCTCCCTCGCGGACTCCAGCCTAACGCAAAACCCGGAGATGCCGAGTAATACGAGAGGGACTCCCGCGGCTCGACGAACCGGAAACCATCGGAGGAAGACCATGATCAGATCACGCATCCTGATTCAGTGGGCGGCGATCGCCGCGGCGGTGTGCCTCGCTGCGGTGTCGGTGGGCGCCATCGAGCGTGCGGCGTTTGACGGCAAGCCAGCCTTCAAGGAAGGCGACAGCTTCGGTTACTACCTCTGGCTCGACGGCGATACGTGGAAGGTGCGCTGGACGACGTTCGGCGCGATGCGCCACTTCGCGGGTTCGGTGCATGCCGAAGGCGGGGGCGAGCTGTACGATCTGAAACGAATCGACGTCGACACCGAACGCCGTGTCATCGCGCCGGGGCGGCCAGGCCGCGTCGTGCGAGGACCTCGCGGGCGGGTCGTTGGCGTCAATCCCGGCCGTGCCCCGGTCGTCGCGGAGCGCAGCGCCGATCACATCGAGCGAGACGGTGCGAACACCATCCGGTACTCGACTCGCACGGACGACGACATCGACGGATTCGACTTCAAGGTGAAAGGCGGAGCCGAGCGCCTGCGGTTCGTGCTCCACATCGACGGGAAGAGCCGGGCCGTCGATGTGAACGTCGGGCGCAACAACGTCCACCCGGACAACGATCCGTTCGTCGTGCCGCTGCGCTGACGGCAGCAGGGGCCGGCCCCCACGTCCAACGGGCGTGCCCCTTGCCCCTTGTTCCTTGCCCCTACAGGTTGCTTTACCGCAGCACGGCCTTATCCAGCACCTCGAGCGTTTCCGGATTGACAGTCTCGAGCCGCACGCGCGGGCCGTCGATCTGGAACAGGCAGAGCGCGTGCTGTGTGGAGAAGCCCTTCACGAACGCCGACCACGGCGTCTTGTCCTGCGCGTAGTAGGGGGCACCGGCCGCGCCGTTGTTCACCTGGAAGAAGGGGCGCTTCAGCGTGACGCGTGGCCCGGTCCAGCCGTCCGGGTAGATGGGCACCGTCGCGTCGAGGCGCAGGCGGTTGTAGTTGTGTTCGTCGCCCGTCAGAACGGCGACGACTTTCCGGTGTGACTGGATCAACGTGAGGATCTCGTCGCGCCGGTCGATGATGCCCTTCGCCACCGGCTTCCCGTTGATCCGAGCCCGCATCTCGTTCTTCCCGCTGTACCACATGTCGTCGCCGACGTGCCCGCCATTGGGGAACACGGGCGTATGAATCGTGATGAACACGTGATCGACGGCGACGTTCTTCTCGAAGGCCGCCAGGGTGGTCTTGAGCCAGGCGAGCTGGTTGTCCATCACGTACGCGTGGGGGTTCCCCTCCAGCGATGCGACCGAACCCATCGTCGGGGAGTACCAGTAGTTCGAGTTCAGCACCACGAACGCCGCGTTGGCGTGGGTGAACGAGAAGACATTCTCGCTGTAGCTGGGGAAGTCCACCGCGTTCGGATTCGGGTCGTAGGCCGACCCGTCTTCGCTGGCCGGGCCGTTGTCGGGATTGACGAACGCCGCCGCGAAGACGGCTTCCGTGGATTCCGTTTCGTACGGGAACCGATCGACACGAACGGTCTGGTTCTTCTCGTTCACGAACTCGCGCACCACGGCTTCGTGGTTGCCGATGCCCGCGACCACCGGCATCCAGTGCGCGTGGGGCTCGACGGCGCGGTACCAGTTCGCGAACTCGACATGCATCGCCGCGGGGGTGAGGTGCGGCCCGCCAATGAGATCGCCGGTAAACAGCATGAACGCCGCGTTGCGCTGCCGTGCCAGCGCGACGGAGCGGCGCATGATGTACGCATTCGGGCCGTTGAAGTTGCGGTCGCCGCCGCCCTGGCCGCCGCGCGAGTCGCTCGAATAGCTGAACGTGAACGGCGCGCGTGAGCCCGCGCGGGGCGCCGTGCGGAATCCGTACTGTTCGCTGTAGGCGCCGTAGCGGACGATGTACGTGTAGTCGGTGGCAGGCGCGAGGCCGTCGACGAGGAGTTCCTGCCGCGTCCGGCCCTCGACGCACGGCACCGTGCGCGAGCCGACCGTGACACTGCACGGTGCCGGCTGGTTCAGGACGAACCAGATGACCGCGCTGCGAGGCGTCACCTTCGCGACGAACGGCCCTTCGACCATGGTGACGGCCGGCTCGAACGGGCCCGTGCCCGCGAACCGTACGCGGCCGTCGTAGATCATCGCGCCTTCGCTCGTGATGATGCGGTAGCCAATCACCGCCGTCGCGGCGGCCTTCCACCCGACCATGTCGTACACGCCGGCGACGCGGCCGGCGATGTCAATCTCGGCCTTGCCGTCCTTGATCGGTGTCGACGTGCGATAGACCGGTTGCGGGTACTTGGTGTCGTGGTAGGGCACCAGGCCCCACACGAGCGTGCCCGAGAATCCCGGCTTGCCGAAGTCCAGGGCGAGCCCGGTCGCGGTGCCCCGGGGGTTGCCCTGGAGCTGCGGCACGGTCCACGTCGGAGCCCGCTCGCGCAGCGTATACGTGGCCCCGTCGGGAACCTGGAAGAGGGGCTGGCCGTCGGCGCCGGCCTTGATGTTGGCGAACACGGCGGGGATAGACGGCGCGGCCTGTCGCGCGCGCAGGACGAAGACGGTTGACGCGGCGACGAACAGGACTCCGGCGACGGCAAGACTGCGACGGATGGTCTGGGTCACGGGGCACCTCGGGAATGGCTCGGTCCCCACGATTCTGCCACAGTCTTTTCACAGAACCGCGACAGACCTGCAACGTTCCCGGCGTCCGAATCATCGAGTGGCAGCCGCAAGGAGCGGCATCGATGGTCTCTGGCGTATTCCTTCTCGCACTGACGGTGGCCGGTCAACACGTCCAGGCCCCCGCGGCCATGCCTCCGGACGGCACAGCGCCCGTCGTGCGGACCATCGAGGTCCGGTTTCCGACGCAGGGTAACGTCCCGCTCGTCGAACCGCAGACCTATCTCTACTACATCCAGACCAGGCCCAGCCGCCCTTCAGCCGGAGAGTGGGAACCGTACCGTCCGGCCACCGCACTCGAGGACTTCCGCCGCCTCTGGGAGACGAAGTTCCTCGACGACCTCTGGATCGAAGTGCGCGACGAGCCGTTTCCGAACGGCGTCGAGGGCAAACACCTCGTCTTCAACCTGGTCGAGCGTCAACGGGTGCGGACGATCGAGTACCGGGGATCGCGGGTGCTCGATACCGCCGGGATCGAAGGCGCGCTGCGTGACGCCGGACAGCAGATCCGGCCCGACTCGTTCCTCGACAGCGGCATGGTGCACCGGGCGGAGACCCTCGTGCGCGGCCTGCTCCAGGAAAAGGGGTTCCAGTACTCCACGGTCACCCACGAGATTCGGGAGATCGCGGCGGGTCAGAAGCTCGTCTCGCTCGTCTTCACGATCGACGACGGGCCGAGAGTGCGCATCCGGCGCCTGACCTTCGAGGGCAACACGGCTATCGGCAGCCGTACCCTTCGCGGGGTGATGCGGGACAACCGGACCAAGCCTTGGTGGCTGCCGGGCTTCGCCACGAGCCGGGGCTCGTACTTCGAGACGAAGTTCGAGTCGGATGCCGACCGCCTCGTCGAACACTATCGCAACCGCGGGTACGTCACGGCGCGGGTAGGCGCGCCGCGTCTCGAACCGATTGGCGATTCGAGCGACGGAAGAACCCGCTGGGTGGACTTGCGGATTCCGGTCGAGGAGGGACCCCGGTACCGGATCGGCGAGTTCGTGTTCGACGGGGCGGCGGTTCTGAAGGCCGAGGCGCTGCGCACGCTCTTCAAGTCGAAACCCGGCCGCCACTACTCCGAAGCGGTCGTGCGCAAGGGGCTCGAGAAGGCCCGTGAGATCTACGGCACGATCGGCTACTTCGAGTTCACCGGCTATCCCGACCTCACGCCTCGCGAGGGCGGCATCGTCGACGTGACGATGCGGCTGCAGGAGGGCGCGCAGTACTTCGTCAACACCGTGACCTTCTCCGGCAACACGGTCACGCGGGACAACGTGATCCGCCGTGAACTCGCGTTGAGCGAAGGCGGGGTGTTCAACACCGAAGCGCTGAAGTACAGCGTGAAGCGGCTGAACCAGCTCGGTTACTTCAAGCCGATCGACACGAAGGACGGCATCCAGGTGGAGAAGACCCCTGGCACCGACAATCGTGTCGACCTGAAGGTCAAGGTCGAAGAGCAGAACCGCAACCAGTTGATGTTCGGCGGCGGGATCTCGCAGTACGACGGCGTCTTCGGGAACTTCCAGTACACGGTTGCCAGCTTCCTGGGGCGGGGCGAGAGCGTTTCGATGGCGGTGCAGCGGGGCACACGTTCCACGCTCTACCAGTTGGCCATCACCGAGCCGTATCTCTTCAACCGGCCGATCAGCGTTTCCGCCGACCTCTACTCGCGCAAGAACGACTTCTTCTCGAGCGTGAAAGACGTCGCCTACAGCGAAGTGCGCGAGGGCGCGTCGTTGACCGTGGGTAAGCCCATCTGGCGGTTCCTGCGCGGCTACTTCGGCTACAACTACGAGGTCACCGATATCGCGATCAGCCAGGACTTCGACGCGCTGACGTCGCTCTCGGCCGTCGACGGCGGCGACGGCGTGCCGTCGTTCAACCCGGTCACCGATGAAGGCCGGCATGTCGACAGCCGGCTGACGCCGAGCCTGATCTACAACTCGGTCGACCACCCGTTCATGCCGCACCGCGGGATGCGCGTGTCCCTCAACACCACGCTGGGCGGGACGTGGCTCGGCGGGAGCTACAACTACGTCAAGCCCGAAGGTGAGGCGATCTTCTACATTCCCACCAGCCGGCGCACGGGATTCGGCCTGCGCGCGCAAGGCGGCTGGCTGCACATGTACGGCAAGACCCGCGAACTGCCGTACTACTACCGCTACTACCTGGGCGGCGAGTACCAGATCCGCGGTGTCGACCTGCGGTCCGTCGGGCCGGTGAACGAATACAACCGGCTGCTGGGCGGCAACAAGTTCGTGTTGTTCAACGCGGAGTACTACCTGGACCTGTTCGGGCCGGTCAGGCTCGTCGCGTTCCACGACGCGGGCCAGGCGTTCGAAGAGACGAAACCCATCGACATCCGGCAACTGAGGACGTCGACCGGCGCGGAACTCCGCGTCGTGATGCCGATGGTGAACGTGCCGTTCCGGCTGATCTTCGCCCGCAACTTCTATCGGGACACCTTCCAGCCGGCGTGGGTGTTCAAGTTCGCCGTCGGCACCACGTTCTGACGCCGGATTGATGTGGGGCAGGGCTTTAGCCCTGCCAGCAGGTTGCGCCCGGCCGGTGCCGGGTTCGCCCAACAAGGAGAGTCTTCATGCGCCGTTGGTCTTCATTGCTGATGCTGGTTCTGCTGGTCTCTGGCTCCTTCGCGCTCGGCGCGTGCCAGTCCCCGTCCGACACGGACGAGACGCTCGACGTGGACGACTTCGTCGATACCAGCGTGACGCCCGACCCGGCAACGGCGCAGACGGGCAGCGATCGGACGTATCGCGTCGTGCGCGGCAACAACCAGCCGGACGACATCCTGGCGTACGACTGGAAGGCGTCGTTCGCGGTGACGGTGACGCTCAACGGCAACGCGCTCGACGAAGACATCGACCTCGATTTCCCGGTCGAGATCACCTCTGCCACGGTCAAAGTCCAGCAGGCGTCGGGCGGCATCGTCACCCCGCCGACGGGAGGGGACACCGAGCACTACGAATCGGTGATCACCCAGTCCACCACGAACAAGTTCAACGCGGCCAACTCGAGCGCAACGATGTACTTCGACGTGTGGTACGACCTGCCGAGCCTGCGGAGCGAAGCGCTCGCCACGGTGACGATCAGCTTCAAAGACGACGAAGGTGTGAGCTTCACGAAGGAGGTGACGGTGAGGATCAACTAGGGGCTAGAGGCTAGGGGCTGGGGTCTGGTTGGAACCTGGAGCCTGGGGCCTGGGGGCCTGATTGGGGGTTGGGGATTGGTTGGTCGTAGCGCCCGACTTCAGTCGGGCCTGGCAATGGATGCAGTGTGACATCGGTCCTGGCCGAAAGCCGAAAGCCGAAAGCCGAAAGCCGAGAGCCGAGAGCCAGATCCCGGGGCCTGCTCGCCCCGGACAAGGGAGCCGGCGGCGACTGATGGGCGATCAGTCGCCGTCGGCGAACTTGTAGCCGACGCCCCACACGGTGACGATGTGGCGGGGTGTGTCGGGGTCGGGTTCGATCTTGTGGCGCAGGCGGCTGATGACCGTGTCCACGGTGCGGCTGGTGACGCGGTTGTCGCGATTCCACGCGTGGGCCACGAGCGCGGCGCGGCTGAAGACCAGGCCGCGTTTCGACGCCAGCAGGCAGAGTACGTCGAACTCCTGGCGCGTGAGGTCGACCGGGCGGCCGTGCGCGGTGGCCTTGCGCCGTTCGCAGTCGAGGACGAGACCCGCGGCGCGTACGTGGCGCGTGCCGTCCGAGGGCGGCGTGTCCATGGGCGCCAGCCGCGTGCTGCGTCGCATGACGGCTTCGATGCGCGCGAGCAGTTCCATCACGCCGAAAGGTTTTGTGACGTAATCGTCCGCGCCGCTCTGCAGGCCGAGCACCTTGTCGGCCTCTGTGCCGCGGGCGGAGAGCAGCAGGATGGGCGCCGCCACGTTCGGGCCCGAGGCGCGGGCGGCACGGCAGAGGGCGATGCCGTCGATACCCGGGAGCATCAGGTCGAGCAGCACGACGTCGAACGCGATTGAGCCGAGGCTGTCGAGGGCATCGTGGCCGTCGCCGCATTCTTCGACCTCGAAGCCCGCGAGTTCCAGGTGCAGGCGCAGCAGTTCCCGGATCGGCGCCTCGTCGTCTACCACGAGCGCGCGCGGGCGGGGCGGCGCCGCGGCGCCGGCGTGGGCGTGTGGTTCCGATGGGACAGCGACGTGCATGGAAAGGGACAGTCCTCGTGGCTCGCGGCCCCTGCGGGCGCGCCGAGCGGATTCGACAACTTGCGACGGACCAACACGATGCGGCGGTTGGGGGAATGGCCGCGGCGGTGTGGCGTTGTGATGAGAGGCAAGACCCGCGCCAGCGAGCGCGGTCTTCAGTTAGGACGTGCCGGGGCGGGGGATGGCCGTGCGGCAGGTGTAGCGCCCGACTTCAGTCGGGCCTGATGCCGTGGGGCAGGGCTTCAGCCCTGCCAGGCTGCCCGGCGCTGGCCGAACCCGCCGGGTTTCTGCTAAACTGGTTGGGTTCAGCCGTTCGCTGACCTCCTTGCTGGGACGTCGTTCAACGGTAGGACACGTGGCTCTGGACCACGTTATTGGGGTTCGAATCCCTACGTCCCAGCCAACTCACTCACTTCACAGCTCGTTCGTTGCCAGGCACGTCGGTCTCCAGGCACTCCACGGCTCTCGCCGTTTCGTGCACGAATCCCTACGTCCCAGCCAATCAACCCGTCGTACGGCAAGCACGTTCCACGCTTCTCGCCTTCCACACCCGCCACCGAGTGAAACTCGTGGCCTCAGGTGCCATCCCCGCGCGACCGTCGTCGACGTGACGGTGTCCAACGTCCTGTACGTGGTCTTCCATCCCGGCCGCTTCATCCTGGGGCGACACCGCGATCGGACTGAGAGAAGGGAGCGCCAAACGTGCGAACTCGAGTACTGGCCCTTCTGTTCCTGTTGCTGGCCGTGGCTCCGTCCGCGCTCGCACAGAAGAACGGCGACGACGTCAGCATCGGCAAGTACCACACCATTACGTCGAAGGTCCTCGGCGAGGAACGGACGGTCCTGATCCACGTGCCCGAAGGGTACGAGACGTCCCAAAACAAGTACCCGGTCCTCTATGTGCTCGGCGGATCGGCCGGGGCCCTCGTCGAGGGCGTTCAGGCCACGTCGCAGCGCGGCGTGCCTCGGATGATCGTCGTCGCGATGGCGACGACCGGCTACCGCTTGAATTCCAGCCGCGACCTGGTGCCCGGCGGGAGCTCGGACGGGGCCGAGAAGTACCTCCGGTTCATCTCGGAGGAGCTCTTCCCGTACGTCGAGCAGCGCTTCCGGGTCGAGAACCACCGGACGCTCTACGGGGCATCGGCCATGGGCGCGTTCGTGCTCCACACCCTGTTCGAACGGCCCGATGACTTCGCCGCGTATATCGCCAGCAGTCCCACTGTTTCCTACCGGTACGACTACATGGCGGCCAAGGCCACCAGCGCGGCCCGCCCGCGGCCCCGGCGGAACACGATGCTCTACGTCGTCTATGGCGACCAGGACATGCTGGACGTGCGGGAGGGGCTTGCGAAGTACCGGCCGCTGCTCGCGGCGCTCAGGTCCGACACACTCTCGATTGCCATCGAGGACCTGCCGGAGGAAACGCACGTGCCGAGCAACAGTCTCTCGATGGGCCTGAAGCAGGTCTTCGACGGATACCGCTACCCGTACGAGCGCCTGGCCGACGAGCGCCTGGCGAAGGAGGGGCTGCCCGTCCTCGAGGCCCACTACGAGCAGATCTCACGCCGACTCGGGTTCCGGGTTCCCGTGCCGCAAAACGACCTGATGAGACTTGCCAACCTCTTGCTGGTAAACGGCAGGAGCGACGACCTGAAGGCGATGGCCCGGACGCTCGAGCAGGCATTTCCCGAGGCCGGCGGGATGGTGCACTTGTTGCTGCTGGTCGCCCACTTCCGCGCCGGCGAAATGGACCAGATGAAAGAGCACTACCGCGTGTTGCAGCCGGGCCTCGAGCAGGCGGCGAGCACCGGCTGGACCCCGCGGGTCGCCGACTGGCCGAAGATCGTGGAGGCGGCGAAAGGGGGGAAGAGCGTTCCCCCCGGCCCGCGCAAACGTCCGGCGACCGGCCCCGCAACGCGGTGACGGTTCGGCAAGGGCTGCGCAGCCGCCCGCGCCGCTGTTACCGGGTGTTGGCCTCCAGCACGGTCCGCGTGGCGGCGTCTGCCGCAAACAGGAGTTCCACCCTCAGCGACGCCAGCGTGATCTCCTGCGGAGTGCCGAAGGTCGTGAACATGCTGAAGAAGGCGAGCTCGCCAACTTCCGTGGCGTAGCGTGTCGTCAGCACTGGCGCTCCCGGCGGTGACCAGCCGCCGTGCGGATGGGCAGCCCGTGTACCAAGACGGGCCCGCAGCGCCGCGGCAAAGGCGTCGACCTTCGATGTCAGCGCCGGCTGGACGACCGCTTCCTGCCGCACACGCGCCAGCATCGCAGGTCCAACCTCCTCGATGTTGACGACCAGCCGGGTGAGCCCGTCCGGCTGCGCAAACGCGTCCAGCAGGTTGAGGGGCGCGGCGGCGTGCGTCGCGATCGACGGCATCAGGATGCGAGCCAGCCACTGCCCTCCGCGGTTGAGGCGCACCACGTTCCAGAGGGCGTCGAGCACGAGGGCGGGCATCGGGTCGTGGGCGCGCAACAGGTGGTCGAGCGCGTCGTTCGCCTCCGCGAGGGCAGGATCACCAATCGGCGCGCTGCCGAACGCGGGCGCGTAACCCGCCGCGAGGAGCGCATGGTTGCGGAGGGGCAGCGGGGCTTCGAGCTCCTGCAGCCAGGCCAGCAGCAGGCCCCGGCTCGGTCTGGCCCGGCCGCTCTCGACGAAGCTGACGTGGCGCTGCGACACGCCGAGCCTGAAGGACAGCTCGAGTTGGCTCCAGCGACGCTGCCTGCGCACATGCTGAAGGACGTCGCTCAGGGACGATGGGGTCGCGGACACCGCTCGATCTAACCACAGCGGCGCGCCAACGCAACTACCACAGAGGTAATTGCGGCGACGACCGCACGGGAAGACACTGACCAGGACCGTCAAGAGAGCGAGGTTCATCCATGACACGAGCCCTGATCGTCGTGACCCTCTTCCTGTTCGGAGTTCTCAGTGCCGCTGCTCTTTGGCAGCACGGCTACTGGGGCATCATCGCACCGCACTTCCAGAGCCTGGGCGCGGCCCAGGTCTTCGCCGACCTCGTGATCGCGCTCGTGCTCGTCATGACGTGGATGTGGCGCGACGCGAAGGCCGCCGGCCGCAACCCGTGGCCCTGGATCGTCGCGACCCTGGCGGTCGGGTCGTTCGGTCCCCTGGTCTATCTGCTCGTCCGTCGCCCGCGGGCGGCGCCGCGCCCGAGTTGATCGGCCCGCGCGCCAGCGTGTCGGACGCGGTGGCCGAACCCGCCGCGTTCGACCCTCCGCCATTGGCCGCGCTCGGCTCTGCGACGACGGAACACCAGCCGCGCACCCTGCGTCAAAGCTCAACGACATCCGGCACAGCCCCCGGAGGTACGTCATGACGATCCGGACCGCTGCCGCCCTGGTGGCCGTCGTCGCCGCCACGACAGGGACACTCCTCTCGACACCGTCGGTCCTGGCGCAAGGGCCAACCCAGGCGCAGCCGGGCCAGTCGACCGGCGTGAAGGGCGCGTATCTCGGTCAAACCCCGCCGGGGACGGTCCCCGTCCTCTTCGCACCCGGCATTGTCTCGCTCGACACCTCCGTGGAGGGCTGGGGCACCATGAGCCCCGACGGGAAGGAGTTCTACTTCCAGGCCGCGGGACGGACGCCGGGCGCTACGGTCGCCGAGCCCACCGGTCGCGGACGCTTCAGCTCGCAGCCGCTCGCCATCATGGTCACCCGGCTGGGGCCGGATGGGTGGACGTTCCCCGAACAGGTCGTGGTCACCGCCGGGTACTCCGCGCGAGGGCCCCACGTGAGCCGCGACAACAAGCGACTCTACTGGGAGTGGCTCCGCGCGGTGCCGGCCGGAGACGCGGACCCGTTGAACCTCGGCACCGGGATCTGGGCCGCGGAGCGCACACGCGACGGGTGGTCTGCGCCGTCCTACGTCGGACAGGCGATGGCGGTGACGACGGGGGCGTCGGGTGAATTGTTCGCGAGCGACCTGTCGGAACTCGACAAAGGCATCGAGCGTGTCGCTCGCGTCACGATGCAATCCGGTAAGTTCGCACGCTTCGAGCGCCTGCAGGGCGGCTTCGATCGCGTGTTGTCCGAGAGGGTCAGGAATACGGCGCACCCGGTGGTGGCACCCGACGGCAGCTACCTGATCTTCGACGGCGGCGGCCCGCCTGCGCGCGTGTGTTTCCGCAACGCCGACGGCCGATGGGGCGACGCAACCGACCTGAGCGAACACGGCCTCGACCCACGGATGCAGGTGACCTCGGTCTCGCCCGACGGCAGGTACATCTTCTTGGCGAAGGCCGGAGACATCTACTGGGTCAGCGCGGCGTTGGTCACGGCGCTGCGGCCGGACGCCGCGCTACGTTAGCAAAGCAGAAGTCGCAATACGCGTCGCCGCGTCCAATCGTCCGGGTACGTCTGAACTCGATGTGGGGCGACATCTCCCCGTACACCAGGTCGTCACCCCGGCAGAACGACGCGGTGAGTTCTGGAGCGCCATGCCGTGACAGCGTGTCGAAGTAGAAACAGCTGCGCATGTTGAACCGGATGGCCTCGCGGCTGTTCTCCACCCATTCGATCCGCCAACCCTCCGGCGGGTACTGGCGCATCGCCGGTCGAACCACCAGCCGGAGCAGCGGGTAGATCAAGGGAAGACGCCCCAGCCTGGACATCTTCCGTCGCACCGGCGCCACCACTTCCTGGAGGAGTTCGTCGAAAGCCGCCAGCGCCGCCTCCTGCGAGCAGCCGTCGACGCGCAGGACCTGGTAGACGGCGAGGCCGGGCAGGATATGCTCGCGCAGGTGCGAACGCAGACGGCGGTTGCCCGGCCATTCGACGTCAGCGCCGAGTTCGCCGAGACGCTGCTCGATGCGTGCGACGCACGCCATCCCCAATTGGCGCAACGCGGACTGGCGATAGGAGCGCGGGAGCGCCACGAGACGGATCGTGTCCATTGGATTCAACCTCCGATCGTCACCCTGCTCTTCAGCATGTTGATTCCCAGCGGAACGTAGGCGATGCACATGCAGAGCGCGCCAACCGTGCTCACCAGATCCAGGTCGGGGTTGTTGAGCAACAGAAGGCCCACAATCCCGACGGCTCCACCCCAGGTGGGCACGAGGCCCGCCCTCACAAGGCCGGCCATCTGAAGGATGGCGCCGAGAGGCAGTAGGGGCAGGGCCCAGAAGATCACCAGGAGGCCCCGCCGCTCGAGAATGCTCTGCAGGGCGGGGCGGATGGCATCGAACTCGGCCTGGGGCAGGGTATCGAACGCCGACAGCACGATGCAGAGGGCCCCTTTGTCGCCCGCGAGGACGACGGCGCCGAAGATGCCGATCACGGCGCCGGCCAGGCCCAGGACCCGGCCGCGGGCCTGCAAGACCTCCCTGGTGTAGCAGAACGTGATGATGATGAGCGGCACCGCCAGGAAGACGAGCAGGTGCCCGAGGTGGAAGACCGGCTGGCCGCGGAACTTGCCCACGAGGTCGTCGACCGTCTGCGTGAGACGCGGCGACAGGAGGTGCGGGTGGAGGGCGAAGCCCGCGAGGAGGAGGCCGGGGAAGACGATCGTGGCGATGCCGGCGACCGTCCGGAAGGCGTTCTTGGTCACTGGAGTACTTCTTTCTTTCTGTTAACCAGGCTAACAATCAGGGTGAACCAGGGGGCGCACCGTAGCGCGAAATAGCGTCCTCAGTGGACTGAGACGTTCAGCGCGCGAGAAAGTTCGTCCAGGAAACCGGCGATGGCCTTGCGCTCGGCAGGGCGAAGCCTCGATTCGATGGCTGCGAGAGGCCCGAAGACCCGGTCCTCGAACTGCCGATGCCCGTCGATCGCCCGGCGCCCCTTGGCGGTGACTCGAAAGAGGACGTCTCGGGCGTTGGTCAGGGCTTTCGTCTTGATGATGCAATCGGCCTGGAGGAGCTTGGCGACGAACTTCGACGCCGCGCTCTTGGAGACCTCGAGCCTCGCGGCCAGCGTCGTGAGGTTCACGTCCGGGTGTTCGCCGATGCAGACCAGCGTATGGATCTCGGAGGCATAGAACAGGCGGTTGGTCCCGTACCGCCGTGGTTCAGCCTCCATCGCGGCGAGGAGGCGGTGCGCGTCGTAGATCCGGCGGAGCAGGGACCGGTCGAGCATACCCGAAAGATACACCTGGTTAACAATCTGGTCAACGACCATCGGATCCGCCGGTTGCCCTGTGTGGCGCGGCGCCCACACGGCTATTCCAGTCGCGCACTCGGATCGAGCATCTCGCCCAGATCGCCGGGAGTGCACACGCGAACATCGAGTGACCCACACGTCCGTGTGTAGGCCGGGTCGCCCGAGGGGCTGACCAGGCAGTTCACACCCTCAGGGTAGTAACCGCGAAACACGCGGAGCGACGCGGCGTCGAAGGCCGACGGATCCCACTTGCACTCGATCACGTCCACGGCGTTTCGGCGGCGGCGAATCACGAAGTCGAGTTCGTGCCGCGCCTTGTCCCGCCAGTACCGCACAGGGGTGTCTGGGAGATGCGCCTGGAGGTGCTCGAGCACGAAGTGCTCCCACAGCGTCCCGAGATCGTCGCGCCGCAGGGGGTCCCAGCCCCTCGCGAAGCTCACCAAGCCCGTGTCGAAGCCGTAGACCTTCGGCTGTTTCGTCAGTTCCGCCTGTCCGCCTCCGTGAAACGGCCGAATCACAGAGGCCGCGTGGGTGATCTCCAGCGCCCGGAGGTGGCTCTCGACCGTCGGCCGCATGATGCCCAGGTCCCTCGCGGCGGAGGCCACTTCGAACTGGCCGCCGCTCTGGCGCAGCACGTACTCGAAGAACGCGTTGAATCGGTCGATGTCCCGGAAACCGAACAACCGCTGGATGTCGCGGGCGAAGAACGAGTCGAGCCACTCGCGGTAGAACGCCGGGCTCTTGGTGTCGGACAGGAGTGCCTGCGGCAGGCCACCCCGGAACAGGCGGTCGGTGAGCGTTGCGCCAAATGCCGGGAGTTCCTCCCACAGCACCGGCAGCAGATGAACCGTTCGTTTCCGCCCGGTCAGCGTGTCGCGGAACTTCCGGCTGGCGGCCAGCGTGGACGAACCCGTTGCCAACACCTTCAGACGCGGGAACGTGTCGGCCGCGATCTTGAGGACGCGGGCCGGGTCACGCAGTTGATGGACCTCGTCGAAGACGACGATGGGTGCACCGGCGGATCGGAAGAATACCGAGGGGTCGCGGAGCATCTCCTCGGAGGACGGGAGGTCGCAGTTGACGTAGTGCGTTCGCCCGGAGCCGAGGGTTTCGGCCAGTGTGGTCTTTCCGGACCGGCGGACGCCACACAGCCAGGCAATCGGAGCCTCGCGCCATGCCTGTTCGAGCCGGCTGAGCCAGAATGGCCTTTGGATCATGCTTGTATACTATACATCTGGTC
>CAZJRM010000097.1:0-18468 GCA_964547975.1 uncultured Vicinamibacterales bacterium | reverse complement strand
GCCCACGACCACCAGGCAGGCCAGGCCGGCGGCGGCGGCGGCGCGGCCCGACGCGCGGTGGAGGTCGTCAGCGTGGCGGCCGAGTTCGAGCATCTCGCCCAGCACCGCCACCCGCCGCCCGTGTGTCGCGGCGAGCGCCGCCAGCGCGCGCTCCAGTGCCCTCGGGTTGGAGTTGTACGAGTCGTCGACCAGCGTGATGCCGCCGGGCAGGTGAAACACTTCTCCCCGCCGGGGCGCCGGCGCCGCCATCCGGACTCGTTCGACGATGCGGTCGAGCGGCACACCAAACTCGAGCGCGACGGCCGTGGCCGCCAGGGCGTTGGCCAGGTGGCCGAGCCCCACCAGCGGAATCTCGAATGCCGCCGAGCCGGCGGGGGTCGTGACCACGGCCCGCGTCCCGGCAACGCCCAGGTCGTGCACCTCGCGCGCGGCGACATCCGCGTCGACGTCGACGCCGAACGTCACCAGCCGTGCGGGCGACCGGCGCACACGGCTCATCACGCGCGCGTCGCCCGCGTTGGCGACCACCAGCGTGGCGGATGTCGCGCCGTCGAGGAGTTCGGCCTTGGCGTCGGCAATCGCGTCGATCGACGGGAAGAACTCCGCGTGCACCTCGGCCACGTTGGTCCACACGCGTACGTCCGGCTCGGCGAGGCCGGTGAGCACGCGCAGTTCGCCGGCGTGGTTCATCCCGAGTTCGACCACCGCCAGCTCGTAGCCGTCGCGCAGCTGCAGCAGCGAGAGCGGCAGACCGATGTGGTTGTTGAAATTGCCCTGGCTGCGGAACACGCGCGCGCGGAGCGACAACAGGTCGGCCGTCAGTTCCTTCGTCGTGGTCTTCCCCGCGCTGCCGGTCACGCCCACCACGGTCGTTCCCGACGCGCGGCGCACCGCGCGCGCCAGATCCTGGAGAGCCCTCGTCGTGTCGGCCACGCGGATGACAAGCGTCTCGGCCGTCCCCGGCGGCACGGCGGACAGGTCGCTGACGACCACGCCGGCTGCCCCGCCGGCGAGCGCCTGCGGCACGAACGCGTGGCCGTCGAATCGTTCGCCAACGACCGCGAAGAACAGGTCGCCGGGCGACAACGTCCTCGAATCGATGGCGCACGCGCCGACGGGCGCGCCGGCGTTCCCACGGACCAGGATCCCGCCGGCGGCCTGCGTCACCAGGCCGGCGGTCAACATCACGCGCTCGCCCCGGGCCGGGATCATCGCGGGGGTCATGCGGCCCGCTCCCCGCGCCGTCGCGCCAGCGCGTCGCGCGCGATCGTCACATCGTCGAACGGCAGCGAGCGCGCGCCAACGGTCTGGTACTTCTCGTGGCCCTTTCCGGCAATGACGATCACGTCGGAGGGCACCGCGTCGGCAATGACGCTTTCAATCGCGGCGCGGCGATCGACCTGGCGCCGCCATTCCGGGGCGCCCGACCTCGCGCGGCCGTCGGCCGACGCGATGCCCCGCTCGATATCGTCGAGGATCCGTTCCGGATCCTCGGACCTCGGGTTGTCCGACGTCAGCACGACCACGTCGCTCAGCCTGGACGCAACGACGCCCATCAGCGGGCGTTTCGACCGGTCCCGGTCGCCGCCGCACCCGAACACGGTCACGAGGCGCCCCTCGACCAGCGGGCGCACGGCCTCGAGGATGTTCCGGAGCGCATCGTCCGTGTGCGCGTAGTCGACGACCACGGTGACATCGTCGTCGTGACCGGAGACGAGTTGCATGCGGCCGGGCACCGCGGGCATGCCCGCGAGCCCCCCGGCAATCGCCTCGCCGGGAATCCCGAGGGCGACGCCGGTCGCAACGGCGGCCAGCAGGTTGTACAGGTTGAACTGGCCCATCAGCCGCGAGCGGATCGGAATACGCCCGACCGGTGTCACCGCGTCGAACGTGAGGCCCGACAACGACGGCAGGACGGCCTCGGCGCGTACGTCCGCGGTCTTCAGCCCGTAGGTGAGCGGCGAAGGCAGCGAGGCCGCCAGTTGCTCTCCGCGCCGGTCATCGACGTTGATGACGGCGGGCGCGCCGGGCGGCAACATCGCGAAGAGCCGGCACTTCGCCTCGAAGTACCGATCCATGTCGCCGTGGAAATCGAGGTGATCGCGCGTCAGGTTCGTGAAGACACCCGCGGCAAACGTCGTCGCATCGACCCGGCGCAGCGCCAGCGCGTGCGACGACACCTCCATGGAGCACGCCGTGGCGCCAGCGTCGGCCATGCGGCGCAGCAGGCGCTGCAGGTCCGTGGCCTCCGGCGTGGTGCGCGGCGCGTCGATGAGCTCACCGGCGACGGCGTACTGCACGGTGCCAATCAGCCCGCACGGGAATCCGCCGGCCTCGAGGACGGCGCGGATCAGATACGCCGTGGTCGTCTTGCCGTTGGTGCCGGTCGTGCCGACGAGGCGAAGCGCGCGGCTCGGATGACCGAAGAACCGCGCCGACACCTCGGCGAGCGCGTGCCTCGCGTCCGGCACCTGCACCCAGGGGACCGCGGTGCCGGGAGGTGCGGGCCGATCGGCCACCACCGCCGCCGCGCCGTTCGCCACGGCCTGCGGCACGAACGCCAGACCATCGGCCCGCTCGCCCTTGATGGCGACGAACACGAAACCCGGCTGCACCTGCCGCGAGTCGTACGCGACGCCGCGGACCTCGCCGTCGAAGGCGTGGTCCGCGAGGGCCGGGGTGATCGGCGGCACGTGGCCGGAGCCGTCACCGGCGAACAGGAGGTCGCGCAGCGTCATTGCGGGGCGACTCCCGGCGGCGGGCTCGGGCGTCCGAGCGTCAGCCTGCAGGTACTGCGGCTCTCGATGGGCGTGCCCGCGGGCGGATCCTGCGCGGTCACCAGACCGACGCCGGTCACGTGCGCGGTCAGGCCGAGTTTCGCCAGGCGGACGATCGCGTCGCGGGCGCCAAGGCCGCGGAGTTCGGGCACCGCGGGGGCTCCGGCGATCACGTCGACGGTCGGCGCCAAGGCCGGCGCCGTCGCCGGCGTCATGGCACCGGCCGGCGCCGCCTCGACGTCGGTCACGAGCACGGGAGGCCTGGGGTCGACCGACGGTGGCACCGCGAGGTATCGCAGCGCCCGCTCGGCCACCCGCCGGAAGATCGGGGCTGCCACGTCACCGCCGTAGTACTTGTGTTTCGTCGGGTAGCCAGGGCCGCGCGGCGTATCGATGACCACGAGAATCGCCAGCGCGGGCCGACGCGACGGGACGAACCCGACGAACGACGCGAAGTAGTCGGTATCCGAGTACCCGCGGCCCGGGAAGTTCTTCGCGGCCGTACCCGTCTTTCCCGCCACGGTGTAGCCCGGGATCCGGGCCTGCTTGCCGGTGCCCTCGGTCACCACCCGTTCCATGATCGTCGTCAATTCGGCGATGGTCTCGGGATCGATGGTCCGGCCGAGTTCCCTGGGCGGCACGACGTCGCGCCGGTTGCCCTCGCGGAACGCGCGCACCACGCGGGGCTCGATCAGGCGCCCGCCGTTCGCCACCGACGACAGGGCGGCAATCATCTGCACGGGCGTCACGCCGATTTCGTAGCCCATGGAGATCGAGGCCAGGGTGTTGTCCGACCACTTCGCCGGTGACTGCAGCATGCCGAGGCTGGCGCCCCTGACGAGGTCGCGGCACTTCACCGAACCGAACCCGAACCGCGTGACGTACCGGCCCATCCGCTCCTGACCGAGGCGATTCCCGATCTTGATCGCGCCGACGTTGCTCGACTTGACGATGACGTCGGCGAAGCTGAGCACGCCATACCGGTGGACGTCCTTCACGATGCGGCCGGGTAGCTTGATATAACCCTGGCTGACGTCGATGGGTTCTCCGGTGGTGAAGGCACGTTCCTCGATGGCCGCCGACGCCGTCACGATCTTGAAGGTGGACCCGGGTTCGTAGATTTCCTGGGTCGCGCGGTTCCGGCGCAGGATCGTCTCGCCAGGCCCGCCGCCGATGCGCGCGTTCGGGTTGAACGTCGGCTCGTTGGCCAGGGCCAGGATCTCTCCGGTGTGCGGATCGGCCACGATGACGGTGCCGCCGAGGGCATCGTGTTCCCGGACCCCCGCCCGGAGTTCGTCTTCCGCCGCATACTGCAGCGCCTCGGACAACGTCAGTTCGATGGTCTGACCCGCAGTCGGCTGCTGTTCGACGCGACTGATCGGACGCCGCTTGTTGTCGAGTTCGAGAAAGATCCGACCCTCGAGGCCCTTGATTCGGCTGTTGTAGGCTTGCTCGATCCCGCCCAGGCCCTCGTCGTCGACGCCGACCCATCCGAGGACGTGGGCGGCCAGTTCCCGCTTCGGGTAGATCCGCCGGGATTCCATCCGGAGCCCGATGCCGGGCAACTTGAGAGCCCGGACCTTGTCCGCCTCCTGGGGCGTGACGTAGCGCTGGAGGTAGAGGAACGGGAAGTTCCTTGCCGCGAGGCGTTTGACCTCGGCAATCATCGCGTTGCGCCGAGCCGCGTCGCACCCGTTCAGCACGCCGCACAGGCGGGTGATCGTCCTGTCGACCGTTTCGACCGTTTCGGCGGGCACCGCGTAGACCGACGCAGCCGCGACGTTGCGGGCCATGACGGTTCCGTCCCGATCGAGGATGGTGCCGCGCAGCCCGGGCACCTTCTGTTCGCTCTCGGCCTGGAGGGCGGCTTTCTTCGCCAGCGCCTCGTGACGGAACACCTGGAGGTAGACCAGCCGGGCTTCGATCCCGATCGTCCACGCCACGAACACGGCCGCCATGATCATGGTGCGCTGGCGCACCGTCGCCCGCCAGGCGTTGGCCGTCGCGGCGTCGTCAGCGATGGGTCCGAGTGCCATGCCGTCCTCCCCCTGCCAGCGTCAGCGTTTCGCCACGACGGCGCTCGACGGCGCCGGGTTCGTGAGGGCCCGTTCGAACACCAGGACGTCCGCGGCGTCGGGCGTCACCATGTGGAGCGATCCGGTCGCGAGCGCGGCGATGCGCTGGGGCGCCAGGAGCGATTCGATTTCCGCGCGCCAGTGCCGCTCCTCGGCGGCGAGGCGCACCCGGTCGGCCTTGAGCCTCGCGATTTCCTTCTCCACGCCGCGCTGGCTCACCCGGATCCAGACCGAGGTCATGAGCAGCGCGACGACCAGCAGGACCAAGGCGGCCGACCCCAGCATCCGGCGATCCCCGGCGCGGTCGAGCTCGCGGTACGGGCGGTTGCGGATGTCCTTGCGCACCTGATAGCCGATCGCCGAAGCAGCGGATGTGCGTTCCATCGTCATCCCAGACGGGCAATCGCCCGGAGCTTGGCGCTCCGCGCGCGCGGGTTCTGGCGGGTTTCGTCGTCGCCGGCCACGAGCGGCTTCTTCGTGAGCGCGGTGAACCCGTGCCCCCCCTGCACGAGTTCGCGAAAGGTGTGTTTCACCGGCCGGTCTTCGAGCGAGTGAAACGTCAGCACCGCGAGTCGCCCCCCTTCGTCGAGGCGGCCCGCCATCGTGCGCAGGAACCCGTCGAGCCCGTCGAGTTCCCTGTTGACCCAGATCCGAATCGCCTGGAACGTCCGCGTGGCAGGATCGATCCGCTGCCACCCGCCGCGTCCCACCACGCGCCGCACGATCGACGCGAGGTCGGCGGTCGTCGCGATCCGACGCGTCGCCCTGGCCGCGACGATGGCCCTGGCCACCGCACGCGACCGGCGTTCTTCGCCGAACCGGTAGATCACGTCGGCCAGTTCGGTTTCGTCGGCCTCCGCGATCAGGTCGGCAGCCGTCGGACCGGCACTGGCGTCCATCCGCATGTCGAGCGGCTCATCCCGCTGGAAACTGAATCCCCGGCCGGGCCGGTCGAGCTGCATCGACGAGACGCCGAGGTCCGCCAACGCGCCGGCCACCCGATCGACGCCCCGCGCATCGAGCACGGCCGCCACCTCGCGGTAGTCGGCGTGCACGAGTTCGACGCGTTCGGCCCACGGCGACAGCGTGTCGCGGGCGATCGCGAGCGCCTCGGGGTCGCGGTCGAACCCCAGCACCCGCGTCGCGCCCGCTTCCAGCAGCAGTCGCGCGTGGCCACCCATCCCGACCGTGGCGTCCACGAACAGGCCGCCCCGCGCGGGCGCGAGCAGCGCCAGCACTTCGGTCGGCATGACGGGCACGTGCACGGACATGTCGGCCTCTCGGGCCTGACTAGATGCCCAGATCCTTCAGGAAACGTTTGTCGGCCTTGGTGTACGGGTCGTTGGTCATGTTCTGTTCGAACCGCTCGCGATCCCATACCTCGAGGTGCGTCAACGCGCCCTGTACCTCGACGTCCCCCATCGTCCGGGCCTTGTCGCGAAGGCGGGGATGAATGAGGACACGATCCTGACTGTCGAGTTCCGCGGTCTGCCCGTAGTAGTTGACCGAACGCACGAAGCGGTCGAGTTCCTCGCTGCTCGAGGGCGCCCGCTGGATACGTTTTTCGATTTCAATCCAGGCAGAGAGCGGGTAGATTCGGACGTAGTCGCCCCACTCGCTCGTGATGAAGACCTCACGGCTGCCGTGGGCGGCAAAGACGCCTCTGAAGAGCGAAGGGATCTTGAGCCGGCCCTTGTCGTCGATCTTGGCCGGGGAGTTCCCCCTGAAGGTGGCGTTTTGCTCCATCCTGGTCCACTCTACTCCACCTCGGGATGGTAGGGGCAGGCGTTGGCTTTGTCAACGCCAAAAATCCTTGAGTTGGCAGGGTTTACGGGCGGGACAATACGCTTTTCTTTCGCCTCCGTTCGCTCCACCAGGCTCCCCAGCTGGGAAGCCGCGCGCAGCCGCGTGCTACCATGGGCAGTCCGAACCGCCTCATATGCTCAGAACCGCGCTCATCGGCTATCCCTCGGTCGGCAAGACCACCCTCTTCCACCTCATGACGGGGACCCAGGATTCGGGCCGCGCCGCTCATGGGAAACTCGAGGCGACGCTCGGCGTCGCCAGGGTCCCGGACCCGCGCCTGGACGTCCTGACGGCGATGTACAACCCGCGCAAGCGGGTGCCGGCGACGGTGGAGTTCGCGGACATTCCCGGGCGCCCGTCGGGCACGGGATCCGAGGCGCTGCTCGACGTGGCGGCGTATCGCGCGGCGGACGCGCTCGTGCACGTGGTGCGCGCGTTCAGCGATCCCGCCATCGCGCACGCCGCCGGCTCGGTCGATCCGCGGCGCGACGTCCGATCGATGGAAGACGAGCTGATCCTCGCGGACCTGGCCGTGGTCGAGAAGCGGCTCGATCGGCTGACGAAGGACCTGAAGAAGATGCGCAACGCGGAGCTCGAGCGCGAGCACGAGATCCTCGTCGCCTGCAAGGCCCGGCTCGAGGACGGCGCGCCGCTGCGCGATCTCCAGCTCCCGGACGACGATCGCAAGCGCCTGCGCGGCTTCCAGTTCCTGTCCGCCAAGCCACTGCTGATCGTGCTGAACCTCGACGAAGCGGATCTGTCGGCCGGAACGGCGGGGCTCGACCAGGCGGTGGCGGCCCACGATCTCGGTTCTGTCGTCAGCGGGCCGAACGCGCGCGTTGTTGCCGTCTGCGCGAAGATCGAACTCGAGATCGCGCAGCTCGAGGCCGCCGACGCGGCGGCGTTCCTGGCCGATCTCGGGCTGAAGGAATCCGGGCTCGACCGCGTGATTCGCGCTAGCTACGAACTGCTCGGCTACCTCTCCTTCTTCACCGTCGGCGAAGACGAGTGCCGCGCGTGGTCCATTCCGCGGCACACGCCGGCGCAGGCCGCGGCGGGCGAGATCCACACGGACCTGTCGCGGGGCTTCATCCGCGCGGAAGTCGTGGCGTACGACCGGCTGGTCGCCCGCGGCTCGATGGCGGCCTGCAAAGAGCACGGCGAATTCCGCCTCGAGGGCAAGGAGTACATCGTGCTCGACGGCGATATCATCAACGTGCGGTTCGCCACGTGATACCGTAGGAGTCCGCCCGTCAGCATGGGGATCCGAACCATTCTCGTCTGCGAAGCGCAGGTGCCGCTGGTCCGCGGCGGGGCCGAGAGCCTGGTGCGCGACCTCGTCCGCGAGCTGCGCCAGCGCGGCTACGCGGCCGACCTGGTCTCGGTGCCGTTCAAGTGGTATCCGAAGGACGAGATTCTGGCGCACGCGGCGGCTTGGCGGCTGCTGGATCTCAGCGAGAGCAACGGCACGCCGATCGACCTGGTGATCGCGACGAAGTTCCCGACGTATTTCGTACGGCACCCGCGCAAGGTCACGTGGCTCATGCACCAGTACCGCGCGGCCTACGAACTCATCGGCGGCCCCTACAGCGATTTCGGCCACCGCGATCTCGACGTCGGCCTGCGACGGCAGATCCTCGAACAGGATCGGGCGATGCTGTCCGAGTGCGTGGGGCTCTACGCGATCGCGCGGAACACGGCGTCCCGCCTCGAACGGTACAACGGCCTGCGGGCCGAACCGGTGTACCATCCGCCGAGGCTCGCGGGACGCCTCGTCGGCGGACCGGCGGGCGACTACCTGCTGTCGGTCGGGCGGCTCGAGACGATCAAGCGGATCGACCTCGTCATCCGCGCCGTGGCCCGGGTCCCGGCGCCGGTGCGCCTGCTCGTCGCCGGCGAGGGCACGCAGCGCGCGAACCTGGAACGGCTGATCGAGGACCTGGGCGTCGGCGATCGCGTGACGCTGGTCGGCGCGGTGGACGACGAGCAGTTGCTCGCGTTGTACCGGGACGCGCTGGCGGTCGTCTATCCGCCCTTCGACGAGGACTACGGGTACGTGACACTCGAGGCGTTCCTCGCCGGCAAGGCGGTCGTGACCGCGCGCGACTCCGGCGGGACGCTGGAATTCGTGGAGAACGGCGTGAACGGCTTTGTCTGCGAGCCGGATCCTGAGGCGCTGGCGGCCGCGTGCGCGGCCCTGGCGGCCGATCGCCGGCGCGCGGCGGCGTTCGGGGACGCGGGTCGCGCGCGCGCGTCCCTCGTGACCTGGGACGGCGTGATCGAGAAACTGGTTCAGGAACCCGGTGGGCTGACCGCGTGAAGAAACTCATCGTCCAGATTCCGTGCCTCAACGAGGCGCTGACGCTGCCGGCCACGCTGGCCGACATCCCGCGATCCATCCCGGGCATCGACGTCGTCGAGATCCTCATCATCGACGATGGGTCCCGGGACGGCACGGCCGAGGTCGCCCTGGCCCACGGCGCGCATCACATCGTGCGTTTCACCCATCGCCGCGGTCTCGCGGCCGCCTTTGCCGCCGGGCTCGATGCCTGCGTCAAGCTGGGCGCCGACTTCATCGTCAACACCGACGGCGACAATCAGTACGCCGGCGGCGACATCCCGAAGTTGCTGGCCCCGCTGCTCGCCGGTGACGCCGACATGGTGATTGGCGACCGCAACATCCAGGACCACCACTCGATGTCGCCGATGAAGAAACGCCTCCAGCGGCTCGGCAGCTGGGTGGTCCGCCAGGTGTCGAGCACGCAGGTGCCGGACACGACGAGCGGTTTCCGCGCCTACACGCGCGAAGCGGCGCTGCGCCTGTCGATCGTGTCCGACTTCTCGTACACGCTCGAGACCATCATCCAGGCCGGCAAGAAGAAGATGGCCATCGCCCACGTGCCGATCGCCACGAACCGGAGCACGCGGGCGTCGCGCCTGTTCGGCAGCACGTGGACCTACATCAAGGCGTCGGCCGCCACCATCGTGCGGATTTACGCGATGTACGAACCGCTCAAGGTCTTCGGCATCGTCGGCGGGCTGGTGTTCGCCGGCGGGCTGAGCGGGGCGCTGCGCTTCATCTATTTCTATCTGTCCGGCACGGGCTGGGGACACGTGCAGTCGCTCGTGCTGTCGGCCGTGCTGATGATCGTGGGATTCCAGATCGCGCTCATCGGCCTGCTGGCGGACGTGATTTCCGGCAACCGCAAACTGCTCGAGGACATGCTCTACCGCGTGCGGCGCATGGAACTGGACGCCGGCGCCCCCGGCGCCGCGGGTCGCGATCGCACGCCGAGGACCTGAGGTGGCTGAACCGTCATCGACGACCGTCATCGTGCCGGCGTTCAACGAAGAACGTTCGGTGGGACCGCTGGTGGAGAAACTCGCCGCCGCGGGCGCCTGGCACCAGATCCTCGTCGTGGACGACGGGTCCACGGACGGGACCGCGGCGCGCGCCGCGGCCGCCGGCGCGACCGTCGTGACGCACCCGTACAACAAGGGCAACGGCGCCGCGGTCAAGACGGGCATCCGCAACGCCACGGGCGACCACATCCTGATCATCGACGGTGACGGCCAGCACAAGGCGTCGGACGCCGTGCGGCTCGTGTCGTATCTCGGTGAATACGATCTCGTCATCGGCGCGCGCTCCACGCACACGCAGGCGACCCAGTTGCGGATGCTCGGCAACACCGCCCTCAACCGCCTCGCAAGTTACCTGACCGGGCGCCACGTGCCGGATCTCACCTCGGGGTTCCGCGCGGCGCGCCGCGCCTGCCTGCGCGAGTTCCTGCACCTGCTGCCCAACGGCTTCTCGACGCCCACGACGACCACGCTCGCGTTCATCAAGGGCGGCTACAACGTCCGGTTCGAGCCGATCGACGCCGAAGCCCGCCAGGGGCAGTCCAAGATCCGCCTGATGCGCGACGGCGCGAAGTTCTTCATCATCATCCTGAAGATCGTGACGATCTTCAGCCCGATGCGCGTGTTCGCGCCGCTGAGCGCGTTGTCGTTCCTGCTCGGCGTCGGCTACGGCCTGTGGACGGTCGTCACGGATCACAAGATCGCCAACGGCGCGGTGCTGCTGCTCATGTTTTCGGTGATGGTGTTCCTCGTCGGTCTCGTCTCGGAGCAGATTGCGGCGCTCCGGTTCGAACGGAGCGAATAGGGGCCGTGCGCGGGACGTCACGAGGCCTGCCGCGCGCGGTCTGGCTGGCGGTCGCCGTCGGCATCGCCCTGCGGCTGGCCTTCGGGTTCGGCTACTGGACGCACCAGCCGCTCACCCACGACGAACGCGAATACCTCCTGCTCGGGCGGAGCCTGGCTACCGGACACGGGTTCACCTACACCGCGCTCGACGGGACACCGCTGACCGGCGAGCACTACGGCCGGGCGCCCGTCTATCCGGCCCTGATTGCCGGCATCATCGCAGCGACGCCCGACGGACTCGCCGGGGCGGGTGACGGCCCGGCCGACCTGCCGGTGTCGCGCCGCGTCATCCAGGCCGTCCGGGGGCTCCAGGCCGGGCTCGGCGGCCTGGCGATCCTGCTCGTCGCCGAAATCGCGAGGCGGGCCGCGGGTCGCCGCGCGGCCCTCGCCGCCGCCGCCGGGGCCGCCGGCTACCCCGCCCTGGTCTGGACGCCCGCCTTCGTGTTCAGCGAAACGCTGTTCATGGTCGTCGCGCTCGCCGCCGCGCTCGTCCTGACGCCGCGCGAACGTGACGGCGTCGCGCCTCCGATGTCGCCTGGCGCCGCCGCGGCCGTGGGCCTGCTGCTGGGCCTCGGGATTCTGATCCGCCCGGCCATGCTGTTCTTCGTCGCGCTGCTCGGACCGTGGCTGTTCCTCGCGCGTCGTCAGCGGCTGGCGGCCGTCCTGCTGGTCACCGGCGCCGCGGTCGTCGTCGCCCCGTGGTCGCTGCGCAACACGATCGTGTACGGGCGATTCGTCGCCGTGGCGTCGGAAGGCGGCATCACCTTCTGGACGGGGAACCACCCGCTGGCGGCGGGAGAAGGAGACCTCGCGGCCAACCCGGCCATGAAGTACTCGAATGTCGCGTTCCGCGAGCGGTATCCCGGGTTGTCTCCCGAAGCGCTCGAGCCGCACTACTACCGCGAGGCGCTGGCATGGATGCGAGCGCACCCGGGGGACTGGCTCATCCTGACGGCGCGCAAGGCGTTCTACACGGTCGTGCCGATTGGGCCGTCCTACCGCCTCCACTCGGCGTTGTACTACTGGGCCTCGGTCGTCCCCTATCTCGCCGCGCTCGCACTCGGTATCATGGGAGGGTTCGCGATCGCGCGGCAGGGACGCTCGCCGGCGGCCGTGCTGCTCCTGGCGGCGTCGACGCTGCTCATGGGACTGATGTTCTTCCCGCAGGAGCGGTTCCGGATTCCGACGATCGACCCGGCGTTGATCGTACTCGCGTCGGGCGTGTGCCTGCGCCTGCCCGGATCCGACGACTGACGCCCATGAACGTGCTCGTCATCATCCCGACCTACAACGAACGCGACAACATCGCCACGCTCGTCGAGGCGATCCTCGCCCAGGGCGACTTCCACGTGCTGATCGTCGACGACGCGTCGCCGGACGGCACCGGAGCGGAAGCCGACCGGGTCGCCGCCGCGCATCCGGGCGGCGTGCAGGTCATCCACCGGACGGGTAAACGCGGGTTCGGCCTGTCGTACGTCGAGGGGTTCCAGCGGGCGCTACGCGACACGGATGCGGAGTTGATCTGCCAGATGGACGCGGACTTCTCCCACGATCCCAAGTACCTGCCGGATCTGGTCGCCGCCGCCGCCGCGGCCGACGTCGCGGTCGGGTCGCGATATCTGAACGGCGTCAGCGTGGTGAACTGGCCGCTTCGCCGCCTGTTCCTCAGCACCTTCGCCAACTGGTACGTGCGGACGATTACCGGCCTCGGCGTGCGGGACTGCACCGGCGGCTACCGCTGCTGGCATCGGGCCGTGCTCGAGCGGCTGAACCCGGGGACCATCACGTCGGACGGGTACTCCTTCCAGGTCGAGGCGCTGTTCAAGGCCGCGCGCCATGGCGCTTCGGTGCGCGAAGTGCCTATCGTGTTCGTCGAACGGCGGCAGGGCGCGTCGAAGATGTCCGGGCGCGTCATGTTCGAGTCGATGTTCATGCCCTGGCGGCTCATCCTCCGCCACGGCGGGCGGGCCAGGGCCAGGATCGTCGAATGACCCGCCGCCACGTCGTGGTCATGCTGGCGACGTCGTATCCCCGTTTTCCCGGAGACACGATCGGCACGTTCATGGAGCCCATCGCGAAGGGCGTGGCCGGGCGGGGCCACGAGGTGCACATGGTGCTTCCGTGGCACCCCCTGCTGCGACGCGAGGGCGTCGAGGACGGCGTGCGCTTCCACGCGTTCAAGTACGCGCCGCACCCCTCGCTGAACGTGTACGGGTATGCGGGTGCGCTGCGCAAGGACACGGACCTGCGCTGGTCGGCCTGGGCCTCGGCGCCCCTGGCGCTCGCCGCGTCGTTCGCGGCGGTGCGCCGCGTGGCGCGGGAGGTGGGCGCCACGATCCTGCACGGCCACTGGCTGGTGCCGAGCGGCGCGGTGACCGCCGAGGCCGCCGGGCGGCTGCCGGTTGTCGTCAGCCTGCACGGGTCGGACGTCTACGTCGCCGAGCGCCACGCGGTGGCCACGGCCGTTGCGCGCCGCACGCTGCGGCGCGCCGACTGGGTGACGGCCTGCAGCGACGACCTGCGGGACCGGACGATCCGGATCGGCGCCGACCCGGCGCGGATCGAAACCGTGCCGTACGGCGTCGATTCGGACCGCTTCCGTCCCGACGCTGCCGCGAGGGCGCGCGTCCGCGCGTCCCTGGGGCTCGGCGAAGGGGACCTGGTCTGGTTCACGGCCGGGCGGTTCGTCAGCAAGAAGGGGTTCGAGTTCCTGATCGACGCGCTGGGGGTCCTGGCGCCGCGCTGGCCGGCCGCACGACTGGTGCTCGCCGGCGGCGGCGACCTCGATGCCGCCCTGCGCGCCAGGGCGAGGGACCGGGGCGTCGCGGATCGCGTGGTGTTCCCGGGCGTGCTGGCGCAGGGGGACGTCGGCGCGTACCTGGCCGCCGCGGACATCGCGGTGGTGCCGTCGGTCCACGACGAACACGGCAACGTCGACGGCCTGCCCAACACGGTGATGGAATCGCTGGCGTCGGGCACGCCGCTGGTGGCGTCGCGGGTGGCGGGCATTCCGTCGGTGGTCACCGACGGAGACACCGGCCTGCTCGTCACCGAGCGGGACGTGCCGGCGCTGGCGGGCGCGCTCGAACGGCTGATGGCGGACCCGGGCGCCCGCGCGGCCTTCGGGGCCCGGGCGCGGGCCTACGTGCAGTCGGAGCACTCGTGGGCGCGGGTCGCGGAACGGTTCGAGGCGGCGTACGAACGGGCGGCGGCGGGGCGCGGTCGTGCCCTCTTCCCTATCGCCTAGTCCCTCTTCCCTGTCACTTGTGGTACCGTACACAGTTCGAATGCCTGCGCCAGAGACTCAACCCGGGCTGACCGTCTTCTTTCCGGCGTACAACGACAGCGGCACCATCGCCAGCATGGTGATCAGCGCCGTGCTCACCGCGAGCCGCCTCACGCCGGACTTCGAGGTCCTGGTCATCAACGACGGCAGCCGCGACGCCACGCCGCACATCGCCGACGAGCTGGCCCGCGTGTATCCGCAGGTTCGCGTCATCCACCACCAGGGCAACCGGGGCTACGGTGGCGCGCTGAGGAGCGGGTTCGCCAACGCGACCAAGGACTACGTCTTCTACACCGACGGCGACGCGCAGTACGACCCGGCCGAGATGGCCGACCTGTGGGCGGCGAGGGCGCCGGGCGTGGACCTGGTGAACGGCTACAAGATCAGCCGGTCGGATCCGCTGCACCGCATCGTCATCGGCCGCTTCTACCACCACACGGTGAAGATCCTGTTCGGGCTCAAGGTCCGGGACGTGGACTGCGATTTCCGGCTGATGCGGCGCGCCATCTTCGACAAGGTCGAACTGACGAAGAACAGCGGCGTCATCTGCCTGGAGATGATGAAGAAGATCCAGGACGCGGGCTTCGGGATCGCCGAGGTGCCGGTGCACCACTTCCACCGCGCCTACGGCAAGTCGCAGTTCTTCAACTTCCGGCGCATCGCGCGCACGGGCGTGGACGTCCTGCGCCTGTGGTGGGCGCTCGTGGTCAAGAAATGAGTGCCGATCTCGCAGCGGCGTACCGCGGCCGCCGGGTGATGATCACGGGCGGGCTGGGGTTCATCGGCAGCAACCTCGCGCGCCGCCTCGTCGAACTCGGCGCCGACGTCCTGCTGGTCGATTCGCTCATCCCGGACTACGGCGGCCACCTGTTCAACATCGCCGGCATCGAGGACCGGGTCCGGGTCAACGTCGCGGACGTCCGCCAGGCGAGCACGATGAACTACCTCGTGCGCGGCGTGGACGTCATCTTCAACCTCGCCGGCCAGGTCAGCCACATCGACAGCATGCGGGATCCCCACACGGATCTCGACATCAACTGCCGCAGCCAGCTCACGATCCTGGAGGCCTGCCGCCGCAACAACCCCGGCGCGAAGGTCGTCTTCGCCGGCACCCGCCAGGTCTACGGCAAGCCGGACGTCCTGCCGGTCACCGAAGCGCACCTGGTGCGGCCGACCGACATCAACGGCATCAACAAGGTGGCGGGCGAGTACTACCACCTCGTCTACGACCACGTCTTCGGGGTACGGGCGTGCTCGCTGCGCCTGACGAACATCTACGGCCCCCGCCAGCTCGTCAAGCACAACCGCCAGGGGTTCATCGGCTGGTTCGTCCGCCTCGCCGTCGAGGACCAGGAGATCCAGGTCTTCGGCGACGGCTCGCAGCTGCGCGACTTCGTCTACGTCGACGACGCCGCCGACGCGTTCCTGCGGGCGGGGGCGACCGACGCGTGCAACGGCGAGGTCTTCAACGTGGGCGGCTCGGAGCCGATCGCCCACCGGGATCTGGTCGCCCTGCTGATTGACGTCGCCGGCTCGGGGCGTGTGCGGTTCGTCGAGTGGCCGCCGGAGAAGAAGGCCATCGATATCGGCAGCTTCTACGCCGACTCCGCGAAGTTCACGGCCGCGACCGGCTGGCGGCCCGCCGTCGGCCTGCGCGACGGCCTGGCGCGGACGGTCTCGTACTATCGCGAACACCTCGCGCGCTACCTGGACGCGTAGGGGGACATTTTCCGCCCGGTGCCCGATCGCGAGCGACGCCGACGGACGCCGGACGCCACGAGGATCCGCTTCCGATGAGTACCACCCGCGTGCGATTCATGCACCTCCAGCCCCTCGAAGACGGACCCGCCGTCGACGCCGCCATCCGGCGAGTGGTCGATCGCGGCTGGTACGTGCTCGGCCCCGAGGTCGACGCGTTCGAGCGGGCGTTCGCGGACGCCGCCGGGGCCGCGCACGCCGTGGGCGTCGGCACGGGCACCGACGCGATCGCGATCGCGCTCCGCGCGCTGGGCCTCGGCGCCGGCGACGAGGTCATCACGACGCCGGTGTCGGCGGCCTACACGGCCCTCGCCTGCATGATGGTGGGCGCGCGCCCGGTGTTCGTGGATCTCGATCCCGTCCGGCTGACCATCGACCCCGGCGCGATCGAAGCGGCCATCACGCCTCGCACGAAGGCCATCCTCCCGGTGCACCTCTACGGTCAGCCCGCCGACATGCCGGGCGTGATGGCGGTCGCGGAGAAACACGGCCTGATCGTGATCGAGGACTGCTGCCAGGCGCACCTCGCGACCTGCGGCGGCCGCCCGGTCGGCAGTTTCGGCGTGGCCGCCGCCTACAGCTTCTACCCGACCAAGAACCTCGGCGCGCTGGGGGACGGCGGCGCGATCACGACGAACGACGCCGCGCTCGCGGCGAAGATGAAGCGGGTCCGCAACGGCGGCCAGACGGACCGGTACCACCACGTCGAGATGGGCGTGAACAGCCGCCTCGACGACCTGCAGTCGGCCATTCTCGGCGCGCGCCTGCCGTTCCTGCGCGGATGGACCGAGGCGCGGCGAGCCAGGGCCGCGGCGTATCGCCGGCTGCTGGACGGCGTAACCGCCATCCAGGTGCCGGCCGAGTGCGACCCTGGCCACGTTTACCACCTGTTCCCGGTGCTGACCCCGCATCGCGATCGCCTGCAGGCGTACCTCAAGGCCGAAGGGATCGAGACGCTGATCCACTACCCGGTGCCCATCCCGCGCCAGCCTGCCCTCCAGACCGAGGCGCCGGCGGCCTGCCCGATCGCGGACCGCGTCTGCGCGCAGACCCTGTCGCTGCCGCTCTACCCGGCCATCCCCGACGAGCACCTCGCGATCGTGGCCGACGCGATTCGCCGTTTCGAGCCGTAGGGGCCGCAGGCCACCATGACGTCCCTCGCGGCTCTGCTCCTCGTCGGGTTCCTGCCGGGCGCGCTGCTCTACCGCCTGCCGTACGGCGATCGGGCGACACGCGCCGCTCTGCCGGCCGAAGAGCGCGCGTTCTGGGCGGTCGTGACGAGCCTGGTGCTGACCACGTTCGTCGCGCTGGCGCTCGCGGTCCCTGGTCGGTATTCGCTGGACCGCGTGCTGGTGATCAACGGCGTCGTCTCGGCGCTGGCGCTCGCGATCGGGCGCACGCGGTTGCGCTACGACACGCCCGCGCCCCGCCCCGGCTGGTCGGCGCTCGGCCTGGCGCTGCCCGTCGCCCTGGGGTGCTGGCTGTTCTTCCCGGGCTCGGAGTACCTGCTCGGCGGCAAGGACCCCGGCGTCTACGCGAACGAAGGCGTCCAGATCGCCCAGCGGGGCTCGATCCGCATCCGGGACGCGGCGCTTGCGTCGTTGCCCGACCGCTTCAAGGACCTCTTCGTCTCCCCCGCGCCTGGCGGCGACGAAGCCGGAACGCACGAGGGCAACCGGTTCATGGGGTTCTTCGTGACCGATCGGGCGACGGGCGGCGTGATCGGTCAGTTCCCGCACGGGCTGCCGGTGTGGATGGCCATCGCGTACGGGCTCGACGGACTCACCGGCGTGCGCAACACCGCCGGGGCGTGGGCCCTCGTCGGCCTCGCCGCAGTATTCCTGCTCTGGGCGCGCCTGCTCGGGCCGCTGACCGCCTCGGCGGGCGCGGTACTGCTGGCGATCAACGTCGCGGAAGTCTGGTTCGCGCGGTACCCCAACTCCGAGGTCATCCAGCAGGCCCTGCTCGCGGCGGCGCTGCTCGGCCTCGCGCGCACGTACCGGGACGGCGTGCGCGCCCTGGACGTCGTCGCGGGCGCGGCGCTTGGCGCGACGCTGTTCCTGCGGTTCGATGCCGTGCTGACGCTGGCGGCCGTCGGCGGAGGGTTCGTGCTGGTGGCCGCGGAGCGCGGTACGCTCCCCCGCCCGGGATTCCTCCTGGCCCTGGGTGCCGCGGCCGCCGCGGCCGTGCCCTACTACGCCGGGCCGATGCGCGCGTACACCTACATCCCGATGGTCCAGATCGGAGGCGCCGTCGTGCTGGGGCTGGGCGCGGTGGCAATTGCCGCCGCGATCGTGCTGGCGGCCGTGCTGCATCGCCGCGTGCCCGGCTGGTCCGGCACGTGGCTCCCGTGGCTGCCGAGGCTCGCCGCGCCGGTCGTGCTCGCGCTGGCCGTCTACGCCTACTTCTTCCGCGAACCCGCGGGGCTGCTCGCGCAGCACGACGCGTACGCGATGCGGTCGCTGGCGTGGTACACGGGCCCGCTCGCGCTGGGCCTCGCCGTCGCCGGGCTGGTCGTGGTGCTCCTGCGCGACTTCTGGAAGGACCCCGTCACGCTCAC
>CAZJRM010000096.1:0-18483 GCA_964547975.1 uncultured Vicinamibacterales bacterium | reverse complement strand
AAGCGGCGCGTTGCCGACCACCGTCACCCGAGCGCCCTGGGTCGTGGACGCCACGTCCACTCGCGCCAGCGCAAGCGCCGCCGCGCGCGGGGCCCCGGCAGCGGCAGCCGGCGGAGCCGGCACGACGGGCGGCTGGGCGACACTGGTGCCACCGCCGAACTCGACGAGAATGGCGTTTCGCCGGCTGCGGATCGACGGCCGGGCGGGAGTGGCCAGCCGCATCCGGACACGCGCCACGGGCACGCCGTCGGTCGCCAGGGCGTCCTCGACCGTCACGTCGGCGACGGGCCCGACGGGGCGGGCAATCGCCCGGCTCACGCCCGCCGCTGCCGCGCGGCGCAGGTCGAGGACCAGCGTGAGCGGATCGGGCTGGGCGGCCGTGTACGGAACCGGCGCGCTCGATTCGATCACCACGGTGACCTGTCGGCCTTCGGTGAGCGCAGACACGGACGTCAGCCGGGCGAGCGTCGAATCACCGCCGACGGCGCCCACACTCGCCGCCAGCAGAACCGCACATCCCAGCGCCGCCAGGAGCGGCCCTTTCACCTTGGACATCACGGGCGTAACCTCCGTGTTCATTTCTGCTCCACCGGGGCACGAAGCGTCTTTCGCACTTCACGCTGCTTGGTCGCCGAGAGCGGATCGCTCACGTCCTGCATCAGCACCAGCGTATCGGCCGTGACGGCTCTCACGCTGCCATCCGCCAGCCGGTCGTTCACACGTACCAGGTACGTCTTGTTGTCGGGCCCCTGCACGAGTGCGACGAAGGCGCCGCGGCTCTGCATGATGCCCTTCAATGTCAGTTCGGTCACGAGCATCCCGGCCACGCCTTCCGCGGACTTGCCCTGGGGCCGGTTGATGTCCGACCCGCGGCGCAGCAGGCTGACGAACGGGTCCCGCCGGGAGTCGGGGTTGTAGCTGTACGCTGGCGCCTGCGGCGGAGCCGTGGCCGTGGCCGCCGGGGCGGCCGGGCTTGCCGGCGGCGTCGCCGGTCGTGGCGGTGTTTGCGCGTGGGCGGCGACGGCCAGCAGGCACGCCAATCCGCACACCAGGACACGAGGCGTCATTTCTTCACCCCCACCATCGCCGGCATCGGCCGCGGCCGAGGCACCGGTTTCACCGCCTCGAGCAGGACGAACGTCGTCGCCACGAACGAGACCGACACGGTCGAACCGGCGTCGGGACGGTCTTTCGCCCGGATGTTGACGTTCCCCACGTTGATGATCCGGGCCGCCTTGCTCACTCGGTCGAAGAACATGCCGAGGTTGTGGTACGTCCCGTCGAGTTCCATCGCGACGGGCCACTCGGCGTGCAACTGCTTGGTCACCACGGTGCCCGGCTTGAAGACGCGAATCGTGAGATTCGACTGCGACGCCAGCGTCTGGAGGTTCCGGAGCAGGTCGCCGAAGTCCTTCTGATCGGGCAGCACGGCCTTCAGGTTGTCGAGCCGCGCCTCGAGGTCCGCCACTTCAGCCCTGAACTGGGGCAGCTTGCGCGCGGTCGCGAGCCCTTTGTTGATCTGGGTACGCAACTGCTCGATGCGCTGCTGCTGCTGGCGGTGGTATTCCCGCTGCGGCTGCGCGTACAGGTAATAGAAGGTGAAGATGCCCGCGATCGCCACGGCCACGAAGATCCCCACCTGACCGTACCAGGGCAGTTTGTTCAGACGCAGGTCCATAACGTCTCGTCGTCTCTCCGGGCGTCCTACTTCTTCGGCGGCGCCGCGCTCTCGGCCCCGGGTTGCGCGAACTGAGCCTTCATGGAGAAGCGGATCAGGTCGTTGTCGCCGCCCTGGGCCTGCTCCACCTGGCTATCGGTGATTTCGACCGGCCGGGTGAACCAGCCGGACCGTTCCAGATTCGCCACGAAATCCGACAGCGACGTCAGGGCCGTGCATCGCCCTTCGATGACGATGTCATTGCCCTTCTGCTCGACCTTCGTCAGCCACGTCATCTCCGGCAGTCCGCGGCTGATCTCGTCGAGGATGTGCACCGGGCCGCTCTGCCCGCGGCGGAGCTGTTCGATCAGCGTCACCCGCTGCTGGAGCTGCGACTTGCGCTGTTCGAACTGCTGCACCTGCGTGATGATGCTCTTCAGGCGGGCGGTCTCCGTCTCGGCGGCGGTGATCTCCTGGGCCAGCTGGGAGGCGTTCTGCTGAATCGAGCGGTACCACCAGCCGATGATGAGGCCGGCCACCACGAGAATCAGGGTGCACGCGACGGTGATCTTCTGTCCTGCCGCCTGGGTGGGGGTCGCCGCGGCGGCCTGGCGCCGCTTGCCCTTGGGGCGTTCCTGCGCGAGGAGATTGATGCGAATCATCGGTCGCCCACCCGCCTGAGAGCGAGCCCCACGGCCACGACGGCGGTGGCCGCGAGTTCGCCGGCATCCACGCCGAACTTCGCCGCGTCGAACGTGACCCGGCGGAAGGGATTCAACGGCTCGACCGGCAGATTGAACCGGTCGGCGATATCGTCGAGCAGCCCTTCGGTCTGGGAAGCGCCGCCGCAGACGAGGACCCGGTCGAGGCGGTCTGACGGGGCCGTCGCCCGGTAGAAGTCGAAGGTCTTCTGCACTTCGAGCAGCACGTTCTCGGTGACCGCCCGGAGCACCGGCCGGACGTCGTCGAGACGGACGCCGTCCGCCTCCTCTCCCCGCTTGACCTGCTCGGCCTGCTCGAAGGAGAGGTTGAACTCGCGCTGAATCGCCTCGGTGTAGGCATTGCCGCCCGTGGAAATATCGCGGGTGAACACGGAGGAGGTGCCGCTGACGACGTTGATATTCACGCCGCTGGCGCCGATGTTCATGAGCACGGTCACGACACCGGGCTCGACGTCGTAGTTCACCTCGAACGCGTTCTGGATGGCGAACGCATCGACGTCGATCACGACCGGCTGCCTGCCGGCCTGGGAGATGACGCCGCTGTAGTCGTTGATCTTGTCCTTCTTGGCGGCCACGAGCAGGACGTCCATCGCGCCCGAATTGTGTTCGCCGCTGTCCAGGATCTGGTGGTCCAGGTTGACGTCCTGGATGTCGAAGGGAATGTACTGCTCGGCCTCCCAACGAATGGACTCGGCCAGCTCGGCCTCGGTCATGACGGGAAGGCTGATCTTCTTGACGATCACGGCATTGCCCGAGAGCGACGCCGCGACATCGCGGGTGCGCGTCCCTGCGCGCTCGAAGACGCGGCGGATGGCGTCCGCCACGCTGACGGCATCGATGATGGCGCCGTCGACGATGCTGTCCGGGGGAACAGACTCGGCGGCGTAGGCACCGACCCGGTAGGCCCGACCCGACATCTTCAGTTCGATGGCCTTGACGGCGCTCGAACCGATGTCAAGTCCGACGACTCCTTTGGTCCGTCCAAGTCCAAACACGTCCGGGTCCGCCCCTTTCCGAAGGCCCCGCGCCTTCCGAACTCCCCTTCCGCAAGCCTGATGCCAGGCTCATTACGTCGAAAACGGCACCAAATCCGGGATCGCCGTTTCAGTTACGGTGGTACGCGTGCAAATTCGTCAGCGGCCACCGAAGCCCGGAGGTGGCAGAAACCGCCCGGTGGCGGCTCCGCTGGCGGGCCGCCGGCAGGCGGGCCTCCACCCCGGCCGCTCGTCTTATCGGGCCGTCCGTTTCCGGACTACAGAGAAAATGTGAAATCCCGAAAACCCGGGGCTCGAGCGAGCCGACAAGCTCGCTTGACAAGGGCGGAACTCACTGGTACGATTTGGGTTTGCCGTCGCTTGAATTGACCCTGGAATAGAGACTTGCAGATGCGAACGAGAATGGCCAACCCCACCAGCGTGGAGCGACGCTGGCATGTGATCGACGCAAACGGTCAGGTTGTCGGACGAGTGGCGTCGCGCGCCGCGAAGATCCTCATGGGCAAGCACCGCGCGATCTATACCCCGTTCATCGACACCGGCGACCATGTCGTCGTCATCAATGCGGCCCAGGTGAAGCTGACCGGCCGCAAGGAAGAACAGAAGATCTACCGGCGCCACAGCGGGTACGAGGGCGGGCTTCGCGAGGAACGCGCGAAGGACGTCCGGCAGCGCAACCCGATCCGGCTGGTGGAAGAGTCCATCCGCGGGATGCTGCCGAAGACGAAACTCGGCAACGCGATGTACCGCAAGCTGAAGGTGTACGCGGGGGCCGATCACCCGCACGCCGCGCAGAAACCCACGAAGCTCGAGGTGGCCTAACGTGAGCCAGATTGAATACTACGGCACCGGGCGCCGCAAGACTTCCACGGCCCGGGTGTTCCTTCGTCCTGGAACCGGCACGATCACGGTCAACGACCGCGAGTTCGAGAACTTCTTCCCCACCGATGTCCTCCGCATGGAAATCCGTCAGCCGCTCGTGCTGACCGAGACCGCGGAGAAGTTCGACATCCTGGCCACCGTCGCCGGCGGCGGTGTGGCCGGCCAGGCCGGCGCGATCCGCCTGGGGATTGCTCGCGCGCTCTGCCTCTACAGCCTCGACCTTCGGCCGGCGCTGAAGAAAGAAGGCCTGCTGACCCGCGACGCGCGGGCCAAGGAACGGAAGAAGTACGGGTTGGCTGGCGCGCGCAAGCGCTTCCAGTTCAGCAAACGGTAACGACGGCATTATTTTGGTCGAGAGCCTGAGGGAGGACGCTTGAGCGGCATCGCCATCAAGGAACTGCTGGAAGCCGGAGTGCACTTCGGCCACCAGACCAAGCGCTGGAACCCGAAGATGAAGCAGTACATCTTCGGTGAACGCAACGGCATCTACATCATCGATCTGGGCAAGACGGCGAAGCTGTTCCGCTCGGCGGAGGAGTTCGTGCAGAGCATCGGGGCGGACGGCGGCACCGTGCTGTTCGTCGGCACCAAGCGGCAGGCACAGGACGCCGTCGCGGAAGAAGCCCAGCGCTGCGGGATGTTCTACGTCAACGAACGCTGGCTCGGCGGTCTGCTGACCAACTTCACGACGATCCAGCGCAGCCTGTCGCGGCTCCGCGAACTCGAGTCGATGAGCACCGACGGCCGCTACGAGTCGTTGTCGAAGAAGGAAATCTCCGGGGTCGAGAAAGAGAAGAAGAAGATCTCGAAGAACCTCGACGGCATCCGCAACATGGCGAAGCTGCCCGACGCCGTCTTCGTGATCGACACGAAGAAGGAAAAGATCGCCGTCGACGAAGCGCGCAAGCTCAAGATTCCCGTCATCGGTATCGTCGACACGAACTGCGACCCTGAAGAAGTCGACTACGTGATCCCCGGCAACGACGACGCCTTGCGGTCGATCCGGCTGTTCACCTCTCGCATCGCCGAGGCGGTGCTGACGGGGCGGACGATGCGCGAATCGATCAAGGCCGATGCCCATCAGGATGACGAGGCGCGCCCCGCGACGCGTCGCCCGAGGCCTGACGCCCCCGCTCCGGCGGCGCCTCCGGCCTCGGCGTAACTTCGGACGCCGGGCCCGGCCCGGCGGTGGTGACCCTATCGGCGCCGGCCGGAGTCGTTCCTGCCGGCGCATTTTTTCGTACTGCGGAGAGAAGAACCATGGCAATCACAGCGGAACAGGTCAAGTCCCTTCGGGAGAAGACGGGCGCCGGCATGATGGAGTGCAAGGCCGCCCTCACGGAGGCCAACGGGAGCATCGATGACGCGGTCACGCTCCTGCGCAAGCGGGGCCTCGCGCAGGCGGCCAAGCGGGCCGGTCGGTCCACCCAGCAGGGGATGGTGGGCAGCTACATCCACATGGGCGGCAAGATCGGCGTCCTGGTGGAAGTGAACTGCGAATCCGACTTCGTCGCGCGTACCGAGCACTTCCAGCAGCTCGTGAAGGACATCGCGATGCACGTCGCCGCCGCGGACCCGAAGTTCGTCCGCCGGGAGGACGTGCCGGCCGATCTCCTGGAGAAGGAGAAGTCGATCTACCGGGCGCAGTTCGAGGGCTCGGGCAAACCCGCCCCGGTCATCGAGAAGATCGTCGAAGGCAAGCTGGGATCGTACTTCGAACAGGTGTGCCTGCTCGATCAGCCGTTCGTCAAGGAACCGTCCATGAGCGTGCTGCAGCTCGTGCAGCAGGCCATCGCCAAGACCGGTGAAAACGTGTCGGTGGCGCGCTTCTGTCGCTTCAAGCTTGGCGAAAGCGCCGCCGAATAGCGGCGACCTGCTATAATCCGTCGCCGTATGACCGAACCGACTGCCCAACCCGCGTACCGCCGCGTCCTGCTCAAACTGTCGGGCGAGGCGCTCCTGGGTGAACAGGCGTATGGGATCGACCGGGTGATCGCCCGGCAGATTGCCCGGGAGATCGCGGGCATCCAGCGTCTGGGCGTGCAGCTCGGGGTAGTCATCGGCGGCGGGAACATCTTCAGGGGCGTGGCGGCCAGCGCAAAGGGCATGGATCGGGGGCAGGCCGACTACATGGGCATGCTCGCGACGGTCATCAATGCCCTCGCCCTCCAGGATTCCCTCGAGCAGGAAGGCGTCGAGACACGGGTGCTCTCCGCGATCGAAATGCGGTCGGTGGCCGAGCCCTTCATCCGCCGGCGCGCGCTGCGGCATCTCGACAAGGGCCGGGTCATCGTCTTTGCCGCCGGCACCGGCAATCCGTATTTCACGACCGATACGGCGGCGGCGCTGCGCGCCATGGAGATCAAGGCCGAAGCCATCTTCAAGGCCACCAAGGTCGATGGCGTGTACACGGCCGATCCCAAGACCACCCCCGGCGCGACGAAGTTCGATACCATTACCTACCTGGAGGTCCTCGAACGGGGACTCAAGGTGATGGATGCGACAGCCATCTCGCTCTGCATGGACAACAAGCTGCCCATCAAGGTGTTCAACCTGCTCACACCGGGCAACATGACACGTGCCATCATGGGCGAGACTATCGGCACAACGGTCCGCGCCTGATCGACGGCGCCCAACCCGGGCTGTCCGGCGGACAGCGCCGCCCGACGGCCCGCCTCTCGGAGCAGATGTCATGGATGTCACCGACCTGAAAGGCCTGCACGCGGAAGTCAAGAAGCGGATGGACGGCGCGATCGAACACCTGCGCCACGAACTCTCCGGTGTGCGCACCGGGCGGGCGACCATTTCGATTCTCGACCCGGTTCACGTGGATGCCTATGGCAGCCGCATGCCGCTCAACCAGGTGGCCACCCTCTCGGTGCCCGACCCGATGACGATCGTGGTCCAGCCGTTCGACCCGTCGGTGCTCGGCGCCGTGGAAAAGGCCATTCGCGCCGCCGACCTGGGGCTCAACCCCTCGAACGACGGCAAACTCGTGCGCGTGCCGATCCCCACGCTGACCGAAGAGCGGCGCCAGCAGCTCTCGCGCCAGGTCCACAAGATGGCCGAGGAGTCGCGCAACGCCGTCCGCCAGGTCCGCCGGGACGCGAACGATCGGCTCAAGAAGCTGCTGAAGGACAAGGCGATCTCGGAAGACGAGGAACGGAAGGCCGAAGCCGAGATCCAGAAGGGCACCGACGCGCACATCGGCCTCATCGACGACCTGCAGAAGAAGAAGGACGCCGAGTTGCTCGGCAAGTAGTCACGACCGCACGGGCGGGGGGCCTCCCCCGCCCGTCGTGCTTCGGCCGTCCGGTCCCGTCCCGCGCCCGCTGGGAGTGTGTCGTGTCGTTCCTCACCCACCTCGAGTGTTCGGTGCCCTGCGGTGCGCCACCGCGCGATCCGCGTGAATCCCACCACCTCTGCGCGTGCGGCATGCCGCTCGTGGCGCGCTACGATCTCGATGCGGCCGCGCGCGCGTGGTCGAAAGACAGCCTCGCGGGCCGCGCGCCGACCATGTGGCGGTACCGCGAACTGATGCCGCTCGTGGGTGACGAGCAGCCGGTCACCCTCGGCGAAGGCTTCACGCCGCTCGTGCACGCCGCACGGCTGGGGCGCGAACTGGGGCTGACGTCGCTGTACATCAAGGACGAGTCGCTCAACCCGACGAACTCATTCAAGGCGCGCGGGCTCTCGGCGGCCGTGACACGCGCGAGGACGATTGGCGCGCGCACGTTGTCGGTGCCGTCGGCGGGAAACGCCGCCAACGCGATGGCGGCGTACGCCGCGTGCGCGGGCCTCGAGGCCAAGGTCTTCATGCCGAAAGACGTGAAGGTGCCCTTCATCCGCGAGTGCGAACTGTACGGCGCGGACGTGCACCTCGTGGACGGCCTCATCACGGACGCGGGGCGCATCGCCGCGGAGATGGGCACGCCGCTCGGCTGGTACGACGTCTCAACGCTGAAGGAACCCTACCGCATCGAAGGCAAGAAGACGATGGCCTACGAGCTGGCGGAACAACTCGGCTGGCGCTGGCCCGACTGGATCATCTACCCCACGGGCGGCGGCACGGGCATCGTCGGCATGTGGAAGGCGTGCGAAGAAGTCGAACGTCTGGGCTGGGTGCCGCGCGGGCGGCGGCCGCGGATGGTGAGCGTGCAGGCCGAGCACTGCGCGCCGATTCCGCGGGCGTTCGAGCTGGGCGCCGAGCGTTCCGAGATGTGGCAGCACGCCAGGACCTGCGCCGACGGGCTGCGCGTACCCAAGGCGATTGGCGACTTCCTCGTCCTGCGCGCCGTCCGCGAGAGCGCAGGGACGGCGCTGGCCGTCAGCGACGCCGAGATGGTGCGGGACATGAAGGCCATCGGCGCGTTCGAAGGCGTGAGCGCCGCGCCCGAAGGCGGCGCGACCTTGTCGGCACTGCGAACACTCCAGGACCGCGGCCTCGTGAAGGCCCGGGACACGGTGGTGCTGTTCAACACCGGCGGTGCGCTCAAGTACCTGGATGTGCTGGGGTAGGATCGCCCGTGGAACCCGAGCCGCCGCGCTTCCTCTTCGTCGACGTCAACCAGCGGTGCAACCTCAAGTGCCGTCACTGCGAGTACTGGAAGCGCGGTGTCGTCGACGGGCCGGATTCGCTGTCGATCGCGCAGCGTCACGAAATCCTGAACGAGTTCTCGGCGCTCAGCCCCCACGGCACGGTGGTCGTGTGCGGCGGCGAGAGCATGCTGGATCCCGACGAGTACTTCGCCGTCAGCGCCACCTGCCGCGGCCTGGGGCTCCGGTGCTTCTCCGTGATCAACGGCACGCGCGTGGCGACAGCAGAAGCCGCCGCCCGCATGGTTCGAGAAGGACCGTCCGAAGTCACCGTCAGCCTGAACAGCCATCGCGCCGACGTCCACGACTGGACACGAGGCGCCAGGGGCTCGTTCCACAGCGCGGTCCAGGCCCTGCGGCTGCTGCTGGCGGCACGATCGTCGCAGCCCGCGCCGCGCGTGTATGCCATGGCCGTGGTCGCCGAGTTCAACTACCGCGAACTCGACGCGCTCTACCACTTCGTCCTGCGGGACATCGGAGCGGACAAGCTGAAGCTGAACATGCTGCAGCCCACGTTCGGCCCTCGCACGTGGTGGTTCCGCGACCGATTCTTCGCGGACCAGCTCGTCCGGGACGCTGATGCGCTGGTCGAGGTGATTGGTGCGTGCGACACGAAGTACGGATTGCGGATCAATCCCGTGTGGCTCCGGCAGGTGGCCATGTACCACCGATCGGCCCGTGACAACGGATTCCTCGAACTGGGATGGCGCGGCCCTCGGGGCACCACCGAGCACATCTGCAATTCCTACGAGCGGAACATCATGGTCGATGTCCGCGGGAACGCCGGCCTGTGTTTCAATCCGGCCTTCCCGTCGACGCCGCTGAGACGGCCGGGCGACCTCACGGCCTTCTGGGCCGCCAGCGGCCCGCTGCGCGAGAAGATGCGCCGCTGCAACCGGTACTGCGGCATCAGCCACAGTGTCCGGCGCGAAGCGGCGACGTGTTCGACAGCTCCCGCCCTCCTGCCCGGTGAAGGCGGTGCGCGATGAAGGACGCACGCGTGATGAAGGTCGGCGTCTCGGGCTGCGGACGCATTGCAGCCGGCGTACACCTTCCGATCCTCGGTCGAATGCCGGGCGTCGTCGTCACGGCCGTCGCGGACTGCTCGCCCGACCGTCGAGACCTCGCACGACGCCTGGCACCCAACGCCCGCCCTTTCGACGGGCACGCGGCGCTGGTGCGCGATGCCGACGTCGATGCTGTCGTGGTCTCGCTCCCGACGGCGCTCCACGAGGGGGCGGCCTTCAGCGTACTGGAGGCGGGGCGGCACCTGTTCCTCGAGAAACCGCTCGGGACGAGTCTCGACGGCGCGCGGCCCATCGTCGAGGCGGGTCGTCGGGCGAAGGTGACCGCGATGGTAGGATTCAACCTCCGATTCCACCCGCTGTACGCCGCGGCTCACCGGCAACTCGCGTCCGGCCGACTTGGCGACATCGTGTCCGTCCGTACTGTCTTCTCCTCAGCCGCCAAGACACTCCCCCTCTGGAAACGCCGCCGCGCGACCGGAGGCGGTGCGCTGCTCGACCTGGCGAGTCACCACATCGATCTTCTGCGGTTCCTGCTCGCGCGGGAGTTCGCGTGCGTCGCCGCTGTCGTGCGGTCGCGAGTCACGGAACACGACACCGCTGCCTTGACCCTCGAATGCGCCGATGGACTGATCGTCCAGTCGCTCGTCACGTTTGGGAGCGTCGAGGATGACCGTCTCGAAGTCTACGGCCAACGCGGGATGCTCCGACTGGATCGCTACAGCCGTACAGCGGTCGAGCGTGTGCCCGAAACCGTAAGAGCCAGACCGGCCAGGCGACTCCTGGACCACCTCTCTCCACCACGCTGGCGGTCCGTTGTCGCGGGCGCCTTTCGGAACCCGGTTGCCGACCCGTCTTACGAGCCGATGCTCCGGGCCTTCGTCGCCGCCGCCAGGACAGGAACCCCCGTGGCGCCCGGCCTGGAGGACGGCTTCCGAGCCCTGGCCGTCGTTGACGCGGCCGAGCGGGCGGCCGCCGCCGGGTCCATCGTCCCGATTCCCTCATGAGCGCGGCCATCCCTCCGTATCTGTCGGTTGTCGTCGCGACCTTTCAGCGGCCGGACGCGCTGCGAACGTGCCTGGCGCACTTGTGTGCCCAGGACTACCCGGCTTCTCGCTACGAGATCATCGTGGTCGACGACGGCAGCGAACGGCCCCCAACGGACATCGTCGCAGAAGCGGCGGCAAGGAGGACGGCGGCTCTCTGCTCCCGTGGGCGCGGCGGTCCGGGGGCCGCCCGCAACACCGGGGCCAGGCGGGCGGCGGGCCAGTATCTGGCGTTCACGGACGATGATTGCCGTCCGAGCCCAGGGTGGCTGACGAATCTCTCCAGATGCTGGTCGGAATCGCCATCGGTCGGTGTTGGCGGCCGCACGGTGAACGCCCTGCCGGACAACCTGTGTGCGGCAACCAGCCAGCATATCGTGGACATCGCGTACTCGTACTTCAACCGCGCGCACGATGACGCGCGTTTCTTCGCGGCGAACAACCTGGCGTTTCCAGCCGATCGTTTCCGCGAGGTTGGCGGATTCGATGATCGGCTTCGTTGGTCCGAAGACCGGGATCTCTGCGACAGATGGCGCCACGCTGGCCACCGACTGGTGTCTGCCCCGGACGCCATCGTCCGCCACGCCCACGGGCTCGGGTTCGCGTCGTTCTGCCAGCAACACTTTGGGTACGGCCGTGGCGCCAGCCGGTACCACCGCCTTCGCCGGTTGCGCGGAACCGGGCGACTGCGTGACGACATCACGTTCTACGCGGACCTGCCAGCGGAGGCGATCGCGAGGATCGCACCCTACCCCTGGCACCGCCGCTGGGCCGTGGCTGCCCTGCTGGGCGCCTGGCAGGCCTCCAACGCGGCGGGCTACGCGTACCAGCAATGGCAGGATGCCACCCGCGGATTCCCGGCACGCGAGCCGGCCCGGACACGGTGAACATGGCTGTCGGAGTCGCTTTCGGCAGACTTGATTCTGCCCGGGTCGTGTTACAATTGACGGGTTCGCCGATGGGCGGCTAGCTCAGCTGGGAGAGCGCTGCGTTCGCAACGCAGAGGTCGGGAGTTCGAGCCTCCTGCCGTCCACCACCGCAAGACACGAACGGTCCGCACGTGCGGGCCGTTCGTGCGTACGGGAGGACGGCAGGCCTGACCCACGCCTGCCACGGCCCGACTGAAGCCGGGCGCTACGTTCGCCCCGCTACTTCTTCAGCAGGCCGCGCTCGCGCAGCCACACCTCAAGCAGCGACGGCCACAGGTCGAGCGCGGGGTCACCGAGCCCCAGGCCGCTGCCGTGTTTGCCTTTCGCGAACGCGTGCATCTCGACGGGCACCTTCGCCTTCGTCAGCGCCGCGTAGAACGTCAGGCTGCTCTCCACCGGCACCAGATCATCATCCGTCGTGTGATAGATGAACGTCGGCGGCGTCCGCGGCGTGACCCGGGAGTCGGGGTTGTACTGTTCAAACGTCGCGCAGAGCGCCGGTTCGAGTTTCAGCACAGAGCAGTACGAGATCACGTTGCTGGGCCCGGGCTTCATCGCGTCGAGCCACGGATACCCAAGCACCAGGAAGTCGGGGCGGCTGCTGGCCCGCTCGATCGGGTCGGACGCCGAGGCGACGCCGTCTTCGAACATCGTGCCCGTCGAGGCCGTGAGGTGGCCGCCTGCCGAGAAGCCCATCATGCCGATGCGGTCGGGCGTCACTCCCAGTTCACTGGCGCGGGCGCGCACGAACCGGATCGCGCGCCGCGCGTCGTTCAGCGGCGTCGGATACAGGTACGCCTTGCCGAGACGATAGCGCAGGACGAACGCCGTCACGCCGCGCGCCGCAAACCAGTCGGCCACCTGGCGTCCTTCCAGGTTCGCCGCGAGGCCCAGGTACGCGCCGCCGGGGGCGATGACGACGGCCGTCCCGTGGCCCGTGCCCCGCTGCGGCTTGAACATCGTCAGCGTCGGCACGTCGAGGTCACCCTTCCCCACCGCACCGGGCGCATCGCCGTCCCACAGGCGATACGTGGCCGTCCCGAAGAAGGTGTCCTCCGCGACCGGTGCCCCGCCACCCGCGGGCGGCGTCTGCGCCGCAGACAACGAGGCCGTGAGTGTGAGCACACCAAGAGCCGCGACGATCCGATGACGCATGGAATCCTCCGCGCGCGATTCTAGCAGAGTGCGCAACGGCATCCGGCTCGCGACGTCCGGCGTTCGGCTCTCGGCTCTCGGCTCTCGGCCTTGCCCTTCTCGCCTTGCCTCTTCCTCTTCCCTTTCCCTTTCCCTTTTCCCTCGCCTATTCCCTCTTCCCTTCCAGTTGACACTGCCTCTTTCCGGCGGGGAGAATACGCCATGGCCGTTATCCGCATCAGCAAAGAAGATCTCAAGGCAAGACTCGACGGTGACGAAGCCGGCAAGCCGGTACTCGTGGACGCGCGTCTGAAGTACCCGTGGGAACACAGCTCGATGAAGCTGCCCGGTGCAGTCCGCCTCGCTCCGAACGCCGTCTCGGCGGCCGGCCTCCCCAAGGACCGCGACATCGTCGTGTATTGTTCGGATCCAGACGACATCACGTCCGTCCGGGTCGCCGGCGAACTGCTGAGCGCCGGGCTCAAGGTGTGCGTGCTGAAGGGCGGATTGCCCGAATGGGTAGCCGCGAACCTGCCGGTGGACAGCAAGGACGCTGTCCGCGCCCCGGCGCCTCCGCCCACCGCTACTGCCGCCAAGGCCTAGCCTCGCGTCCGGTTTCGCCCCCGGCGCCCGTGCTATCGTACTGAGAGCATGCAGCGCACGCCCGCTCGTTTCGCCGTGATGTTCCTGTCCGCGCTGACGGCCCTGTCGATGGCCGTCGGCGCGTCGGCACCGCCCCAGCCCTCCGACCCCGCGTCGCTGGCCCGCGCGATCCAGCAGCGTTACGACCGCATTAGGGACTTCTCCGCCACCTTCAGGCACACCTACCAGGGTGGCGTGCTCCGGAAGACCGTTGTCGAACGCGGGACGGTGACGTTCAAGAAGCCCGGCATGATGCGGTGGCTCTACACGTCCCCCGAACGCAAGGAGTTCGTCTCGGACGGCGTCCGTCTCTACGCCTACGTCCCCGAAGACCGGCAGGTGACCGTCAGCGCCGTCCCTCCGGGAGACGACGCCCCGACGCCCGCGCTTTTTCTTGCGGGACGGGGTGATCTGGCTCGCGACTTCGTGGCCTCTGCGGCCGATAAGGACAACGTGCCCTCCGGCCAGCTGGCCGTCCGGCTCACGCCCCGGAGGTCCGAACCCGAGTTCGAATGGATGACGGTAACCGTGGACAGCGCGACGTTGCAGATCAGGGGCTTGGCGACTGCCGACGCCCAGGGCGGACGTTCGTCGTTCGCCTTCGAGCGCGTCAGGGAGAACACGGGCGTCGCCGACACGGAGTTCCGCTTCAGCATTCCGCGGGGTGTCGATGTCATCAGCAACAATGAGCCGCGCCGTTAACACGCTCTGGCGCGCGGTCTGCGCCGCCGTCACCGCTGCCCTGCTCGGCACCGTCTCGCCGGCCTGCGCCCCGAAGGCCGCCATCAACCAGGCCCAGTTCGCGGAACGCCAGGAGGACTGGGACAAGGCCGTCGTCGAGTACACGAACGCGTTGCGCCGGGATCCGTCGGACAAGACCACGCGCCTGTCGCTCGAACGATCGAAGATGCGCGCCACCCAGGTGCACACCAACCGTGCCCGGCGCCTGGCGTCGACGGGACGGCTCGAAGAAGCCCTCGTCGAATACCAGATCGCCCAGCAGTTCTCCCCCGCCTCGTCCGAGATCGAAGACGCGCTGCGCGATATCAAGACCAAGCTGCGTGCGCGCGTCACGGTCGCGCGGGACGGGAAGACGCAACTCCAGACGCTCATCGAACGTGCCCGCGAACTGCCGCCGCCCGGGCTCGATCTGCCAACGGGCGTGACCATGCCCGATTCCCTGGTGTTCAGGGAGGCCGGCAGCCGGGACGTCTTCACGGCCATCGCCCGCTTCGCCGACGTGAACGTGGTCTTCGATCCGGCGTTTCGCGACACGCCCATCACCGTCGACCTGCGCAAAGTGACCTTCGATCAGGCCATGGCGTCGCTGACGGCGAGCACCAGGAACTTCTACCGCGTCACGGCGCCTCGCACGGTCACCATCATCCCGGACACCGCCGCCAAGCGGCGCGAGTACGAAGAAGAAGTCGTTCGCACCTTCTACCTGTCCAACGTCGAGGTCAAGGAAACCATCGACCTGCTCCGTATTGTCGTGGATGCCCGGAGGATCGCCCCGATCGCCGGCACCAACGCCATCACGCTGAAGGACACGCCCGAACGAGTGGACGCGGCGGGCCGAATCATCGCGGCCATCGACAAGGCCAGGGCGGAAGTCGTCGTCGACGTCGAGGTCCTCGAGGTCGACCGAAGCCGGCTGCGCGAATACGGCGTCCAAGTGGCGACGCCGGGCGCCTCCGGCGTCGATGGCGCCGCGGCGATCGTTCGCGAGAACCTGACGCTCCGGGATCTGAATACGCTGACGTCCGCCGACGTCTTCCTGACCAGCTTCCCGGCCCTCTTCTACCGCCTGCTGAAGTCCGACTCGAGTTCCCGGACGCTCGCGAACCCGCAGTTGCGTTCGCAGGACGGCGTGGCGGCCCAGGCCCGCTTCGGCGAACGAGTGCCCGTCCCGGTCACGACGTTCTCGCCGATTGCGACCGGCGGCGTGAACCAGCAGCCCATCACGTCGTTCCAGTACGAGAACATCGGCGTGAACATCGACATCACCCCGCGAATGCATCACAACGACGATGTGTCGCTGGCGCTGAAAGTGGAAGTCAGCAGCATCTCGGGAACGGGGTATGGCGGACTGCCGACCTTTGGTAACCGTTCGGTCACCACCCTGATTCGCCTGCGAGATGGCGAAACGAGCGTGCTCGCCGGGCTGATTCGAGACGACGAACGCACGGTGGCTGACGGGATCCCCGGCCTCAGCGACATTCCGGTCGTCGGCCGACTGTTCGCGAAGAACCACAAAGAGACGCAGGAAACCGACATCATCCTCACGCTGACGCCGCACATCGTCCGTGTGCTCGACATCACCGAAAGCGACCTGCGTCCGTTCATGGTGGGACGCGACCTGGGCGCGACGCTCGAACTGCCGATGAACGAGACGCCTCGGGAGAACCAGCCGCCAGTCACGTTGCCGAAGCCGGGGCAGATTATCAAGCAGTAGGCTCTCGGCTCTCGGCTCTCGGCTCCAGGCTTTCGGCTCACGGCCCTGAGCCCCAGGCTCCAGACTAGCCTCTAGCCGCTAGCCTCTAGCCTCTAGCCTCTAGCCTCTAGCCCCTGGCCTCCAGCCTCTGAATCAGCTTCCCGTGAATCCCGCCGAAGCCCCCGTTCGACATGCAGACGACGAGATCGCCCGTCTGCGCCTCGCTGGCGATCAGGTCCACGATGTCGTCGATCGACCCGGTGTGCCTGGCCTGTTTCCCGGCAGCCGACAGATCCGCCACCAACTGCTCCGGCGACAGGCGCACGGCTTCGGGCAGGTTCGATCGGAATACGGGCGCCAGCACGGTCTCGTCGGCCAGCATGAACGCCTCGGCGAACGCGTCCTGAAAGACACGACGGCACGACGACGCGGAACGCGGCTCGAAGACCGCCCAGATCCGTCGCCCGGGGTACGCCTGACCGAGAGCCGCCAGGGTTTCTTTCACCGCCGTCGGGTGATGGGCGAAGTCGTCGAAGACCGTCACACCCGCCGCCTCGCCCACGATCTCGAGACGGCGCTTGACGCCGGTGAACTCGGCAAGCCCTGAACGCAGGCGCGCCTCGTCGATCCCCACGTCGGCGGCCACGGCCAACGCGCCCAACGCGTTCTTCACGTTGTGGTGGCCGACGAGCGCCATCTCGAAGGTCCCAAGGCTCCTCCCCTTGTGCTGGACGCGGAACGCGGTCCCTTCGGGTGTGGGCGTGATGTCGTAGGCATGCCAGTCCGCGTCTTCGTCCAGCCCAAAGGTCTCCACCCGGGAGACCGCGTGCGCCTTGAGTGCCACGGCGTCCGGGCTGTCGGCCCCGAGGACGAGTAACCCTCGCCTTGGGACGAGAGTCACCAGGCGGCGGAACGCCAGACGTACGGCGTCGAGGTCGGCATAAATGTCAGCGTGATCGAACTCGATGTTGCCGATGACGGCAATGTCGGGCAAGTACTTCAGGAACTTCGCCGTCTTGTCGAAGTACGCGGAGTCGTATTCGTCCCCTTCGATGACAAAGTCACGCCCGGAACCGAGCCGGTAGCTCGATCCGCCATCGCCGAGATTCGCGGCGACCCCGCCGACCAGCACGCTCGGATCGAGGCCGCCGTGGACGAGCAACCATCCCGCCAGCGACGTCGTCGTGGTTTTGCCGTGCGTCCCCGCGATGACGATCGACCGGGCACCCCAGAGGAAGTGCTCCCGGATCGCCTCCGGCAGTGAGCAGTAGCGGATCTTGCGGTCGAGGACCTCTTCGAGTTCCGGATTGCCGCGCGAGATCGCGTTTCCGACGACGACGAGATCGAGATCGCCGGTGACATGGCCCGGCGAGAACCCGGTCAGGATCTCGATGCCCTCGTGCTCGAGGAACGTGCTCATCGGGGGGTACACGTTCTGATCCGACCCGCTCACGCGGCAGCCCTTCTGCTTGAGCATCGCGGCGAGGGTCGCCATCGCGGTGCCGCAGATTCCGATGAAATGCACGTGTTTCACAGATACCTCACTCAACCGCCGCCTCGACGACGGACAACACCCCGCGGGAGGCGGCGTCGACCCGCGCTCGCACACCGAGCGGAATCGTCAGCACCGGTCCGGTCGAGTGGCCCGTCGGCAGTCCGAACAGCACCGGCCCACGGAATCCCTCCACGCACGCCCGGATGGCGTCCAATGCCCGCACGCTGCCGTCGGATTCGTCGCAGCCTGGCATCTCACCGAAGACGAGCGCGCTCGCCCGGCCGAGGACGCCCGCGTGACGCAACTGCGTCAGCAGTCGGTCGATTCGGTAGGGGCGTTCGTGCACGTCCTCGAGAACGAGCACGCATCCATCCGGCGGGTCGAATGCCCACGGCGTCCCGAGCGACGCCGCCAGTTGGGTCAGGTTCCCGCCGGCAAGCAGGCCGTCCGCGCATCCCGCCGCAAGCACGTCGAGATGCTCGTGAACCACGCCGAGCGGCGTCGTCGTCGCGAGCGCACCGGTCAAGGTCGCCTCGTCGAATCCCTCGGCGCCGCGGCTGATCTGTCCGGCCACCATCGGACCGTGCATCGCGACGATGCCACAGCCGGTCGTCAACCAGGACAACACCGCCGTCAGGTCGCTCGATCCCACGAACACCTTGGGCGGAAACCTCCGCAGCGTTTCGCCCACCAGCGGCAGCACGTGCACGCTGCCGTATCCGCCCCTCGCCGCGATGACGGCGGCGATGTCCGGATCGCGCCAGGCCGCGAGGAACCTGGCCGCACGCGCGTTCGCGTCCCCTGCCACGTAGCCCGCCGCCGCGAACACACCGTCGTCGAACACGGGCTCGTATCCCAGCCGTCGCAGTTCCTGGAGGCCCCGATCGAACTCGTCCCGCGGGAACGGGCTGGCGGGCGCGACGACC
>CAZJRM010000095.1:0-18492 GCA_964547975.1 uncultured Vicinamibacterales bacterium | reverse complement strand
GCCACCCGAGCTTCGTGATGTCGGCGTCGTTCACGAACCAGGTGCTGGCGCAGCTCGAACTGCACCTGCACAACTCGGCGTACGAGAAGAAGGTCTACATGCTGCCGAAGCAGCTCGATGAAGAGGTCGCGCGCCTGCACCTCGAGCACCTCGGCGTGCGCCTGACGCGGCTGACCGCGCAGCAGGCCGACTACCTCGGCGTGCCGGTGGAAGGTCCCTACAAGCCGGCACACTATCGGTACTAGCAGGAACAAGGAACCAGGAACAAGGGGCACGGGACGTGGGGCCGCGAGCTCCGGTCCCGTGCCCTTTGGCGTATTGGCCGCAAGCCGTGAGTCGCTTGCCGAGAGTCCGAAGCCTTGGAGGATCGTGATGTTCCGAACGACTTGGGGACGAGGTGCGGCCGTGCTGGCGGCGGCTGCCGTCCTGGTTGGCAGCGTCATCGTCGTGCGTGGCCAGGGCGTGGACTACGTTCGGGCCAACTACACGAAGCACGAATTCCAGGTCCCGATGCGCGACGGCGTGAAGCTGTTCACATCGGTCTACCTCCCCAAGGACCGGACGGTCTCCTACCCGATCCTCATGAACCGCACGCCGTACAGCGTGGCGCCGTACGGCGAAGCGGCTTACAAGTCGAGCCTCGGCCCGTCGGACTTGTTCGCGAAGGAAGGCTACATCTTCGTCTACCAGGACGTGCGCGGACGGATGATGTCGGAAGGGACGTTCGTGGACGTGAGGCCGCATCGCCCGGTGAAGAAGGGGCCGGCGGACATCGACGAGAGCACGGACACCTGGGACACGATCGACTGGCTCCTCAAGAACGTCACGCCGAACAACGGCCGCGTCGGGATGTACGGCATCTCGTATCCCGGCTTCTACGCCTCGGCCGGCATGATTGATGCGCATCCGGCGCTCAAGGCGGTGTCGCCGCAGGCGCCGATCGCGGACTGGTTCATCGGCGACGACTTCCACCACAACGGCGCGTTGTACCTGCCGCACGCGTTCGGCTTCATCTCGGCCTTCGGCCGACCGCGCCCGGCGCCGACGACACAGTGGCCGCCGAGGTTCGACTTCGGCACGGCGGACGGCTACGCGTTCTACCAGAAACTCGGGCCGATCGGGAACGCGGACGCAAGGTACTTCAAGGGTGATCTCGCGTTCTGGCTCGACATGATGGCGCACGAGACCTACGACGCGTTCTGGCAGGCGCGGAACCTGCGGCCGCACCTGAAGCACATCAAGCCCGCCGTGCTCACGGTGGGCGGCTGGTTCGACGCCGAAGACCTGTTTGGCGCCCTCGAGACCTACAAGCACACCGAACGTCAGAGCCCAGGGGCCGCCAACGCCCTCGTGATGGGACCCTGGGTGCATGGCGGCTGGGCGCGCGGTGACGGCGACCGTCTGGGTGACGTCACGTTCGGCGCGAAGACGGGCCCCTTCTTTCGCGAGCAGATCGAACTGCCGTTCTTCCAGTTCCACCTGAAGGGAAAGGCCGACCCGAAACTACCCGAGGCGTACGTGTTCGAAACCGGCGTCAACCAGTGGCGCCGGCACGATGCGTGGCCGCCGAAGGACGCGAAGACGAAGTCCCTCTACCTGCGGGCGGGTGGCGCGTTGTCGTTCGACGCGCCCGGGGCCGACGCCACCACGTTCGACGAATACGTGAGCGACCCGGCGAGGCCGGTGCCCTATATCAACGGCATTGCCATCGGGATGACGCAGGAGCACATGGTCGAAGACCAGCGATTCGCGTCGCGCCGGCCCGACGTGCTGGTCTACCAGACCGACCTGCTCGAACACGACGTGACGCTGGCCGGCCCGCTCGTCGCCAGCCTGCACGTGTCGACGACGGGCACGGACTCGGACTGGGTGGTGAAGCTGATTGACGTGTATCCCGACGGGATGCCTGGCCCCGCGCCGCAGGGCGGGTATTCGACGATGGGCGGGTATCAGCAGTTGGTGCGCGGCGAAGCGATGCGGGGCAAGTTCCGCAACAGCTACGAGAAGCCAGAAGCGTTCGTCCCCGGCCGGGTCACGAAGGTCGAGTACACCCTGCCGGACGTCTACCACACGTTCAGGCCGGGACACCGGATCATGGTGCAGGTGCAGAGCACATGGTTCCCCCTCGTGAACCTGAACCCTCAGCGTTTCGTGAACATCAACCGCGCGACCGCCGCGGACTTCCAGCGGGCGACGCAACGCGTCTACCACACGAAGGCCGCCCCGTCGTCGCTGACGGTTCGCGTGCTGGAGCGGTAGGCCGTGAGTCAGCCCTGCTTGTCGCTCCCATCCGTGTAGTCCGGATACAGCGTCTTCATACACTCGGGGCAGATGCCGTGGCTGAGCATGGCGTCTGAATGGGCGCGCAGGTAGGTCTCCAGCTGGTTCCACGATCCGCGGTCGTCACGAATCCGTTTGCATGACGCGCAAATCGGGATCAGGCCCCGCAAGGTCTTGACGTCCGCCACCGCGTCATCGACGGCGCGCTGGAGTTCGCGTTCGTGGCGGCGGAGGCGTCGTGTGCGAAGCCGCACACCAAGCTGGAAGAGCCCCAGCAACCCGCCGGCCCCCAGGACCGACGCCCACCACGTTTCGTAGATTCTTGGCGGCACGTCAATCGTCAACGTCAGCGGCGCGGACCACGCATCGTCCGGCGTACTGGCGATGCGAGCCTGCACCTCCACGGTCCATGTGCCGGCGTCCATGCGCGGAAGCGGAAGCTCCGTCAGGGTGGTCGGGGCCGAAAACGTGCCCGGCCCCGGAGACACGCGAGTGCGGTACTCGACGGGTTCTCCCGTGAGCCACGGCGCCGCGTAGCGGACACGCGTGCTGCGCACGCCGTTCGACAGGCGCGCGACGCCGTCGGCGCCGACAGCGGGTGTCTCGCGCCAGTACAGCGAGAGCGGGCGAGCGGGCGGCAAGCCCACGCGGGGATCGAAAACCGCGAGCGAACCCATCGTGCCGATCAGGATGCGGCCGTCATCGAGCGCCGCCAGCCCTCCGAGCGTACACTCGTCTTCGACCAGCCCCGAGTGCCTGGCGAACCGTTCCCATCGGCCGCTGGTATAGCGCCCGACGCCGTCCGCACCGCCGGCCCAGGTCGAACCGTCCGGCGCGTGTACCAGCGAATACACGGTCCGGCCCGGAATGCCGTCCTGCGCCGTGAGCCGGCGCCAGCGCCCTTCGTGCTGGATCCACAGTCCACCCATCGCGCCGACCCAGACGTCTCCGTCCGGCCGTTCGAGGATCGCGTTGGTCTGCACCCGGCCCGGTTCACCGTCGGCGTGGAGCGCGCGCACCGAGTCGCCCGACACCACAGCCACGCCCCCGCTGGTGGCCAGCCAGAGTTCGCCTGACGACAGCCACACGGCGTCACGAACGGCCAGGTGCGGCAGCTGGCTGTTGAGCGCGTCATCGCGCCGCCACGCCGTGCCGTCGAAGCGCCAGAGGCCGTCCGTTGACGTCAGCGCGAACCAGCGGCCATCGGGCGCGCGCCGCAGCCCGGTGACGAAGCCGTTGGCCAGTGTGATGACGCGGCGGAACGGGCGGCCGCGATCGGATTCGTAGAGACCGAACCGGCCGCCCACCCAGATGAGTCCTTCGCGGGGAGCCGCGACCGCACGCGTGTTCTCGGTCAGCCCGCGCTCCCGCCCGATCTCGTGGACCGCCTTGCCGTCCCAGTGCCACAACCCTCGATTGAAGACGGCCACGAGCGCCCCGCCCCCGGCGAGCGCGGTGATGCCGAACACCGGTTCCCTGGACTCCACGGACATGCCGGACCAGTGCGTGCGGTGGCGCCAGCGTTCGCTGACGAGCTGCAGGAGGCCGGCGCCGTTTCGGCCGATCCACAGCGAACCGTGACGATCTTCGGCAAACGAGAGCACTCGCGCGTCGAGATGGAGTCCTTCGTTGCTGCCCCATTCCTCGCGCCGGCCGGAGGGTTCGAGCACGGACACGCGGCCGTTCGAGCACCCTGTCCAGACCCGGCCTCGCGAATCTTCCATCAGGGAGGTGACCGTCGTGCCGCCCGCGCACCCGGATTCCGATCGGAGGGCGCGATCAGGGCCGACGCCGGTCAGCGCGCCGTTGGCGGTGCCGACCCAGGGGCGGCCTTCGCGTGTCACACAGACCGCGGTGAATCGTGTGCCGGCCGCGTCGAGCACCCGGGTCACACGTCCGTCGCGGCCGATGGTCAACAGCCGGTCTGACGTCAACACCCAGACGGCACCCGCGGGTCCCCGCGCGACCGCCAGCGCCGGCGCGCCGTCGGGCAGCGCCACCTGCTCCCAGGCCAGGCTGCCCGCGCGCGTCGTTCGGTGCACCTTGCCCTGCTGGTCCACGACCCAGACGAGGCCGGCGTCCGACTCGATGACCGAGGCGATGGCGTGGTCGGCCGTGAGGCTGCGCCACAAACCTTGCGGTGTTCGTTCGTGCAGCCCGGCGGTGCCGCCCACGTAGATGCCCCCGCCGGCACGCGAGGCGAGCGCGTACACACCGTCGAACGCGGGGGCGCCAGGGGCGGCGCCCGCGTCTTCCATGGCGCTGCCGTCGTAGCTCGCCAGTCCGTCGAGCGTGGCGATCCAGAGCACGCCTTCGTGGTCCTGGAGGAGAGCGGCAATGCTGTTCTGCGGGAGGCCCGGCGTGGTCTGGCGGGTGAAGACCCTGAACGGCCGCACCGGGGCGAGTTCGAGATCCCCCTGCGGCCAAGGCGCGGCAGCGGCCGCTGTCACGGCGGAGACGAGCAGGCAAACCGCCGTCAGTGCCTGGACGGCCGGAGACGGTGCCGAACCACGACGGGAGGGATACGCTCGGTCCTGCACGCTCGCCTTCTTCGGATTACCGCCGGCCCCCTACCGTCAACCGCAGCGTACGCAGCCTGAGGTCGAGTTCTTCCGGTGTCATGTCCGCGTACTTCGCCGGCAGCAGGCGCCGGCTCGACGCCTCGAACACCGCGAGCAGTTCCATGTACTCGAGCAGTTCGACGTCGCGGCTCGGGAAGTAGTCCGACGCCGCGCGCTCGAAGTGTTTCGCCTCGACCGTCGACGCTCCGCCGCCCTCCCGCGCCGCATCGTCGTTGGCCATGAGAATGACCGCTTCGACATCGGCATTGCTGTAGCCGACGAGCTTCGTCGAGAACGTCCCGCGGATCGTGGGGAAGTCGACCGACGTGCGGATCTTGTTCTTGCGCGCGACGGCCTTGGCGACGTTCTCGACCTCTTCCGGCGTCTGCGAGTAGAGGAAGGGGATCTTGCGATCGAGGCGCCCGGCGCGTTTCAGATCCACGTCGAGCTTGTCCGGTCGGTTCGTCATCACGAGGAAGAGGATTCGTCCCCGGTTCGACGTATCCGACATGAACTCCTTGATCCGCGCGATGACGCGCGAGGAGGTGCCGCCGTCGCCTTCGCCGTCCGTGTTCCCGAAGGCGCGATCGCCTTCGTCGATGATGACGACCACCTGGCCGATGGCCTTGATGACCGTGAGGATGCGCTCGAGGTTGCCCTCGGTCGCGCCCACCCATTTCGAGCGGAAGTTCTTCAGCTTGATCGTCGTGAGCCCGCATTCTTTCGCGAAGGCTTCGGCGACGAACGTCTTGCCCGTGCCCATCGGGCCGGTGAAGAGGATGCCCATCGGCACGCGGCTGGTGCGCCCTTCACGGATGTTCTCGGCGAGCACCGCGAGGTCCTTCTTCACCTCGTCCATGCCGCCGACGACGTCGAAGCCGTGCGCGGGCTCGACGAACTCGACCAGGCCGAAACACTCGCGCTCGAGGATCTCGCGCTTGCGCTTGGCGATCAGCCGATCGACATCGGCGCGCGAACGATCCGACGCGGCCTGCGCCTCGGCACCGGCCGGGACGGGCGGGGTGGCCGGCGCCACGGGGCTCAGCAGCTTCCGAATCTCGTCCTGCGCGAGGCCGACCGTCAGCGCGGCGAGTTTCTTCGCGCGCTCGACGACGTCCGGCCCCGGGCCGAGGATGCCGCTGATGAACGCTTCGCGGGCGGAGGTCTCTTCCTCGGACGCCGGGGGCGGCGCGAGAATGGACGCGATCTGCACAGCCTTCAGCCCGGCGGTGACTTCGGCGTAGCGCTGGGCGTCCTTGTCGCTCAGGCGTGGGTCGGCGAGGCGCGCCACGGCGCGCCGCTGGTCCAGGTCCGGCATCGGGATATCGACGACCGCCACCTTCGGGTTCGATACGAGCTTCGGCGACAGCTCGCTCATGTTCTCGGCGACGAGCAGGATGATGTTGTCGCCCTTCTCGATGGCGGGCAGCGACGACCACCGGTGGAGCGTGATCACGGCCGCGCGATCCGAGTCGGCATGGAACGTCGGATCGCCGGCCGGCGCGATCGACTCGGCGTACTCGATGATGACCGCCGTGCGCATGCTGCCGACCAGCAGGCGTTCGAGCGACGTGAGGACCTTCGCCTTCTCCGATGCGAGGAGGAGGTCGTCGACGTCGGTCACCGACGACGCGCGTTTCGAGAAGCGGACACCGCTGGCCAGGTTGTAGACGGCGACGGTTTCGCGCGATTCCTTCAGCAGGACGTCGGTCAGGAACTCGGTCAGGGCGTACGACTTCTGCCCGTGCACGACCGTGTCGTACACGTTGCCGTGCAGCACGAACATCGAGGATTCGCCGCGCAGGTAGCGGCGGCGCAGATCTTCGGCCCAGGCAGGAAGCAGGCGGGCGTCGGCCATGATCGTCCTCACGCGGATTGGGAGACGCCAATCGACGCGAGCATCTTCTCCGTGTCGGCGGCGCTTTCCTTGATGGCTTCCACGCCCGTCAGCAGTTCGTCGAGCTGGCCGGCGAGTTCCTGCGGCGATTGCATCGTCACGATCTGGTCGGCCAGCAGGCGGAAGGAGTTTTCGATGAGATCCAGTTCGCCGCGCGCCACGTCGAGGTAGCGGCGCAGTTCCTGGACCTTTTCGAACCGCTTCATGATGATGGCGAGGTTCTTCTTGGCGATGCCGACCTGCTGCACGTCGTGGCCGGCGTCCTGGACGGCCGCGTCCCAGCGTTCGCGTTCCGCGTCGAGCGCCGGCAGGTCGATCGTGGCGAGGTATTGTTCGTAACGGGCGCACGTGACGGCCATGTCGAGAAACGCGTCGACGAGCGTGTCGGTCTTCACGAGTTCGGCGCGGAGCAACTCTCCGCTGAACGACGGGTTCTGGCCGGCCAGCCGCTGGATGTCGCGTTTGAGCTGCACGAGGCGTTCGACGCGGCCGCGATCCCGCAGGTTCAGCAGCATGACGCGCGCCGCCCGCTGCTGGGCCTCCCACGATTTCTTTTCCCGGTCGTACTGCGGATCCCACAGCAGGCGGCGCAGCGTGCTGGACCCGGGCGCGTTCAGCAGCCAGATGGCTTCAGCCCCGAGCGCGGCAATGGCCACCAGCGGGTTCATCGTGATGACCGACATCGCCAGCGCGCCGCCGACGAGCGAGAGGTTGTAGGGATTCGCGAACGCGTACTTGAAGTACGACGGCTTCTCGGGGGGAGGCGGCACCGTCGGTGCGTCGAGGACCGGCGACACGGATGGCTTGCCCTGTCCCGGGATCGGCGGCGGCGACGGTGTGACGGGCCTGACGACGACTGGCCGCGGCCCCGGCTTCTGTGGCGAACCCATACGTGCGTATTCTACTGGGGATCAGTGAGGGATTGATGCCCCATGCCCCTACTTCTCCGGCGCCAGCAGTCCCAGCAACTGCTTTTCGACGGCACGGAACTCGGGCGACGTCTTCAGTGAAGCGTCGCGCGTGGCGAAAAACGGCACGTCCACCCGATGCAGAATCCGCGCCGGTCGCGGCGACAGCACGTAGACCGTGTCGGCCAGATAGACGGCTTCAGACACGTCGTGCGTCACGAACAAAATCGTGTTGTCGGCCGTGCGCGAGATGTCGAGCAGCAGGCTCTGCATGCCCCAACGGGTCTGCGGGTCCAGCGCCCCGAACGGTTCGTCCATCAGCACGAGGCGGGGTTCGTTGATGAGCGTGCGCGCGATGGCGACCCGCTGCTTCATCCCGCCCGAGAGGTCCTTGGGGAATCGGTTCGCGAACTCCGCCAGCCCCACGGCATCGAGCATGCGGAGGGCCTTCTTCTTCCGTTCGTCACCCGATACCCCGCGCAGGCGCATGCCGTACTCGACGTTCTGCCGGACGGTCAGCCACGCGAACGAGGTGTAGGCCTGGAACACCATGCCGCGATCGCGGCTGGGGCCGTCGACCGACTGGCCATCGAGGAGCACCTGGCCCGTGTTGGGTTCGATGAGCCCGGCGACGGCTTTCAGAATGGTCGACTTCCCGCATCCGGAGGGCCCGAGGAACACGACGATCTCCCCGCAGCCCGGCTTGTCTTCGATGTCGAACGAGACGTCCCGGACCGCCGGCGTCTCGTGGCCCGTGCGGTCGATGTAGGTGACGTCGAGATCCTTGACCCGCAGCTTGGGCGGCGTGGCGGCGAGGTCGGCGCGGTACGTCGGCGTCTGCGCCTGCTTGTCCGGATCGACGGTGACGGCGACGGTCCCCGGCTCGCCGGGTTTCGTGTCGGCCTTCGGTTCGGTGGTCATGATGTCTTCTCCCGCCAGCGGAAGAGCGCGCTCGACAGCCCGCGTATCAGTACGTCGGTCAGCAGGCCGATGCCGCCGATGACCAGCAGGCCGGCGAACGACCATGACGCCTTCTGGTGCGTGCGGGCCAGTTCGACCATGTAACCCAGGCCGTGTTCGGGATTCACCGCCTCGGCGAGGATCACGTACGTCCACGAGATGGCGTTCATCACGCGGAACGAATCGAAGATCTCGGGCATGGCTGCCGGCATCAGGATCGTGCGCACCACCTGGACGCGCGACGCGCCGAGGGTGAGCGCCGTCTGCACGAGTTCTTCGGGCACGGCCCGGATGGCCGTCACGACAACGGGCAGGAGGTAGACGAAGACGCCCAGGAACAGGAACGCGATCTTCTGCGACTCGTAGATGCCGAACCAGAGGATCAGCAGCGGGATGAACGCTGAGATCGGCATGTAGCGCAGCGGCGCCATGATCGGCTCGAAGAGCTTGTTGACGGGCTCGAAGGCGCCCATCAGCACGCCGAGCGGCAGGGCGACGCCGGCGGCCAGCAGGAACGCGATGAGGATCCGCTTGGTGGAGATCCAGATCGCCAGGCCGAGGTCGTGCTCGATGAACAGCTGCAGCGTGCCCCGGACGACCTCGGTGGGCGACGGCAGGAAGTCCGGCGGCGCGAATCCGCCGTAGGAGGCGACGCACCACGCGCCCAGCACCAGCACCGGCATGACGAAGCCGAGCGGGACACTGACCGAGCGCGGGAGCGGCTCACGCAGGGCGAAGAATCGGGACTTGGGCATGGCGGAGACTGGGACTCGGGGTTCGGGGCTCGGGGCTCGGAAGACGAGGGAGGGGGGTGGGCGCCAATCCCCAACCCCCAACCCCCAATCCCCAATCCCCGGTTACTGTGCCGCCAGCACCACCTTGATGTCGGTGCGGCGGTTCAACTGGCGCCCGGCTTCGGTCGTGTTTTCCGCGACCGGGTTGGCCGAGCCGCGGCCGATGGTCTGGAACCGCGTCGCCTGGATGTTCGGGAAGTTCTTCAGCACGTAGTCCTTGACCGCCAGCGCGCGGCGCTCCGAGAGCGTGAGGTTCGCCGATGCGGCCCCCGTCGAGTCGGTATTGCCCTCGATGCGGAGGTACGTGTTGCCGAAGGACGTCATCGTCTCGCCGAGCGCGTCGAGCACGAAGTACGAGCCCGGCATGATCTCCGCGGACGCCGGCGTGAAGTGGATCTGGATCTGCTTGTTGACGATGGCGCGGTCCTTGGCCGAGGGCGCCTTGGCGGCCATCTTGGGCTCTTCGACGACCTGTCCCGCGTAGGCCGAGGCGAGGGCGCCGATGAACCGGACGTCGGCCCAGTCCTTGGCTTCGACCGGACGCGTCACGAGGCCCTTCTTGCGCCAGATGACGAACGCGGTGTCGAACAGCGTCTCGTAGTGCGCCTTGCCGCCCGTCAGTCCGTAGAACTGCGCGTTGTCCGCGTAGGGCGTCAGCTTGAGGCCCGACAGCATGCCGGACACGGTGTCGTTGTCGAGCTTCAGCGCCTTGCCGACGACGGCGTACGACGCGGCCGGGTCGTTCTTGATCATCTCGATGCCTTCGAACCAGCCGTGCACGAAGTCGCGCAGGGTTTCCGGCGCCTTGTCGATGATGTCCTGCCGCGCCACGAGCGTGTCGGCGATGATGTTGCTCGCCGCCGTCGTCGAGACGAGGACGTGGGCCGCGTCGCCGCGCGCCGTGACGGCGCCCGACAGATCCGGTTCCCACGTGACGGCGGCATCGACCTGCGCGGCCTTGAAGGCGGCGGCGGCGGCCGGCGCGTCGGTCTGGAAGAGGATGTTCTTCTCGACGACGGCGCGATCCTCGGGCGAGAGCCCCGACTGCGACAGCAGGTAGAGCAGCAGGAAGTGCGACGGCGTGAACTGCGTGCACGCGATCTTCTTGCCCTTCAGATCTTCGATGGACTTGATCGAGCTCAGCGACACGATGCCGTCGCCGCCGCGCGACCAGTCCTGCATGAGGATCGAGCGGGCGCGCACGTTGGTCTCGGCGAGCATGGACGCCTCGCGCGCCCAGTTGTCCACCGTGTCCCACATGATGTCGACGTCGCCCGTGCGGAACGCGGCGAGCTTGGCCGCCGGGTCTTCGATCAGCACGAACTTCACGTCGACGCCGAACCGTTTCGTGTAGTTCGAGTTGGCGTTGGCGTCCAGGCCGCCGTTGAACACGAGGCCCGGCGCGTGGCCGGCCCAGGTGTTGATGGCGACGACGAGCGGGCGGGTGAGCCGGCCGGCCGTGCCGAGCGACGTGCCCGTGACGCCGGTCGAGCCGGTGCCGCGGCCGGGATCCGGCGGGGCGTTCTTCAGCGCGTCGAAATCGTTCGACGACACCGGTTCGGCCTTCGTGTCGGCCTTGTCGCCCACGGCCCATTTCCTGATGTCGGCACCGCGGTAGGTGTAGAAGGCATACCCGACCACCGCCAGGATGACGACGGTGATGAAGATCTTCGCGAACGGCGTGAGCCTCATGATCTCGGTCCTCCGGCCTGAGCCGTGTTACATGGTCTTCTGACTTTGCGAGGCCTGCTGCGCCGCGCGTTTCGCCTTCATCTCGGCGAGCTGCGCGCGGGCCTGCACGTCGCCGGCCTGGTTCTTGAGGGCGGCGAGGCGCGAATCGAGCGACGATTCCGAGAGTTCGCGGCCGAGGTTCGCCTCGGCAATCGTGGTCTTGATGTGGCCGCGCACGTTGTCCAGGGCCTTCACCTCGTCGTCCACCGACAGGCCGTCGAGCTGCTCCTGGATCTTGATGCGGGCCTGCGCCGACTGGAGCTTGGCCAGCATCGAGTCGCGCTCGGCCTGCAGCTTCTTGATCTCCGACTGCACCGTCAGCAGCGACGACTTCGCCGAGTCGGCGTCCTTCTGGGCGAGTTCCAGGTCGGCCTTCAGGTCGACCAGTTCCTTGGCCAGCTCGTTCTTCTTCTGGATCAGGACGACGGCCAGGTCGTCCTGGTTCGTGTCGAGGGCGGCCGCCAGCTGCGCCTCGGTTTCCTGGAGCTCCCGGTTCATCTTCGAGGAGCGGGCGTCGAGCTCTTCACGCCGGCGGATGATGTTGGCCGTGGCCGTCTTCAGCCGCGTGTACTTCTCGACCATCGAGTTGATGGCGTTCTCGTACGCGATCTCCGGATGCGCTTTCTCCACGTCCGAGATCCAGATCGAGAGAAATCCGCGCCAGAGGTTGCCCAGTCGACTGAAGAATCCCATAAGGTTACCTGCTCCCTTTCCCTGGTCCCGTTCCCTAATCCCCGCGCCCTTTCCCTCTTCTCTATCGCCTCTTCCCTTATCCCTGTCCCTTGTCCGCCGGCGACTGCAGCTTCGCCGAGGCCTGGACCACCCGCGAGACCTCTTCCTGCCCGAAGAACTCGAGCACCTGCTGCACGGTCAGCTTCTTGTCGTTGCAGGACTTCACGACCGCCTGCTGTTCGGCGACGCGCTGCTCCATGATCGAGCGGAGCTGGCGAATCTCGTCCTCGTAGAGCGTGATCCGCTTGTCGCCGTCGACGAGCACCTGCTGGGTGTCGGCGGCCCCGGCGCGGATGTAACCCTCGAGCGCCTGGATCTCGCTGACGCCGGCCTCGATGATCTGGTCGATTGGCACGCCGAACGCCTTCAGCGACGCCTCCACGATTTGTTTCTTGACCACCGTGGGCGTGTCGGCGGGGAGGGCCGCGATGAGGTCGGTCGCCTTGGCGACACGGCCGCGATCCTCCTCGTCGATGCCGGCGGCGGTGAAGACGGCGTCGAAGTCCACCTTTCCACCTATAGCAGCCGGCGGGTTGGTGGCGAAGACCTGTTCGACTGCCGGCGTGACGGCGTCGGCGGACGGCGGCGGCGTCTCGGTGGACGGCGCCCCCGGTTCAGGCGGATGCTCATCGGTTTCGATGAACCAGCCCATGACGGTCTGTCCCCAGTGTTTTTTGTCGGTCATGAGTGTCCCGGTGCTGTTCGGATACGGGATTGTACGACAGTCGACGGCGGCGCCCAACGTCCCCGCCGGAAAAAGGGGGCCAGGCCCCCTTTCCCGTCCCCGAAAAGGGGGCCAGGCCCCCTTTCCACGCCGCCGAAAGGGGGCCAGGCCCCCTTTCGCCTACGCCGGCGGGTTTGTGAGGTGCAACCGCACCTCGAGGCGCTTCCCGTTTGCCGTCGCCGCGCCGAACTTCTTCTCGAAGTCCTGGAATATCAGTCGGTTGGCGGCCTTCGCCGTTGGCTTGAGATAGCTGTCGAGGTGCCCCGCCAGATACGCCAGCGCCGCTGCCGCCCTCGCCGGCGTGGGATACTCGCACACGACCGTCGTCCACGTCCCCACGGCATCCTTGTAGTCACCGGCCACCGCCGTCAGCGTGCCGCCCAGCGACAGGATGTCGCCGTCACCCAGGGTGAATACCGCCTGCAACGTCACAGGACCGCGGATGATCCGCTGGGATCCCGGGACCAGTCCGGCCGCCGGCAGCAGCGCGAGCACCGGAACCGCGTCGTCCGCCGGGATGGCCTTCGCCACCGCCGCCGCCGCGGCGACGAGCACCGGGGCGTTGGCCGCCCCGCCCGACACGTTGTTGACGATGACGTAGAAGCGGCCGCGCTGCATCTGCAGTTGATGGCGACTGGCGGTGTGCCGCGCCTTCAACCCGGCGTCGGGCGTCTCCTTGCCCTTGCGCGACTGGTAGATTGCCCGCGCGGCCGTCGCATCGGTCATCCGGTAGATCTCGACGCCGACCTCCTGCGTGCCGTCCTTGTACCTCTGGATGGTGAGCTGCTCGAAGCCGAGTTCGAGGAACAACTCGGCCCCGCCGTTGATGTAGCCGTAGAGATCCGCGCTGGTGTAGGTGCGCGGCGCCGCGGACTTCTTCCATGCGCCCGAAAACGCGTCGGGCGGCATCCGGGTCAGGTCGGACGATTGGGCGGCGGCGGGCGCCGACATCAGTAGAAGGGCCAGCGCGAGGCCAGCCCAGATTCGTGTGCGTTGAATCACCAGGTGCTCTCCGTGTCTATTTCACCACAAGGACGATGCCGGCGTAGATGTGCCAGGAGGCAGCGCGCAGCTCGATAGCCGGCGACGCCATCGCGATGGCCGCGGTCGCGGCCTCGGGCGGGAACGTGCTCGCCTCCGGATCGAGCACTCGGACGACGCGTCCCCCTCGCGTGAGTGTGCCGGCCCCGGGCATCACTCGCGCCCCGCCAAACAACCCGACGCGCGGCGCCAGCCGAAGTCGCAGTTCACCCGCGAGATACGGGCCCATCGTCCACTCGGAGACAGGCTCGATTTCGACCTGGTGCTGCGTCGGGAACAGCACCGAGTGTCCGCCGAGCCGATACTCGGTGTACGTCAGGCTTCGAATCGTTCCGCCAAGCCGCGTGAGACGAATCCCGGCGCTGACCGACACGCCGATGGGGCGGTCGGCGCCGTCCGACGACAGGAATACTCCGGCCATCAGTGCCGTGTCCGACCGGTGGCCGTCGGTGGGCGGAGCAGCCACCTGGCTGTTGACCTGGTACGTGCGGGGGACGTAATCGGGCGGCTGCATTGCCGTGTACTGGAGCGACAACGCGACCGGGCCGTTGGTGCCGGAAAGCGCCGCTGTCGTTCGGCTCCCGCCTACTTCGATACCCGCCCGCGCGGCAAACCGAATCCGCACCCCGCCCTCGAAGCCCACGGCGCGGTCCGAGTCCACGGCCAGCGTCTGACTGGAACGCCCCGTGCCAGTCCCGTTGACGAGCGACGGCGCGAACGTCGACGTGACCGTCCCTCCGGTGGTCGCCGGCCCGAGTACTCCCGCCACGCGGACTTCGATTCGCGGCGGAGGCGCCTGCGATAAGACCGTCGGCTGAGCGGACGATGGCGCGGCGGCCAGCCACGCGCCCATGGCGACGAGCAGCGCAACCGAAGAGCGAACGCGTGACATGTTCCTCTTCCAGGCTCCAGGCATACGCCCCAGCTCCGGGCCCCAGGCTCCACCCCTCGATCAGGCTCGGGGTGCCCTGAGCGAGCACTCTGACGAACAAGCCGAGGGGCAGGCCCAGGCCGTTAGCCGCGAGCTTCCATAACGTGCTGGATCTTCTCCGCCGCCGCGACTCCGAGTCCCAGTCGCTCCGCGTAATGCAGGTACTCCGTGAATCGCGGGTTCTCGTTCGTCGTGACGCCCATCTCCTTGCGCTTCGCGATGAGCTGCCGGTGGCAGACCATGTCGAGCGCGAACGGGTCCGTCGCGAAATAGAGCGAGTGATTGTCGTACACGAACTGCGCGTTCTTGTCCGGTCCGCCGTCGTACTGCGCGCGCAGGCCGTCGGTCACGTTCAGCACCAGCTTGTCCCGCACGACCGGCGCTGCCAGGACCTCGGTGCACACGTTGAAGAACAGCGGCGCATGCAGCCGGCCCGTGTTGCACAGCGAGCCGTATCCCATGTTCTTCGTCGCCATGGAAATGCCCGAGCCTGTGTTCTTGAACGCCGCCAGGTTCACGATCTTGGTCAGCTTCTTCGTCAGCAGCTTTCCGAAGTACGAGTACTCGCCGTTGTAGACGTGCTGGTTCAGGTAGAACTCGTCGTCTTTGTAGCCGCGCACGTTCTTGCCGATGACGCCTTTCGCGAAGTAGAAGACGTCCTTGTCGAAGTTGTTCAGGCTGACGTGATTCCCGTCCGGGCCCTTCCACGTATTCCCCGTCTCGTCCATCGTCTGCAGGCCTTCGATCGAGATGCCGGGGAACCGCTCGGCGGTGAATCCCGCGTCCTTCAGCATGTAGTCGAATCGATCCCAGACAATGATGTTCGACTTCGGCACCTTGTTGTCGACGAGCCACTTGATGACGGCGTCGGCGAGTTCGGGACGCGTGTTGATGAGCGGCGGACCGACGGGATTCACCTTGATGCCGACGATGTCCGACGGCTCGAAGAAGAGCGCGAAGCTCGCCTTCATGTCCTTGCCCGTGAGCGTGCGGATGCCGTGCTCGAACATCTCGCCGATGATCTTCCCGTCGAACTTCTCGTTCACGAACGAGCGCGTGTCCTTCACCTGCACGACCCGACCGGGGAACGGACCTGGCAGCGCGTGCCTGCCTCTCGGCACCTTCATGAAGTCGTTGATGTTGGTTTCCGGCGGTGGGGGCGGCGGCGCGGCCGCCTGCTGCGCGTCGGAGAAGCTGGGCACGCCGAGGACGATTCCGCCGGCGACGGCGGTCGCGGTCCCGAGTTTCACGAACTCCCGGCGGGTCACGTCGGACGTCGTCGGCATCGGCTGGTACGGATGGCGTTTCTTCATGACGACCTCTGCGGGGGCTGGTTCTCGCGAAGCAGGAACTGGTTTGAACGGGAGCGCGTCTCGCCCGCGCTCGTGACATAAATGGCGGGGCTGCCCTTGATCGGGCACGCGAACTCGCACGCGCCGCACCCGGTGCAGCGCTTCGGATCAACATACGGCTGGCGGACCGTCTTCGTTCGCCCGTCGCTGTCGGTGACCTCGGCCGAGACGAGGTAGATGGCCTTTGGCGACGTCGGGCACCACTCTTCGCAGACGATACACTCGGTGGCCATGCCCCAGGGCAGGCAACGCCCGCGATCGTAGAACGCGGTGCCGATGCGGACGCCCTTCTTCTCCGCGACGGTGATCTCCCAGATGGCGCCCGTCGGGCACACCTGGGAGCAGAGGACGCAGTTGGGCTCGCAGTAGCCGATGCGGGGGACGAGGACCGGCGTCCACAGGCCCTCGATGCCGCCCTCGAACGCCGCGGGATGCAGCGCGTTGTTCGGGCAGACCTTCATGCAGTCGCCGCAGCGGATGCACCGGTCGAGGAAGTGCCGTTCGTCGAGCGAGCCCGGCGGGCGGATGAGCCACGTGCCGGCCGGGGTCTTCAGGCCGGGGCCCGAACGCAGCAGCGGCACCATCAAGGCTCCCGTGGCCAGGCTCGTGACGAGCGCGCGCCGCTTGAGTTCCGGCGTCTCGCGCGTCTGCGGTGCGGGCGACGGCCGCGTGGACCAGGCGAACGTGATCCCGCCCGTCGGACAATCGCTGACGCAGTTCATGCAGAGGTGACATTCCGCTTTGCGCCACGCCGCGCCGGGGATGGGATCGTCACCGCCCTGGCAGTGCAGGAGGCAGCGGCGGCAGTCGTCGCACTGGTCGTCGTGTTTGCGCAGTTGTGCGAGCGACCAGCGGGAACACACGCCGAGCAGCGCGCCGAGCGGGCAGATGGCGCGGCACCAGAACCGCGTCACGCGCGTGTTGAGTGCGAGGATGAGGACGAACAGCGCGCCGATGACGAACGCCTGGTGGAAATGCGGCTGCTTGAAGCTGAGCACCGTCGCGCGCAGCGCGCTGGCCGTGCCGTCGACGAGGACCCGAGCCGGCCCGATGGGCCACGCGTACGCCGTGTCGAGCGCGGCACGGAGCGCGGCCTTGACTGTCGGCAGAACCGCCACCGACATCGAGCGCACGGTGAACGACAGGGGATCGAGCAGCAGGCCGGCTGCCGAGCCGAAGAACGCCATGACGAGGACGCCCGCCAGCACGTAGTACTTCGCCGACTGCCAGCGTTTGAAGCGATTCGACTGGATGAGCGCGGCGCCGCGTTTCGAGTCGGACTTCAGGCTGCCGAGGAAGTGATGGAGCGACCCGAGCGGGCACATCCAGCCACAGAACGCGCGGCCGACGAGGATCGCCAGCAACAGGAAGGGGAGCGCCCACAGCAGGTGGCGGTAGAGCGTGCCGGTCGAGAGCGCGATGGTGAGCGCCACGAGCGGGTCGGTTTCGAGAAAGAGTCCGACGGGCCACGGGATGCGGACGTCGAGGGCGGCCGAGCGGATGGCGCCGGGGAACTCGGTGCGCACGAGCAGGAAGAGGAACAGCGCGAAGAAGACGATCTGCGAGGTGCGGCGGGCGCGTCGGAGCGTGGTGCCGCGCACGTCAGAGCTCCGAGACGGCCGTGCGAAGCGACGCGAAGTCGGCGCGGCCAACGCCGCGCGCTTCGGCCATCCGGAGGAATCGCAGGCGCGGCACGTCGAGGTCCCACCAGGCCTTGGCGGCGTACGCGTCGAGCGCGACCGGGTCCGTGCTCGCGACCACCGTGTTCCTCTGTTCGACATCGTCGACGCTGCCGCCGGTGGGGCCGCTGCGTGCGAGGATGCGATACGCGTCGAGCACCGTCAGCGTGGGCCGCGCGAACGCGGTGAGATCCGCGATGCTCTCGTGGATGCGCTGGTGCAGACGGTTGCGATCGCCGCCGATGAGCCCGTACCAGTTCTTCATCCCGAGCGTGACGCCGGTGAGGCTGTGGTGCTTCGCGATGGGCACGTTGATGAGTTTGTCGGCGTCGAGGAACGGCTCGAGCACCGGCCAGTCGCCGAGGACCTCGCCTCTGAGGTTGACCGTCGAGAAGTAGCGCGGGTGGGGAAGCACGACTTCGGCGCCGGCGGTGCGCGCGGCGGCGGCGATGCCGCTGCGGTCGAAGCAGGCCTCGGCGTCGTTGCAGCTCACGTCGGTGACGATGACCGAGCGGGCGCCGGCGGTGAGGCACAGGCGCACGAGTTCGGCCACGGCGTCCGGGTTGGTCGTGGCGGCCTGTTCGGGCAGCCGGTCCCAGGCGATGTTCGGCTTGATGACGACGGTCTCGCCGCGAGAAACGAAGCGCGCCATGCCGCCGAGGTCGTCGATCGCGCGGCGGACGAGCGCGTTCGGTGTCGCCGACGCGCCGTGGACGACGGAGAGGTCGGGGAGGTTGGCGCGGGCCGCGATGCGATGGTCGCGATCGACCTCCCGCGCGGGCGACTCGGCGGGGCGGCGGCTGCGCGTGGCGAGGTAGCCGCCGAGCCCGAGGGACGCGGCACTGGCGCCGCCGAGTCGGAGGACGCGGAGGAGGAATGCGCGACGATCGGCGGTGGAATCC
>CAZJRM010000094.1:16257-18515 GCA_964547975.1 uncultured Vicinamibacterales bacterium | reverse complement strand
TCACCTGACGTAAGATAGCGGAAGCACCGTGTTTTCCGAGACGCGCCGGCAAGTCATTCATATCTCGATGGTCGCGTTCGCGCTGCTGCTGCGATCTCTCACGTGGTGGCAGGCAGCGTTGTGCGCGCTGGGCGCTCTCGCGTTCAACGCCCTGGTGTTGCCGCGCCTGGCCGGCACGACGCTGAGCCGCCCGGTGGACGAAGCGCGTGGCTACGTGCTCGGCATCCTGCTCTATCCCCTCGCGGTCCTGCTGCTCATCCTGGCGTTCCCGACGCGCCCCGACATCGCCGCGGCGGCGTGGGGCGTTCTCGCGTGCGGAGACGGCGCGGCGACGCTCGTCGGGCGGGTGCACGGCCGGCACCCACTGCCGTGGAATCCGGGAAAGACCATCGAAGGCAGCCTGACCTTCTTCGGGGCGGCCACTGTCGCGGGCGTCCTGCTCTCGTGGTGGACCGCGCCCGCCGTGACGCCGGCTCCGCCGGCGTGGTTCGTCTTCGGCGCGCCCGTGGTCGCCGCCTTCGTCGCGGCGCTCGCCGAGTCGGTGCCGATTCACCTGGACGACAACATCACCGTGCCGATGGTGGCGGGCGCCACGTTGTGGGGCCTGAGCCAGGTAGACGGCGCGGCCTTGACTGCGGCGTGGCCCACGGTCTCCGTGAACCTCGTGCCCGCGCTCGTCGTGAACACCATCACCGCCACCGCGGGCTGGCGTCTCGGCACCGTGCGCCTGTCCGGGTTCATCGCCGGCTGGATCATCGGCATGGTCGTGTTCCTGGACGCCGGCTGGCAGGGCTGGGCGTTGCTCTTCCTGACATTCCTCTCGGCCACGATCACGTCGCGCCTCGGGCTGAAGCGGAAGTCGGTGCTCGGCATCGCTGAAGAACGCGGCGGGCGGCGGGGCGCGGGAAACGCCTTCGCGAACACCGGCCTGGCGGCCATCGCGGCCGCGATGGCGGTGAGCACACCCCATCACGACGCCGCGCTGCTGGCGTTCGTCACGATGCTCGCGACGGGCGGCAGCGACACGATCGCCAGCGAGATGGGCAAGGCGTGGGGCGGCAAGACGTACCTGGTGACGACCCTGGCCGACGTCCGGCCGGGAACGCCGGGCGCGATGTCGCTCGAAGGCACGGCCGCGGGCCTCATCGGCGCGCTCGTGCTCGCGTGGGTCGGCGCGGCGCTCGGCCTCATCCCCGGCGCCTGGATCTGGATTGCCGTCGCCGGCGCGTGCGCCGGGTCGCTGCTCGAAAGCGCGCTGGCGGCCACGCTCGAAGGCGCGGGTTACCTGAACAACGACGCGCTGAACTTCCTGAACACGGCCGCGGGCGCGATTGTCGCCCTTGTGCTGATGAGGTACGTGTGAGCGTTCGAGATCGCTGGCAGACCTACGTCGAGTTCGCGCGCCCGTTCACGTTGATCGCGCCGGCGCTGGGCTTCTTCTCAGGCGCACTGACCGCCGTCGGCGCGAAGCCCGCCGAAACCTGGACCTGGTCCCTGATGGTGCCGCCGCTCCTCGGCGCGTTGATGGCCGCCGTGCTCAACGCCGCGTCGAATGCGCTCAACCAGATCTACGATCTCGATATCGATCGCGTGAACAAGCCGAAGCGGCCGCTGCCGAGCGGGCGCATGACGATGGGCGAGGCGTGGGGCGTCACCGCGTTCACCTTCGCCGCCGCGTTCGTGCTGGCGTGGCTCATCGCGCCGGGCGGGCGCCACGAGGTCTTCTGGATGGTGCTGGCCGCGAGCGCCATCACGTCGCTCTACTCAGTGCCGCCGTTCCGCACGAAACGCCTCGGCCTCTGGGCAAACATCACCATCGCCATTCCGCGCGGCGTGCTGCTGAAGGTCGCGGGCTGGTCGTCGGTGAAGACGTGCATGGGCTGGGAGCCGTGGTTCATCGGGTCGATCTTCGGTCTCTTCCTGCTCGGCGCCACGACGACCAAGGACTTTGCCGACATGGACGGCGACCGGCGCGGCGGATGCCGGACGTTGCCGATTCAGTTCGGGGTCACCCGCGCGGCCTGGATGATTTCACCGTCGTTCGTCCTGCCGTTCCTGATGATCCCGATCGGCGCGTGGACGGGCATCCTGACGGGCCACTTCTGGGCTTTGCAACTGCTCGGCCTCGTCATGACAACGTACGGCCTCTACGTCTGCTACCTGATGCTGCGCCACCCCGACTCGCTCGCCGTCGAGGAGAACCACGTGTCGTGGGCGCACATGTACCGCATGATGTTCGTCGCGCAGATCGGGTTCGC
>CAZJRM010000094.1:0-16157 GCA_964547975.1 uncultured Vicinamibacterales bacterium | reverse complement strand
TTACCCCACGCGCGTGCGGAAGTAGCCGTCCGACATCCAGCGGACGAGGCGGCCTGGAACGAGGCCTTCGCGATACGCCGCCAGCGCCGACTCGACGAGCGTCCCGCGCAGCGACCGCCGCTCGGCCTGCGCCTTCACCTCCGCGAACCGCTCCAGAGACGACGACTCGGCGAGGTCGCGCAGCGGTCGTCCGGTTCGCCGCGCCTCGCGGATGAGCGTCTCGACACGAGGCCGGAACGTCACGTTGCAGAACGCGAAGATCTCGGCGGGTCTCCACCCCGCGAACTCCATCGTGCCGCCCAGCACCCCCCCGCAGTTGGCCACGAAGTCGGGCACGCACAGCACGCCGCGGTCCCACAACAATCGCTCGGCTGCGGGCGTCACCGGGTGATTCGCGCCGCAACTCAGGATCGCCGCGGGCAACGCCGGCACGTCTTCCTCGCGAATGCTGTCGTGGCGGGCGCACGGGCAGAAGATCTCGGCGTCGACGAACTTCAGGTCAGCCGCGAGCACGACGTGAGCCGGGTGCGTCGCCATCATCGCGGCCGGACCGCCGTGGCGCACGGCCGCGCGCAACGCGGCGACGTCGAGGCCGGCAGGATCGTAGATCCCGCCGAGGTGCGTCGACACCGCCACCACCTTCGCCCCGGCGGCGTCGAACATCCCGGACAGCGGGCCGCCGACCTTGCCGAAACCCTCGATGGCCACCCGGCATTCGCCCAGGCGTCGTCCGGCGACCGCCGCCGCAGCCCGCGCGCCTTCGAAGACGGTCGCGGCGGTGAAGTCGCCGGACAGGCTGCCCCGGTATTCGCGGGGCGCGACGCGAATCCCGATGCCCTCGAGCATCCGCTGGATCTCGGGACCAGTCGTACCCATGTCGGCATCCGGCACGTACTCCCGGCGGCGAATCGTCTCCTGCGCGGCTCGCGCGAAACGCGCCAGCGCCTCCGCGCGACGCTCCGGCCCATCGTCCGGATTGCCGACGACGCCGCCCTTCGCGCCACCCTGGGGCAGGCCCAGGAAGCCGTACTTGAGCGTCATGGCACGCGCAAGCTTCTCGAGTTCGTCCTGCGAGACGTCGGGCAGCATGCGCAGCCCCCCGCGCGCCCGGCCGCCAATCGTCGAATCGATGGCGATGTAGCCGACAACGTCGCCTGACGCATCGCGAATCTCGGTCGTCCTGGTCGAGCTGCCCATCAGCCTCTCCTGGCCGCCACAGCAACGAAGTGACCCGTCAGCCATCGGGCCGGCCATCGGCCGACACGTTCGACGCCGGACACGCGGCCGATCCACGCCCGCGTCACGTCCGGCGTGAGTGCGTGCCCGGCGAGCCAGCGGCACGCCGGCACCGCCAAGACGCGCGGCACATGCATGATAGGCCGAACATCGTCCACGACGAACCCGGCGGCGCTCACGCCCGCAGCAAGGGCATCGCGATCGAGAGTGACGCCCACCGCGTAGGGCACGACGCCGAGTCGCACCCACAAGGTTGGCGTGAGGTTTCGAAGACGCACCGCCGGGTTCGACGGATTGTCCATGGTCAGGAGCAGCCGGCCGCCCGGTCTGAGCACGCGGGCGAGTTCGCCGAGCGACACCGACACGTCACCCGCGGCGCCGAAATGGTCGAGCGTCGAATCCGAGAAGACGCCGTCGAAGGAGGCCGTGGCGAACGGCAGGTGCCGCACGTCGGCGACGGCGGCATCGAGCCTGGTGCTCTTTCGAACCGCCCCGTGGGCGGTCGCGTGCGCGAGGTCGCACGCCACGATCCGGCACCCGCGGCGCTCGAACCACGGCGACAGCCCGTCCGACACGGCTTCGTCGAACAGATCCGTCTTCAGGATCGTCCCGTCGCGGATGTCGGCTGCCACCTCGTCGAGCCAGTGTTCGTGGATGGCATCGCTGCACGCCCGCCACAGCGCGTCAGGCCGTTCAGCGAGCCAGCGCTCACCCACGCCGTTCCAGTAGTCGCGCCTCTCGCGAGTCATTCCGTGTTGCCGTAGAGGCCGAGGCGCCGGGCGGCCACGATCTCGATCGGCGCCTGGTGCAGCAGGTGCTTCATCCGGAACCGCGCCAGTGGCGCATAGACGCGCGCCGCGAGCGTGGCCATCGGATGCGTCTGCTTGAACGGCGTCACGTACGCACGGTCGCTCGCGAAGAACGAGCAGAAGTCGAGCATTTCGACGGTCCTGCGAACGTCCGGCGCGAGCCACTCGCCGTGATTGCCGAGGTTGCGGTAGCTGAACGAGTACCACCCCTCCATCGTTGTCGGCGGCTGGAGACCCTCCGCGACAGCCAGGTCGAACAACTCGGTGCCGGGATACGGCGCGTAGATGTTCGTTGAGATGTAGCAACGCGGATTGTCCGCGGCGAGGCGCGTGAAGAGGCGCACCGTCTCCCGCAGGTCGTCCCGCGTCTCGGTGGGCATGCCCATCATGAAGAAGTACAGGGGCATGATCCTCGTGCGCGTGAACCGCCGATTGAGGTCGATCAACTCACCCTCGTCGATCGGCTTCTTCAACAGGCCGCGGATCCTGGCCGACCCCGACTCGATGCCCATGGCGAGGCTCAGGCAGCCCGCGCGTTCGCACAGCGCGAAGTCTTCGTCCGTGAAGCGGCGCAGCGTCTCGAATCGCACGTGAAGGCGCGTGAACGCCACATCGAGCTTCTCGCGCACGACGCCCTCGAGAATCGCACGTGCCCGGCCGAGATCGAGGAAGAAGTTGGCGTCGGTCGGAAACAGGCCTTTCACGCCGTAGCGCGTGGTGAAGTCCTTCATCCGCGCCACCGCCACCCCTGGCGACAACGCTCGGAAGTGGCGCTTGTGCACGATGGTGCTGTAGCAGAAGGCGCACGGGAAGCTGCAACCCCGGCTCGTGGAAAACGCGAGCCGCTTCATGCCGAACACGGTGCGCGCGTACTTCGACACGTCCACCAGGTCGTACTCGAGCGGCGGCTCGGCATCGAGATCGACGAAGGGCCGCCGCGGACCACCAACCGCCTTGCCCTCGCTCCGCGTCCACACACCGGCCATGCCGACCGCCGAGCGCCCGCCGGCGATCGCATCGACCAGTTCCTGAAACGTCCGCTCGCCCTCGCCCTGCACGACGTAGTCGATCTCCGGCCGCTGCAGCACTTGTTCGGGCAACAGCGTCGCGTGAATGCCACCCCAGACGACCGGGGTCGCGCCATGCGCCTTCACGGCCTGTGACACGTCGAGCGCGTGACGCAACTGGGGCCCCGTCGTCGACGTGACCCCGACGCAGACCGGGCGGCGATCGAGTTCCGCGCGCAGGGCCTCTCGCCAGTCCCCGCGGATCCGCTGGTCGATGATGACGACGCGATACCCGGCGCGGACGAGCGGGCTGCCAACGGCAATCAGTTCGAGCGGAAGGTCACACCACGGCTGGACCGACGCGCGCAGCGTGGTGCAGGGGTGAATGAGGACGACGGTACGGTCGGGGGCGGTCAGGATGTCAGGCATCGTGTCTCAGCGGGAGACACATTGTAGATCAAAGGCTCGCGGCTCTCGGCTCGCGGCTCGCGGCTCGCGGCTCGCGGCCTTCCCTGTCCCCTATCGCCTATCCCCTGTTCCCTGCTCCTAGAGCTGTCCCATCAACGCCTTGATCCGCGCGTCCGTCGGCGGGTGAGTGCTGAAGAGGGACATCAGGCCCCGCACGGTGAACGGCTTCATGATGAACATGTGCGCCGTCGCCGGGCTGGCGTCCATCGGGATACGTTTCGAGGCCGTCTCGAGTTTGCGCAACGCGTCGGCCAGGCCGTACGGGGACCCGGCAATGCGCGCACCCTCGGCGTCCGCCGCGAATTCCCGGGAACGGGAAATCGCCGCCTGGATCAGCATCGCCCCCATCGGCGCGAGGACCATGGTCGCGATGAGCGCGATCGGATTCATGCCTTCTTCGCGATCATCCGACCGGCCCGCGCCGCCGAAGATCGCCGCGAACTGCGCCATGCGCGCCACCATCATGATGGCCGCCGCAATCGTCGCCGCCACCGAACTGATCAGGATGTCGCGGTTCTTGACGTGGGCCAGTTCGTGGGCCATCACGCCCTCGAGTTCACGTTCGTCCATCAGGCGCAGGATGCCCTCGGTCGCGGCCACGGCCGCGTGGGAGGGGTTGCGGCCAGTCGCGAACGCGTTCGGCGACGGATCCGGGATCACGTAGACCTTCGGCATCGGCAGGTTGGCGCGCTGGACCAGCCGCGCCACGAGCTTCGACAGCGGGTGATCGGGCCCGACCGGCTGTGCCCGGTACATGGCCAGCACGATCTTGTCCGAGAACCAGTAGGACGCGAAGTTCATGACCACGGCCATGCCGAAGGCCAGGACCAGCCCACTCTGGCCGCCCAGGAGGTCACCGAGGAACAGCAACAGGCCGCTCAACGCGGCCAGCAGCAAGGTCGTCTTGAGTGTGTTACCCATGATGGCTCACCTGCTTCGAATACTCTTCCAGTCTAGCTGGCAAGAATCCGGCGCAGCAACCCCGCGACCAGGGCCGCGCGCCAGGGCAGTTCCAGCGCGTCGACGTATTCGCCGACCGCGTGGGCTCCGCCCCCGACGGCACCGAGTCCGTCAAGTGTTGGGACGCCGGCGGCCGCCGTGAGGTTTCCGTCCGAGCCGCCGCCCGTGCCACCTTCGCCAAGCTCTCGCCCCAGTTCGGCCGCCACCGCCTTCGCCTGGCCGAACAACGTCGCGACGCCGTCCGTCCGCTCGAGCGGCGGGCGGTCGAATCCGCCGGCAATTTCGAGGCTCACGCGCGGGTCTGCCGGCCGCAATGCGCGCATCAGCGCGTCGATGCGCTCCGCGTCCCTCAGCGTCGCCACGCGGACGTCCACCGCGGCCTCAGCCGACTCGGCGACCACGTTGGGCCGTGTGCCGCCGGTGATGGTGCCCACGTTGATCGTCAGGCCACGCGAGACATCCTGCCAGGACGCGACGAGCGATACGAGGCGAGCGAGTTCGTGGATCGCGCTCGCGCCTTTCTCGGGCTCGACACCGGCGTGGGCCGCGATCCCCTGCACGCACACCGTGTACTGGCCGCACCCCTTGCGGGAGGTCTTCAGCGCGCCCGCCGGCAGCGACGGTTCGAGCACGAGCACCGCCTCGCTGCGGCGGGCTTCGTCTTCGATGACCCGCCGAGAGGATTCGCTGCCCGTTTCTTCGTCGCTCGTCACGAGGAACGTCACGCGGCCGGGCAGCCCGTCGCGGCTCTCCTGCAGCGCCCGCACCGCGAGTATCGCGAGGGCAAGCCCCGCCTTCATGTCGTACACGCCCGGGCCGGACAACCGCCCGTCTTCGTCGCGCCACGGCTGTCGCGCGAGTTCGCCGACCGGCCAGACCGTGTCGTAGTGGCCGAGCAGCAGGACCTGGCGATCGCCGCAGCCGAACTCCGCGAGCACGTGGTCGCCGGCCGATTCGCGGGGGAGGTGTTGCACCCGGGCGCCGAGGTCCGCCAGGCGCCGCGCCAGTTCTCGCCCGCAGGCGTCCGCCGCCACCTTGTCGGTCGACGGCGACTCCAGTTCGACCAGCGCCCGGGTGGTCTCGACGGCCCACGCGTGTTCGGATTCACAAAACGCCAGCAGGTCGCGCATAATGCCAGTATGGTCCAGGACGGTCGCCGAACGTCGTTCTTCGTCTCCGCGGCAGCGGCCCTCGTGCTGGCGCTGGGATCCGACGCGGCGTGGGCGCAGCCGCCTGTCGCCAAGCCGCAACCGCCGCCCAAGCCGGTCGCAGCCGCCCCTGGGACGACCACCCCGCCGCCCGGCACGACGACGACGGCGCCTGGAACGACGGTGGCGCCCGCCGGGACGCGTGCGCCGGCGCCGGCCACGGAGCCAGCGGCCACCGCTTCGCGTCCCGAAGCCACGGGCGCGCTCACGGCCGAACAGCCGCCGACCGACACGTTCCTCGGTTCGCCGGTGATGCCGAACGCGCAGTTCCTCGGTTCCTACGACGCCGGCGGCGCCGGCCAGCGCTTCTACCTGTACGGCACGGTCCAGCGGTTCAACGACGTCGTCAACTACTACAAGACCGTGCTGAAACAGAAGGGCGAACTCGTCTTCGAGGTGCCGGCGACGCACATGTTCGAAGTCGGCAAGTTCCGCGAAGAGCAGGTCGCCTTCCCGCCTGGCGTCACGGTGAAGGACTACACCACGGGTGGTTCGCCGGGGCTGCCGAACCCGAAGTTCGGCGCCACGCCGGCGGCCTTCCCGACAGTCATCCAGATCGTTCCGCCAGCGACGGTCCCCGCTCCGCGGCGATAGCGGGTCGTGTACGTTTCCGGTATTTCCCCTCTGCCCTATCGCCTTTTCCCTATCCCCTGTCTGGTTGACATCCGCCCCAGCCCCACCGCTATGATGGCTTGAGCGGCGCTGTGGGCCAGCGTCGTCAACCGCACACGAACGCGGTAGGAAAGTGCCCCCGTGAGAGCGGGGGTCAGTAAGACGAGCGGCGGTGTCTCACCGCCCAGATGCAAGGCAGGAACGAATGCGCATTACAGGCAAGGTCAAGTGGTTCAACAACACCAAGGGCTACGGCTTCATCGAGCGCGAGGGGGGCAGTGACGTGTTCGTGCACTACTCCGCCATCCAGGGCGCCGGATTCCGCTCGCTCGAGGAAGGCCAGGCGGTTGAGTTCGAAATCGTCGACGGCCCGAAGGGCCCGCAGGCCGGGAACGTCGTCCGGCTGTAGTCGACTGACTCTTAGAGCCCCGGGGCTGATCGTGTCGGCCCCGGGCGTTTTCGCCCCCCGCCCTCTCTCCTACGTCTCGCTCCCGCCCTCTCCCGGAAAACCCACGAGGCCCCGCGCGGAAAACGCGATCTTGCCGTCCTGGACGGCCACGCGGAACGCGACTTCGGGAGCGCCCCGTTTCTTGATGGTGGACACCTGCTCGCGGACGAGCGTGGCGAAACGGTGGAACGGCACCTGGGACTCACCGAGATCGCGGCGCACGTCGGCCAGCCGCTCGTACAGTTCGTGCAGCTTGTCGAGTTCCTCCATCGGGTCGTCGAAAGTCGTGACGTAGACCAGCCGGTCTTTCCTGGGCGCCGGCTCTTCGGCGGGACGCTGGGCGCGGCGCGACTCGAAGGGACCGGGGCGCCCTTCCTCGCGCGCCTTCAGGCCACGGTCCCACAACTCGACGAAGGTGGAGAACCGCGCCTGGAGGGTCTGGAGCCTGAACTTGTCCGCGTACGAACCTTCCGACGTGACGATGCGGTCGAGACGTTTGACGGCCTGTTCGACGGCGGTGCGCGTCTCCCACGGCGGGCGCGGAAGCGACCCGGCGAAGAACATGTTGTATTCGGCTTCGAGTTTGCGCAGCTCCGCCTCGAGCGTGCGGAACGCGGATTCGAAGTCGCCAGCCACAGCTATCTCACCGCGGAATCAGGTACCACAACAGGGGCAACCAGAGCTCGCGCGCGTACGGAACCGGTTTGTCGTCCAGCAGCACGTCCGCCGACGGGTGTCCGCCGACGATCTGCCACAGGTCGCGAAGCTCGACCACCTGGTCCGGGCGGTAACGGGCCCGATGACGCAGGCGCTCGCCCTGGCCGGCCTCCAGGTATTCGCTGGTCTGCTTCGCGTGTTCGACGGCTTTCTCGTAACCCGGGCCCTCGAAGGGGGCGAAGACGATCGTGTAGGAAAACGGCCGCGAGATCGGCCGGTCGTAGAGCGCATCCTGCAGGTCGGGATCGAGCCGCGCAAGTTCTTCGTCGGACGGCTCTTCTTCGAGGTCGGCGTACGGCCAGAACTGCTCGCGAGGCCGGAAACGCGGTCGTGCGGGCTGGGTCTCGGGGGCGTCTAGGCCCGTCTCGTTGGTCGGTGAAGTCTCTGCCATGGGCGGGTCCGATGGTATCCTGAGAGCCAGACTGGTGCAATATCATGCCTGATTTCCGCGTGATTCCGTCGATCGAGCAATTGCGGCAACGTGAGCGCGTGCAACGCCTGCTGGAGGAGTACGGCCACACCGCCGTCGTGCAGGCCCTGCGCGACGAAACCGACGACCTTCGGCAGCGGCTCGTGGCGGCGGAACGCACCGGCATGCCCGGTGACGAGCCGGCGTCGGCCTCGGACGCGATGGAGGCGATCGAAACCCGCCTCGAGCCCCGGTTGCGCCGCATGTTCGCCTCGTCTCTTCGCACCGTCCTCAACGCCACGGGCGTCATCATCCACACGAACCTCGGGCGTTCGCCGCTGTCACCGGAGGCGCTCGCCCACGTCACGGAGATCGGCCGACGCTACTCGACACTGGAGTACGACCTCGAGGCCGGTGGACGAGGCCATCGCGACGCGCACGCTGAAGCGCTGCTCTGCCGACTGACGGGCGCCGAAGCCGCGGTGGTCGTCAACAATTGCGCGTCGGCCACGATGCTCGTCCTGGCGGCGCTGGCGGCCGGACGCGAGGTGATCGTGTCGCGCGGCGAACTGGTGGAAATTGGCGGCGGCTTTCGCGTGCCGGACGTGATGGCGCAATCGGGCGCGGTCCTGCGCGAAGTCGGCACGACGAACCGCACGCGCGCGGCGGACTACGACGCGGCGGTCACGGACAAGACCGCGTTCATCATGCGGGTGCATCGCTCGAACTTCCGCATCGAAGGCTTCACGGAGACTCCCACTGCGGAGGAACTCGTGGCCGTGGGCCACGCGCGGCAGTTGCCGGTGGTCGAAGACCTGGGCAGCGGCAACCTGATTGGCGCGCTGTCGGCGACAGAACTCGCGGGTTTCAGGCCGGCGGAGGTACCGGGCCTCGAGGCCATCCTGCGCGACGAGCCGACGGTGCAGGGCAGCCTGCGCGCCGGCATCGACTTGCTGTGCGTGAGCGGCGACAAGCTGCTGGGCGGGCCGCAGGCCGGCATCGTTCTCGGCCGCAAGGATCTCGTGCAGCGTGTGCGAAAGCACCCGCTGATGCGCGCGCTCCGCGTGGATAAGATGACGTACGCCGCGCTGACGGGCACGCTCGTCGAATACGCATCGGGCCGCGCGAAAGACACGGTCCCGATCCTGCGGATGCTGACGCGCACGCCGGCCGACATCGAAACCCGCGCAGTGTGCCTCGCCGAACGCCTCGCCGCGACCGGCCTCTACGACACGGCCATCGTCGATGGCGCGTCGACGATTGGCGGCGGCACGACGCCGGGCGCGACGCTGCCCACGCGCCTGCTCGCGCTCGAGCGCCACGGTATGTCGGCGGACATGCTCGAATCCGCGCTGCGCCACTCCGACCCGCCGGTCATCGCGCGCATCGAAGACGGCCGCGTGGTCCTCGACCTGCGCACGGTCTTCGAGGACGAAGACGAGGCGCTGGCAAGGGTGCTACGACAGGTGTAGGGACAGGCTCACGGCCTGCGGCTCGCGGCTATCGGCCTTGCCTCTTGCACCTTGCCCCTGTTCCTTGTTCCTTGTTCCTTGGTCCTCGTTCCTTGCCCCTACACATATCTCAGGAAGCCCAGGCGCTAGGCTCCAGGCGCCAGGCGCTGTACAGTTCCCCCATGCGCCGTCCCATCCTCCTCGCCCTGGTCGCCGTCCTCGTCCTGTCCTCCCTCCCTTCCGCGCAGATGCCGGGCGCGGAGCGCGTGAAGTGGTTCACCGAAGCGCGTTTCGGGATGTTCGTCCACTTCGGCCTCTACAGCATCCTCGGTGGGTCGTGGAACGGCCACACGTTGCCCGCGCCGGAGTTGCCGAACGGCCGCAGCTGGTATGCCGAGTGGGCGCAGCAGCGCCTCGAAGTGCCGCGCGACAAGTACGTCGCGCTGGTGAAGCAGTTCAACCCGGTGAAGTTCGACGCTGACGCCTGGATTCTCGAGGCCAAACGCGCGGGCATGCGGTACTTCGTCATCACGGCGAAACACCACGACGGCTTCGCGCTGTGGAACTCGGCGGTCACGGATTACGACCTCGGCTCGACGCCGTTCAAGGGCGACCTGCTCGGCGACCTGGCGAAGGCGTGCCGCAAGTACGGCCTGAAGTTCGGCTTCTACTACTCGCACTGGCAGGACTGGCACCACGATGGCGGCGCGTGGCCGTACTGGGCGCCCGAACGTCAGCCGTCGCAGGAGGCGTTCGAGCGGTACTGGCAGGGCGTCTCGCTCAAGCAGGTGGCCGAACTCATCGACCGCTACGATCCGGATCTCTTCTGGTTCGACACGTGGGACGAAGAAGCGAAGACACACATCACGCCCGCGCGGCGTGACGAACTGATCGGCCTCATCCGGCGCAAGAGCCCGCGCTGCCTCATCAACGGCCGGATTGCGGCGCACAACCCGGGTAACGACATCGACTTCCTCGAGACCGGCGACAACGAACATCCCACGAAGAATCTCGGGCGGCCGTGGCAGACGCCCGCGACGATCTGCCGGTCGTGGGGCTGGCACGCGAACGACTTCAACTGGAAGTCGAGCCGCACGCTCACTGAATTGCTCGCGCAGAACGTGTCGATGGGCGGCAACTACCTGCTGAACGTGGGACCGATGCCCGACGGTCGGCTCCCCGCGGCCGCCGTTCGTCGCCTGCGTGAAGTGGGCGGATGGACGGAGGCGAACGCCGACGCGATCTACGGCACGTCGCCGATGGATGTCACGCCGCCCGGCGGCGTGCGCCTGACGCAGCGCGCGACGCCCGGCGGCGGCACAAACGTGTACGTGTTCCTGACGAAGGCCACGGGACCGTCGGTGACGCTGCCGATTCCAGCGTCGCGTGTCGCCTCATGCCGCGTCCTCGAAAGCGGCCGTCCGATCGAGACTAGCGCGGACGCAGGTAACGTCACGATTCTGACGGCGTCGTTCGCGGGCGATCCGGCCGTGCCAGTACTGGTGCTGCAGCTTCGCTGACAGCGGGACACGCGTTCTGTCGTGGGGCAGCGTGTCTGTCGTGGGGCAGGGCTTCAGCCCTGCCGATAGTGATTCAGCGTGACTGTGAGCAATCTAAAGTGTCACTTCAGGATCCTCACACCCCTGTTCTGGCGCGATCAGAACTCCACGAGCCGTACCGTGCCTGGCTCCAGTGCGGTCAGCGCCTCGAGGATGAGCGGTCGAGGCTGCGCTCGGTGTGAGTGTGAACAGCGGCCACCAGCTCGCGGCCGACACCGGGGAACCAGGCGAGGAAGTCATCGACGCTGGCACCGCTCTCGATGTTCTCGAACAGCGCACGTACGGGCACCCGAGTGCCGCGGAACACCCACGCCCCGCCGACCTTGTCGGCCTGTCGTTCGACCGCAGGGCAACTGCGCCAGTCGAGCATGAGTTGATACTACTCCCCACTCTCAAGTGCTTCAAGTTCGAGCCGTGCAATTGTGCATTCCAAATGCACAATTGCAGGTGAGCAATCTAAAGCGTCACTTCAGGATCCTCACACCCCTCACTCCCGCAGCCCTTTCACCGGATCGACGCGTGACGCCGCCCACGCGGGGCCGGCGCAGGCCGCCGTGGCGAGCGCCAGCGCGCCAATCGGCACCGCCACGCCCACGATCGGATCCAGCGACCCGGGATTGAAGAAGAGCGCGCCGGCCACCTTGCCCGAGAGCATCGCCAGGCCGAGCCCCGCCGCGCAGCCGACGGCGGTCAGCATCAAGCTCCGTTTCAGGACCAGCATCGTCAGCCCGCCGGGCGTCGCGCCGAGCGCGAGGCGCAGCGCCAGTTCACGACGCCGCCGCGACAGGACCTCCGCGCCACCGTTGAATTGTCGCTGCCAGAGCCGGCTGCTGATCACGCACACACCGGATGACTGGCCGGCGCTTCCCGCATCGATGGAACGGCCGACAATTGGCGCGACGCCGAGGGCGCGGAAGTAGCTCTCCGAGACGGACTCCATGACGAGAACGCGCGCTTCGCCCGACAGGCGGACGGGCCCCATGAAGAACCTGGAGGCGACCACCTCGGCGAAGGCTCCGGAGGCGCGCACATCCCGGTAATCGGGGCAGGACAGGAATCCGGTGCCCTGCCCTCCGACGCGGTCGCGGTTGAGGGAGACGAGCGTGTCGGGGCTGGAGATGCCAGCACGAGTGGCGTTGAAGCCGCGGGCGATGGCCAGGAGGCCGGTGTTGACGCCGACGCCGGCGGCGAGCATCAGGATGGCCGCGAGCACGAAGGTCCTGGCGTGGCGGAGTCTGCGCAACGCCAGGACCGTATCCATCCACATGGTGGTCGCCTCCCGAAAGAGCTGGCCCACGATGCCGGGGGGATTGTCGCACGTTCAGGGTGAAACGGCGCTCTCGGGACGCACGACAACGAGCGACAAGTGACGACAGCGGCCATTTGTCGTCTGTTGACGCTTGTGGAGGGGTGCGGGCGTCGCCATGCTCACGCTGGAGGAACCATGTACCTTGCTCGCGCCCTGACCGTCACTCTGCTGGCTCTCGCCCCCCTCGCCGCCGACGCCCAGGTGAAGGCGTACTCGGTCCCGGTCTCCAACGACCGGATCGTGCTCAGCATCCAGGTCGGCGGGCACTCTCAGGCAACCGTGCACGTCCGCAACGGCGAGATGGGCCGCATCAAGGTGGGCGACGCGCCGGCGATTGGGCTGACTCCGGTTCTCAGGGGCGCCGGTCTGCAACTGACGGTCCTCGAAGTGCTCGTCGATGCGGGCACGGGCAACGAAGGTTTGCGCCAGCTCGGGAAGTACGACATGCAGCAGGGTACCGTCACGCGAATCGGCGTGAGCGAGCCTGCCTTCGACCTCACGTGGGAGACCACGTTGCCGCCAGCGGCGACACCGCCGGTCGCGAGTGGTCCCTGTCTCACCTGCTGCGTGTTGTGCGACGACACGCTCTATTGCGGGTGTTACGTCATCACCGAGTGCGGCCGATGCTGCTGCCCGGCAGCCTGCCAGTGCCCGTTCGAACCAGCAGCAACGGCGCCGCCCGGCCAGGGCGGATGCGGCATTCCGACAAGGCCGGCGGGAGACGGTCAGCGTCTGTCGGCGAGTGGCGCTTCAGGCTTTGAGGGTGCGACCCACTCGACTCGAACGGGCGTGGGGTTCGTGTCGAAATGAACCGGCGTGTGCGCGGCGAGGGAGGCTCGGCCAAGCTCCGTCAGGACGGGTTCGCCGTTGGCTGCCGTCCCGTCGATCTGGAACAGCTGAACGTCCACCCCGTTGCCCGCCAGGCGGGGGACGAAACCGAGCGTCCCCAGGTTCCGGGGCAACGAAATCCGCCCGAGGGTGCCGTTGGGGATGCCAATCACCACCGGGCGCTGGGTCCCGACCGCGATCTTCAGGTTGACCATTGGGGTCGACGGCGCCTGGGATTCTGTTCGCGCCGCGACCGTCGATGGAGTGGACGTCGGGTAGAGCGCCCAGGCCACGACGGCGGCTGCGACGAGGCAGGCGGCCAGCAGAAACCAGCGCCACGGGCGCCGAACGACGTGTGGCTGCAGAGCCTCAGGCTCTTCGGGCGCCGCACCCCCGTTCGTGTCCGCGCTCTCCCGCGCTCGCCGTCCTGCATCGGAGGCCATCCACTCGACCAGTTCCTCGCGACGCGCAAACACCTGCACGCCGCGCAGGCCCTGCAGGCGGTGCACCGGGAGCCCCATCGTCCGCTCCCAGCGCTGGGCGGAGCGTGTGGACGAGTGGACGACGTCGGCGATTTCCTTCCACCCGCGGAGATGTTCGTTGTTCGGCGGGATGGGCAGCTCGGCTTCGCTCACGCGGTTCTCCGGTCGCCAGCCATTCTATCGCTAACGGGAGGCGCCTGATGCCAGGACCGACGACGGGAGCTCACGCGATCGCCTACATGCAGACTCGCCTTCCCGAACTGCTGACGACCGCGGAAGTGGCCAAGGCGCTCGGGATCAGCCCACGGACGCTGCATCGAGCGATCTACGCCCACGCGGGAGTGGCGCCGGGGAGATTACTGGCGATGCTGCGGGCGATCGAAGCGCAACGCCTGCTGTCGGAGGGTATGAAGGTCGAGGCCGTCGCATTGTCGGTCGGTTACCGGACTCGCGCCAGCGTGTACCGACTCCTTCGCTCGGCCGCTGGACGCACGGTCGCCGACTGCCGTCCGGCGGGCTTCCAGGGGCGTGGCAGCGTCGTCTACAACGGCTCAAGACGGAAAGAGCTGGCCCAGAAGCTCGCGGCACCCCAGTGCCCGGACGCCCGGGGACAAGGCTGACGTTCGTATCGGGCTCTGGTCACGTGTCTCGTGAACGAGGTACGCCTGGACGGCGGAGTTCGACACGCTCTTCCCTCGAATCGCCTCGGCCAGGCGGCGGAGCGGGCCTGCCATGGCAGGTACGACCGTCCTGGATGCCTTGCACTCGACGAGCGTGACAGCGCCCGAACGACCCGGGATCACGAAATCCACCTCGAGTCCCTGCTCGTCCCTGAAGTGGTAGATCTGCCGACGTCCGCCGGCGTTGACCTGGGCCTTGGCGATCTCCGCGGCGACGAAGCCCTCGAAGAGCGCGCCGCGGAATGGGGACTTGGCGAGTTCGGCAGCGGTGTCGATCCCCAACAAGTGACACGCGAGGCCGGAGTCCGCGATGTAGACCTTCGGGGACCTGGTGAGGCGCTTGCCCACGTTGTCGTAGAACGGAGGCACGACCAGCACCTGGGCCGTCATCTCGAGGATACCCAGCCACTGCGTCACTGTCGGGACACTGACGCCGATCGGTGCCGCGAGGTCAGTTCTATTCAGGATCTGGCCGTGCCGGCTCGCTAACAGCGCGAGGAACCTCCGGAATGTGGCGAGGTCGCGGACCGCGGTGATCGCCCGCACGTCACGTTCCAGGTAGGTCTGCACATACGAACTGAACCACAGACGCGCTGAACCCGGTCGAGCCAGCGCCTCCGGGTACCCCCCCTGGCGGAGAGAGACCTTCGACGACTCTCGCAACGAGAGGGGAAGGAGTTGCAGCACCGCCGCCCGGCCGGCCATCGATTCCGACACGCGCTGCATCAGCGGGGCCTCCTGAGAGCCCGTCAGCACCCACTGACCCATTCGTCGGGGACGCCGGTCGATCCGCGATCGTACGTAGGCGAACACTTCCGGAACGTGCTGCACCTCATCGAGGATGACGGGTGTCTGGAGCTCGTCCAGGAAACCCTGGGGGTCGGCCCGCAGCCGCGCCACAACATCGGGGTCCTCGAGCAGGCAGTAGTTGGCCTTCGGGAACAGGTGCCGAAGCAGTGACGTCTTCCCCGTCCGACGTGCGCCGGTCAGGACGACGGCCGGGAACCGGCGCAGGGCCCCGAGCACCTGAGACTCAAGGTGGCGAACCACGTATCGCATTGTGAGATTTATAAACTAATACTTTATAATTCTCAAGCCCCCATCTCCTGCCGCGACTTCGATACTTCAGCCGCCGTTCAGTACCACCGCCGGCTCGATTCCGAGCGCCTGCCGCGCCGGTACCGCAGCCGCCACCGTGCCGACGCCGAGCATGAACACCGCAACGCCCACGTACGTCACGGGATCGTACGGAGCGACGCCCACGAGGAACTCGCGCAGTTGCGACGCGACCAGCAGGGCGAGGAGCACGCCGGCGATCATCCCCATGCCGAGGAGTCGCCACGCGTCGCTGACGATCATCAGGAACAACCGTCCCGCACCTGCGCCAAGGGCACTCCGCAGCCCAAGCTCCCCGCGTCGCATTGTCACCGCGAAGCTCATCACGGCATAGAGGCCCACGACCGCAGTCACGAGCCCAATCGCGCCCAGTACGAGCCAGCCCAGCGCTGCCGTGCGCAGCGGGCCACTCGCCGCACGCAGACTCTCCTCGGCCGTCGTCACGTTGAAGACGGGAACCTCCGGTGCCACACGTGCCAGGTTACGGCTGAGCGGACCGGACAACACCGCCGACGCCAGGGGGCCGGCCGTTGCGACCATGAAACGAGGCGTGTAGCGCTGAGCGAGCGGGACGAAGATGTAACACCGATCGCCAAAGTCCCGCGCTGTTCGGTCCGTCTCCTCCACAACGCCGATCACGGTGAGCGGCGATCCGCGCCGGATGCGGAGCGTCTGGCCAATAGGATCGCGACCACCCCAGAGCCGCCGCGACGCCAACGTGTTCACGACGACGACGCCTGGAGCGCCAGAGCCATCGCGCTCGTCGATCAGACGGCCACCTGCGCGAGGTACTCGCAACAGCTCGAGGTATCCGGGCGACACGGTAACACACCGGCAGGGCGACCCATACATCGACGC
>CAZJRM010000093.1:0-18582 GCA_964547975.1 uncultured Vicinamibacterales bacterium | reverse complement strand
ATCCCGCAGGCGTACCAGATCTGCAAGGCCGTCAACAGCCCGTCCTGCAAGATCGTCGACGACGTCTACCACCAGCAGATCAGCGAGGGCAACATCCTGCCGAACATCGAGGCGGCGTGGGATCAGATTGGCGCCTTCCACCTCGGCGACAACCCGGGCCGGAAGGAGCCGACCACCGGCGAAATCAACTTCCGAAACATCTTCAAGTACATCCACGGCAAGGGGTATCAGGGCGTCCTGTGCATGGAGCATGGACAGAGCCGGCCCGGCATCGAAGGCGAACGCGCCGTCATCGAAGCGTATCGCGCGTGTGATCAGTTCTGAGGGGGAGATCCGACATGAGCACTGGGACCAACGACTCCGTCAGCCGTCGCGACTTCGTCCGCACGGCCGCCGCGGCTTCGATGCTGGCGGCGTTTCCATCGAGCTTCAACGTCTTCGCGCAGGGCTCCGACACCATCAAGGTCGGCGTCATCGGCTGCGGCGGCCGCGGGACCGGCGCCGCCCTCGATTGCCTCAAGGCCGACCCCGCCGTCGAGATCGTGGCGCTCGGCGACCTGGTCCCGGACCGGGTGCAGTCGTCGTTCGATCGGCTGACCAAAGAGTACCCGACACGGGTGAAGGTGCCCGCCGATCGCCGATTCGACGGCTTCGACAACTACCAGAAGGTGTGCGCGCTTCCCGACGTGAACCTGATTCTGACGGCGGCCCCCCCGGGATTCCGGCCTATCCACCTCAAGGCCGCCATCGAAGCCGGCAAGCACGTGTTCATGGAGAAGCCGGTCGCCGTCGACCCGCTGGGCATCCGTTCCGTCATCGCCACCTCCGACCTGGCGAAGCAGAAGAACCTCGCCATCGTCGCGGGAACGCAGCGCCGCCACCAGAAGCGGTATCTCGAGATGATGAAGCGGATCCAGGACGGGCAGATCGGCGAAATCGTCGCCGCCCAGTGTTACTGGAACCAGGGCGATCTCTGGGTGAAGGAGAAGACGGCCGCCATGAGCGAGATCGAGTGGCAGTGCCGCAACTGGCTGTACTTCACCTGGACCTCGGGCGATCACATCGTCGAGCAGCACGTGCACAACATCGACGTCGTGAAGTGGGCCCTGGGCGTACCGAAGAACGTGATGGGCATGGGCGGCCGCCAGGTGCGCGTCGCGCCGGAGTACGGCAACATCTTCGATCACTTCGCCGTCGAGTTCGAATACGCCAACGGCGTTCGCGTGTCGAGCATGTGCCGCCAGACCAAGGGCTGCAACGACCGCGTCGAAGAACGGCTCGTCGGGACCAAGGGCGTCGCGGTGAGCACCTCGAACTCCACGAAGATCACGGGCAAGAAGTCCTGGACTTTCGAAGGTGACGAAACCAACCCGTACGTGCAGGAACACATCGACCTGATCGCGTCGATTCGCGCCGGCAAGCCGCTGAATGAAGGGCGGCAGGTCGCGGAGAGCACGCTCATGGCCATCGCCGGCCGCATGAGCGCGTATACCGGCCGCGCGATCTCGTGGGACTGGGTGATGAACTCGTCGCAGCTGAACCTGTCGCCGGCGAAGTACGAGTTCGGTCCGAATCCGGTGCCGGGCGTCGCGATCCCGGGCACCACGCCGCTCGTGTGAGACGCGCGGAGGCGAGGGTGAACATCCGCCCTCGCCTCCGCATCTTCAGGCTTTCGGATCTCGGCGTTCGGCTTTCAGCTTCGGGCCTCTGGACGTTCCCTGTTCCCTATCGCCTGTCCCCTGATCCCCGTTCTGCCTACTTCCCCGCCATCAGCCGAAGCGCACTCAACAATCCCACACGCGCGCACCATCCCATGTTGCCCGGCTCCGTGTCCGTCGTATTGGCAGGCGTGTCGCCCGACGAGTGATAGAACGGGTCGCCGTCGATCGTAATCAGGCCGGGCTGCTCGCCGGGGTACCAATTGATCGGCGGGAACCCCTCGGTGACCGGCACGGTGCGTTCGCGGTCCCACGCGGACGTGTAGAGCGTGATCGACGGGTAGAGCGTGGCACCGGGCGTTCGCGTGTTCTGGAACACGTACGAATCCGTCCCGCCCTGCGACTTCACGCTCGCGGCATGTTCGGGAAATCCTTTCGCGCCCAGATGGTCAGTCATCACGGTCCGCACCAGCGTGATGATCTCCCTGTTGATCGGCACATCGTCCGGCTCGACGTAGAGCGCTTCCCGGGACGATCCGAACCCTGACTGATCGAAGTTGAACACGGCCTGCAGCTGCGCCTGGTCGGACGCCATGGCCGCGACGTATTCGCGCGTGGACGACATCTCGCCGCCCCAGGACACGAACCGCACGTCCCAGGCCGGCTGCGGCACGCGCCCGGCCTTCACGGCCGCCGACAGGGTGCGCGCGATCTCCAGGACGATGGCCACGCCGGACGCGTTGTCGTTGGCACCGGGGCCGCCGGAATCGGAGTCACCGTGCGCGCAGAACAGGATGTACTTCGACCGATCGCGACCCGGAAGCGTGGCCACGACGGTCGACGCCCCGTCGGTCCCGCTGGCAGCCTCGAGGGCGAATGACGCACGGATCCGGCCGCCGGAGCCCAGCAATTCGCGCAGCGGCGCGGTGTCCTTCGGCCCGACGTTGAAGACCGGCACGGTCCACGTTCCCCGCAGCCGTCCGGGCGTGGGCCAGCCCGACGAGGCGGCCCGGCCGTCGAACAACACGGCGGCGCATCCCGCCGTGTTCTCGGGCGTCGGGTTTGCGGACACCAGGCAGACGGCACCCTGGGCAATCCCGAGCACGAGTTCGCCCTCACCCTTGACCGACGGTGACCCGGCGCTCGGCCAGGCCGTCTCGAGCAGCTTCCCCGGCGCGCCGGCGCCGCCCGCCCGCACTTCGAACTTGACCGGCTGATACCACGGGCGCGGAGTGTCCTTACGAATGTCGACTTTGAGCCCAGCTTCACGAAACGCGCTCGACAACCAGGCGGCAGCCGTGTGGTTAGACGGCGTGCCGTAGGCGCGCGTGCCGAACGCCACGAGCGTGCGGACGGTTTCCGTCATGCGGGATTCGGCGACGGACGTCGCCAGCGCCAGTTCGGCGGACATTCTGGGCTTCGACGCGCCATTCTGGCCCGCCAGGGCCACCGCGCCCAGACACACCATCGCCATCGTGGCCAAGGCCAGCCCCCGAAGCCCCCGCGACATCTCGGTTCGAACTCCCCGCATCACCTGCCCTCCCTGTCCGCCAGTCTTGCAACAATGTCGCCAGCATATACCGAACCCCACAACTTCGCTTGCCCGTGACGCGTCCTCCCGGCTACAGTTCCGACGACAGTCCCCCTGGTCGGAACCAGCCATGTACATTTGGGGTCTCCACGTCATCGATCTGGGCATCATTGCCGCCTACCTGGCTGTCACCGTCTGGATCGGCCAGCGTGTCGCCCGGCAGAACCAGGATCTGGACGAGTTCTTCCTGGCCGGCCGACGCCTGGGCAAGGTCTACCAGTTCTTCCTGAACTTCGGCTGCTCCACCAACGCCGACCAGGCCGTCGCCGTGTCCCGCGAGGTCTATCGACAGGGCATGGGCGGGATGTGGATTCAGTCGCTCGTGCTCTTTCTCACGCCGTTCTATTGGTTCACGACACAGTTCTTCCGTCGTGTCCGCCTGACGACCATCGGCGACTTCTACGCGGAACGATTCCAGAGTCCTTTCCTCGCCGCCGCGTACGCGGTCTTCACGCTGGCGCTCTCGGCCTTCATCGGCGGCGGCATCGGGATGATCGTCGCCGGCAAGACCATGGTCGCCATGACTCCCAAGGCCGTCGAGGCCTACACGCCGGCCGAACGGACGGCGGTGGCGGAATTCGAAGAACTGCGCGCGCTCGACGCCGAAAAGGCCCATGGCTTGAGCGAAGCCCAGACCGCCAGGTGGGACGTCCTGAAGCAGAAGCAGGCCCGCGGTGAGTTGAAGTCGTTCGTCTCCCACGTCGACCCGGTGTGGTTCTACGTCCTCTACGCCGTGATCGTCGGGGCATACACCATGATGGGCGGCTTCCGCGCCGCGGCCATCACCGACGCGATTCAGGGCGTGCTCATCGTCGTGTTCTCCGTAATTCTCGTGCCGGTGGGCCTCGCCAAGCTTGGCGGTTTCGCCGGCCTGCACGCGGCCATCCCGGCACACCGGTTCGACCTGTTCGGATCGGCGACCCTCAGCGATTACGCGTGGTACACGATCCTGGCCATGGTGCTGGCCAACCTCGTCTCCATCGTGGCCGTCGTCTCGGGGATGCAGACGGCCGGGTCGGCGGTGAACGAGTTCGACGCGCGCGTGGGCATGATTGGCGGCATGTTCACGAAGCGGATCCTGATGCTCTTCTGGGCGCTCGCCGGACTCATCGCCATCGGCTTGTACGGGGGTTCGCTGCACGACCCCGACCTCATCTGGGGCGTCATGACGCGAGACCTGCTCATGCCAGGGGCCATCGGGCTCATGCTCGTCGGCGTGCTCGCCGCGAACATGTCCACGCTGGACGCGTCGGCGGTGTCGCACTCGGCCCTCTTCATCCGGAACCTGTACCGGCCACTCGTGCCGGACCGCTCGGACGCGCACTACCTGCTCGTCGGCCGCCTCGTGATTGCCGTGACGCTCGTGGGGGCGATTGGTGTCGCCATGGCCGTCGACAACCTGCTGGAACTCTTCCAGTACATCATCTCGGCGCCCGCGATCTTCGGGGCGTCGATCTGGCTCGGGTTCATCTGGCGACGGGTCACGAAGACGGCCGTGATCCTCCAGGTCGTGATCTGCCTGACGCTCTTCGCGATCGTGCCGACGTGGTTCCAGGGCTGGGAGACGGCCCAGCGGTACGAGCCGTGGCTCATCGAGACGACCGCCCGCACGGAGGTCGGGGAGGTGAGCGCGACCGCCACGGACGTGGCTGCCGGACGGGCGGCCGCGGAAGGCGCCATCATTACGCGGCAGCAGGTCATGCCGCCGGTCGGGATCCTGTTCGAGCGCGTCGTGCGCGTCGACCCGGACGACCCGGGCTCGCCGAGGGAAGGGCGCGGCCGGTTCCACGCTGAACTCTGGGTCCTGCACACGCTCGGATTCGATCTGCGGACGTGGACCAAGCCGCAACTGGTCGCCGCGCGGTTCTACTTCGATGCCCTCGTGCCGTTCCTCCTGCTGTTCGTGATCTCGTGGGTGACGCGACCGGTTCCGAAGCACATCCTCGACCGGTTCTTCGCGCGGGTGCACACGCCGGTGCAGCCCACGCCGGACGCGGAGTCGGCCGCCATCGCCCTGGCGGTGGCGCATCCCGAACGGTTCGAGGCCGACAAGGTCTTCCCGGGCACGCAGTGGGAGATCATGAAACCGGCCCGCACGGACTACTTCGGGTTCTTCGGCACATGGGGCCTCGTCGGCGTCATCCTCCTGGCGCTGTGGGGCATGGTGAACATCCGGTGACGAGCATCCAGGAACCCGGCGCCCGGCGCGTCGGCATCGACAACTACGGGCTGTTTCCCCTGGGGCTGACTCCCCTTCAGACCATGGAATGGGCCCGCGCGCATGGGGCCGACGGCGTCTCGTTCTCGGGCCTGCCTGGCAATCAGCACGCGGCGCTCGGCGCCGACGGCCTGCGGGCGCTTCGCGACTACGCGGGCGAACACGGCCTGTACCTGGAATGGGGCGGTGCGCAGCACATCCCGCGCGACATGACCTCGTGGGCCGCGAAAGACCTCTTCGACCACAACCGCCGCGCCGCCGACGAAGCCCGGGCCCTCGGCACCCGCCTCGTCCGGTCGTGCTCGGGCGGTCTGATGCGCTGGAGCGGTGAGACGCCCCCCACCGAAACGCTGCTGCGGGACACCGCGGCCGCCCTTCGGGCGCAGCGTGCCATGCTCCGCGACCGCGGTGTCATCCTGGCCATCGAAACGCACTTCGAGTTCACGTCGTTCGAACTCGTCAGGCTCTTCGCGATGTGCGACGCCGCCCCCGGAGAATGGCTGGGGATCTGCCTCGACACGATGAACCTCCTGACGATGATCGAAGATCCGGTCGCGGCCACCCTGCGCCTGCTGCCCTGGGTGGTGAGCACGCACGTCAAGGACGGCGGTGTCCTCAGCGGACACGGGGGGCTGACGACGTTCCCCGTCCCCATTGGCGAGGGCACCATCGATCTCGACTACATCATCCGGCAACTCGACACGTTGCCGTGGGAGGTGGCGTTGTCGGTCGAGGACCACGGGGGTCAGTTCGAGATTCCCCTGCACGACGCCGCGTTCGTGGGGAGGTTCCCGGATCTGAGTGGCGCGGAGACACGTCGGCTCCTGGCCATGGCGGAGGCCACGGCGGCCCGCCCCTCCTGCCGCCCGATCGACCGCGCCGCGTGGCCCGCCATCTGTGAGGCCCGAATGGCCGCCGACCTTGCCGCCCTGCGTACCCTGGCGGCCCAGACACCTCGAGGCCCCGCATGAGTCCGCAGTCGCCGCAGCCCGTGTCGGATCGTTTCCGTTACAAGACGTCCGGGGAATTGCTCGCTCAGGCCGAATCGCTCGGCGTCGGCCTTCCATTCGCCGATTCCCTCGCGCCGTTGTTCGCGCCCGGCGACATCGCCGGGCATCGCACGCCAAACCGCATGGCCGCGCAGCCGATGGAAGGCTGCGACGGCGAGCCGTCAGGCGCGCCGGGCGAGCTCACGATCCGGCGGTACCTGCGTTTTGCCGAGGGCGGATTCGGCCTGCTGTGGTTCGAAGCGACGGCCGTCCTGGCGGAAGCGCGGGCCAACGCACGGCAGCTGTACATCACGGCGGAGACCATGCCCGCGTTCCGCGCGATGCTGGACGACGCTCGGGCGGCCGCCACACGGCGGTTCGGTTCGGGATTCCAGCCGTACTGCGTCGTGCAGCTGACCCACTCCGGCCGTTTCAGCCGCACCGCCGCGCCCGGGCAGCGCAAGGTCGCGAGCCACAATCCCCTGCTCGATCGCGAACGCCTGCCGGTGTGGACCGACGAAGAACTCGACCGGGTTCGAGACGCAATGGTCATCGGCGCCCGGCTGGCCCGCGCCGCTGGGTTCGACGCCGTGGATATCAAGGCCTGCCACGGTTATCTGCTCCACGAGTTGCTCGGCGCGCGCACTCGTGAAGGGAGCCGCTACGGCGGTTCGTTCGAGAACCGCGCGCGCCTGCTCGTCGAGTCCGTGCAGGCCGTCCGCGCCGAAGTTCCGGACATCGACATCGCCGTGCGGCTGAATGCGACCGACGGCGTGCCGCAGCCCTGGGGCTTCGGGGTGGCCGCGGGGCCAGATGCGGTCATCGACCTGGACGAGCCCCGCAGGCTGGTGCGGATGCTCACGGATGCCGGGTGCTCGGTGGTGAACATCACGGCCGGAATCCCGACCTACGGCCCGCATATCAACCGGCCGTTCGATCGTCCCGTCGCCGGGACGGCGCCGCCTCCCGAACATCCGTTGGTCGGTGTCGTCCGGTTGCTGGAACTGGCCGGCGAGATGCAGGCGGCCGCAGGCCGGGTCCCGGTGGTCGCGACCGGGCTGTCGTGGCTCCGCCAGTTCTGGCCCCACGTCGCCGCCGCGCTCCTCGAGCAGGGCCGCTGCGGATTCGCGGGACTTGGCCGCGGCGCCTTCGCGTATCCCGACGCGCCGGCCGACCTCGCGGCACACGGAGCCCTGACACCCGTGAAATGCTGCATCGCCTGCTCGCGTTGCACGGAACTGATGCGCATGGGCAGCACGGCGGGCTGTGCCGTGCGGGATCATCCGCTCTACTCAGGCCTCCACCGCGACGCGCTCGCGAGGACGGCAGCCGCCGCAGGAGGCGCCCGGTGACCGGCGATACCATTCACGTGGCCGGGCGCGACCTCGACGTCGTCTCGGTCAATACGCTCGTCGTCGGATCCGGCGCGGCCGCACTGAACGCCGCCGTCTCGATCCACGACCGCGGTCAGCACGACCTCGCCATCGTGACCGAAGCCTGGGGCGGGGGCACGTCGGCCAACGCCGGCTCCGACAAGCAGACCTACTACAAGCTGTCGCTGGCGGGCCGGGTGCCCGACTCGCCCCGCCTGCTGGCGGAAGACCTGTTCGCCGGCGGCAGCATGCACGGCGACATCGCGCTCTGCGAAGCACAGCACTCGGCCCAGGCGTTCTACCACCTGGTCCAGGTGGGCGTGCCGTTCCCCCACGATCGGTTCGGCGGCTTCACCGGGTACCAAACCGACCACGACCAGCGCGGACGCGCGACCTCCGCGGGTCCGCTCACGTCGCACCTGATGGTGAAACGGCTTTCGCAAGTGGTCCGGGACAAGCAGATTCGGCTGTTCGAGCCGTTCCAGGTCGTCGCCCTGCTGACCACGGGTGACGCCGACTCGCCGCACATCGCCGGCGCGCTGGCGATGGATCTGTCGACCTGCACGCCGGGGGGGCGTCCGCGTTTCGTCGCGTTCAACGCCGTCAACGTCGTCCTGGGTACGGGCGGTCCCGGCGGCATGTACCTGGATTCGGTCTACCCGGCCGAGCAGACCGGCTCGATTGGCATCGCCCTGCGCGTCGGCGCCATCGCCCAGAACCTCACGGAATCGCAGTACGGCCTCGCCTCGATCGGCTACCGATGGAACGTGTCCGGGTCGTATCAGCAGGTCATCCCCCGCTACATCTCGACGGACACGTCAGGCCGCGACGAACGCGAGTTCCTGACGGACTGGTTCGAAGACGACACCGCGCTCGGGACGGCGATCTTCCGGAAGGGGTATCAATGGCCCTTCGACCCACGCCGCGTTCGCGGCGGCGGATCGTCCCTGATCGATCTGCTCGTCTACCGGGAACGTGTCACGCTCGGCCGACGCGTCTACCTGGACTTCAGGCGCAACTTCACGTCGAAGGCCGGCGGGGCTTCCCGCCTCGAGACCCTTCACCAGGAGGCCCGGACGTACCTCGAGAGATGCGGGGCGACCGGCGCGACACCTTTCGAACGCCTGGCCGCAATGAATCAGCCGGCCATCGACCTCTACCGCAGCCACGACATCGATCTCGCCACCGAACCGCTGGAGATTGCCGTGTGCGCCCAGCACAACAACGGCGGCCTGCGCGGGAACATCTGGTGGGAATCGAACATCACCGGCCTCTTCCCGGTCGGTGAAGTGAACGGGTCCCACGGCGTTCGCCGGCCAGGCGGAGCCTCACTCAACGCCGGCCAGGTCGGCGGGCTTCGCGCCGCGATGTTCATCGCCGCCGCGCGTCGGACCCCGCCGCCGCCGGTGGCCGGGTTCCAGCACGCCTGCGCCACGGCCGTCGAAGCGGCAGTCTCGGTCGCCGACCGGGCCATGGCCGCCCGCACCGCGACCGCCGAAGCGCCGGATCGGATTCGTGTCGACATCCAGTCACGTATGTCGCGTGCTGGCGGGCACGTCCGTGACCTCGCGATCGCCCGAACCGCGCAACGGGAAGCCTGGGATCTCGTGTCCCGGCTCGATTCGATCGAATCCGCGGCCGACGCCGCGGCGTTGCCTGCCGTCTACCGCAACCGCGACCTTTGCCTGGCCCACGCCGTCTACCTCGACGCCATCGTCGAACATCTCGAACGCGGCGGGCAGAGCCGAGGGTCGTACATCGTCGACCGTGCGGCGGCGGAGGCGGCGGTAAGCGGTCCGGACCCGCTGTGCCGGTTCGACCTGGAACCGGCCGGGTCGTTCGTCGACCAGCACATCCTCGAGATCGCCTGGCAGGGTGGGTCGGGAACATCGCGGCAATGGACCTCCGTCCGGCCGATTCCTGAACCCGATTCGTGGTTCGAATCCGTCTGGCGGGCCTTCCGTGAAGGGACGACGTTCGCGCCGGACATCCCTCCCGAAGGAGAGCCATCGTGAACTCCGCACCGGTCGCCCTCATCAGCGGCGCGAGCCGCGGCATCGGCCGCGGCATCGCCGTGGCGCTCGCGCACGCCGGGTTTGACATCGCCGCGGTGTCCCGGACGCCGGTCGTCCGGCCGGACGGGGTCCCGCCCCACAGGCGCTGGTACGCGCTGGCTGCGGATGTCGCCGAGGTCGACGCCCACGAGGGCGTCATCCAGGCGGTGATTGGCGAGTACGGCCGCCTCGACCTCTTCGTCAGCAACGCCGGCGTGGCGCCCGAACACCGGCGCGACATCCTCGACACCACGCCGGACAGCTACGACCGCGTCATGGGCACCAACCTGCGAGGCGCGTTCTTCCTCGCCCAGAAGGCCGCGCGATGCCTCGTGGCCTGCAAGCGGTTCGTCGACGACGCGACGCCGCGGATGGTGTTCATCGGATCGGTGTCGGCCGAGACCTCGTCCACGGCGCGCGCCGAGTACTGCATCTCGAAAGCCGGCCTTGGAATGGCCGCCCGAGTCTTCGCCGACAGGCTGGCGCCCGAGGGCATTCCGGTCTTCGAAGTCCGTCCAGGCATCATCCGCACCGACATGACGGCCCCGGTCGCCGATCGCTACGACGCGGCGATTGCCGGGGGCCTGGTCCCCCAGCGGCGGTGGGGCGAACCGGAGGATGTGGCCAGGGTCGTCGTCGCGCTCGCGCGTGGAGACTTCGACTACGCCACCGGTTCGGTCATCGACGTCGGAGGAGGCCTCCACATCCCGAGGTTGTAAGCGCGCATGATCAACGTAGCCGAACACGTCTATCACGACGACCCGTCGTCAGGGCACCCCGACGTTCGCACGCGACTGCCTGGCGTGTCGTACTTCTTCCTCGGCAACGGCGCCATCCAGGCCGCGGTGCAGCACGCGCCGGACGGAGAAGGCACACCGCTGGGCCTGCTCGTGATGGATCCCGACCGCTTCGGCAAGAAGCGGGACAGTCTCACGATGGACCACGCTTCCGGCCTGGCGCCAACGGCCGTCCGGATCGTGGCTGACGGGCGTGAGATCGCGGCCGCCGCGTCACGCCTGGAGGTCGCGTGGCTCCCTGGCGCCCCGGTTCCGACCGTCGAGGCGCGCTGGCGGGACATCGGCGTGACGGTCGTCGAACGGTTTGCGTGCCCGGATGACGGCGCGCCGCGCCTGGTGCGCGACGTGGGCGTCGCGTGTCCCGACCTGCAGGATCGCCTCGTGACGGTTCGCACGGGCCAGATCGCGGTCGAACTCGCGCTCGATCGCCACGGACGCGGGCACGTCTGGATCGTGTACGAGGTGGATCGCGACGCGGGCCGGGTGCACGTCCGCGCCACCTCGACCGAGCCGTCGTCGTCGCACTCGGCGTTCTGGTCGGGGCGGTCGTTCGTGTGCTTCCACGAGCCGCTGCTCGACCATCTGTTCGACGTCTCCCGATGGCAACTGCCGGCGGCCGTGTCGTCGCGTGGACGCCTCGACGGGGGGATCTGGCAGTACAACCGCGAGTGGGTCCGCGACCAGGCGTCGGTCGCCCTCGCGCTGACCGTGCTCGGCCATCGTTCACTCGCGGCCACCATGCTCGCACGGCAGCTCTCGGACTTCGTGACGCCAGACGGCGCCACGCTCGATTCGAGCGAGGTCCGCGGTCGCGACGACGTCGAACTGGACCAGAACGGCCTGCTGCTCTACGTTCTGGAACAGTACACGTACTGGACCGGCGATCGTGACCTGGCGGACTCGCGCTGGGCGCGCGTACGGGCGCTGGCGGACTACACCCTGCGCCCGGAGTTCCGCCACGCCCCGAGCGGGATGTTGTCCGGCAGCCGCGAGTACTGGGAGCGGCACGCGGCCCACGGGATCGAACCCGGCCTCGAACTCGTCTACCAGACTCTTGTGGCCCAGGGCCTCGCCAGCGCTGCGGCGCTGGCCCGTCTCCTCGGCCACCGAGATGACGAGCGGCGGTGGCTCGGTGCCGCCGAGGCCCTGCGCCACGCCTGCCTGGAGCATCCAACCTACCGGCTGCACGACGCGCGCGGCTTCGTCAAGCGCAGGACACTCGACGGCGCCGTGCACGAACGGATCGTCGCCAGGGCCGACTCGGGCCTGCCGGACGGCGTGCCCCTGACGAGGGCGACGGCGCACGCCCTCAACCCCGATACCTGCGCCGTGCTGCCGATCGTGTTCGGACTGGTCGATGGCGCGTCCCCGCTGGCGCGGGCCACGATGGCGTCGGTGGAAGCGCTCTGGAATCAGGACTGGTCGAGTGGCGGGTTCGGCCGCTACGACGTGTCGTCGGAGCCCGACTCGCCGGGCGCCTGGCCGTTCGCGTCGCTGTTCGTCGCGAGAGCCGGCATCGAAACCGCGCAGCCGGACATCACGTGGCGCGTGCTGCGCTGGATGCGGCAGACCACGGGAGGCACCGCCGGCGCGTGGTTCGAGTTCTACGGACCGCGCATGGCGCCGCCGTTTCCGCAGGTGGGGATCGTTCCGTGGACCTGGGCGGAGATGGTCTTGCTCTTCGTGTACCACATCCTGGGCGTCCGTCCGGGCGCCATGGGCGTGTTCCTGCGGCCCCGCCTGCTGCCGGGCCTGCGCCGCGCCGACGCCCGGTTGCCCATCGGCAACGGGTGGCTCGATCTCACGCTCCACGCGGATGCCTCGGCGCCGATCGTGTCGACCGTCATCGACGTGCCGACGGGCATCACCCGCCTGACCGTACCGACCGGAACGCTCTCATGACTACGACACGCCGACTCGTCCTCGTCTGCAACTCACACATCGACCCGGTGTGGCTCTGGCCGTGGCAGGAAGGACTGGCGGCCACATTGTCCACGTTTCGATCCGCCGCGGCCCTGTGCGACGAGTTCGAGTCCTTCGTCTTCTGCCACAACGAGGCCATTCTGTACCGCTGGGTCGAGGAGTACGAGCCCGAACTCTTCGCCCGAATCCGAACGCTCGTCCAGCAGGGCCGCTGGCACATCATGGGCGGCTGGTACCTTCAACCTGACGGCAATCTCCCGTCTGGCGAGTCGTTCGTGCGGCAGGTCCTCGTCGGCCGCAAGTACTTCGCCGACAAGCTGCAGGCCGAACCGCGCGTGGCCGTGAATCTCGACCCCTTCGGGCATTCACGCGGGCTGGTCCAGATCCTGAAGAAAAGCGGCTACGAAGGTTACCTGTTCTGCCGGCCCGATCCCGGGCACCTCGCGCTGCCGTCCGACGACTTCGTGTGGGTGGGGTACGACGGCTCGATGATCCTGGCGCACCGGTCGATCGAACACTACAACTCGTCCCTGGGCCAGGCGCGGGCGCGGACCGAGGCCTGGCTCCGGGCGCACGCTGGCGATCGTGAGGGCCTCCTTCTCTGGGGCGTCGGCAATCACGGCGGCGGGCCGTCGCGCGAAGACCTCGGTGACCTGGCCGGCCTGATGGCCGACTCGCCGGAGGTCGAGGTACTGCACGGCACTCCCGACACGTACTTCACGAGCCTATCCGCGCGCACCACCGAATTGCCGCGCGTGGCGACGGATCTGAACCCCTGGGCCGTCGGCTGCTACTCCTCGATGTCCACGGTCAAACGAGCGCATCGCCGGCTGGAGCACGCCTACTTCACGGCCGAGCGTCTCGCGGCCGACTGCGCCACGCAGCGCGTGTGGCCGTATCCGAAGGCCGACCTCGCCGAGGCGCTCGAGGCGCTGCTCTTCTCCCAGTTCCACGACATCCTGCCGGGATCGGCGATCGCAGACGTCGAACGACAGGCCCTGCACCGTGTGCACCACGGGCTCGATATCGTGGACAGGCTGCGAACCCGGGCGTTCTTTGCCCTGGCGAGCGGTCAGCCGGTCGCGGCCGCCGGTGACTACCCCATCCTGGTCTACAACCACCGCCCGCACGCCCTGACCGACACACTGGTCTGCGAATTCCAGCCCCCGGAGCCGAACACCGACCGCGGGACCTTCCTCCAGCCGGAACTCGTCGGGCCGGATGGCGAAATGGTGCCGTCGCAACTCGAGAAAGAGAGCTGCAACATCCAGATGGACCAGCGGAAACGGCTGGTCTTCACGGCTCCACTGAAGGCCGCCGCGATGACCCGTTTCACCTGCCGGCTCCGCACGGTCCCGCGCCCGGACGGCACGCCCCGTTCGGTCAGCGGCCCGATTCACGTCGAGACCGATCGCCTCAGCATCGAGATCGATGACACCACCGGGTTACTGCGGAGCTACCGCGTGGACGGGGACGAGTACCTCTCGGCACCGGCGTTCCAGCCTCTTGCCGTGCGCGACTCGGCGGATCCCTGGGGTATGCGGGTCCGATCGTTCAAGGACGTCATCGGGCATTTCGCGCTCATGTCGCCGAAGGGCGCCGCCGACTTCGCCGGTGTCGGCATCCCCGCGCTTCCCGCCGTCCGCCTCATCGAGTCCGGCCCGGTCCGGACCATCGTCGAGGCGCTCATGGCCTGGCAACATTCGGCCGTGCGCCTGCGATACATCCTGCCACGCCTCGGCACGGAGGTCGGCATCGACGTCCGCGTGGTGTGGCAGGAACGGGACACGATGCTGAAACTCGACGTGCCGACGTGCCTCGACGGCATGCGCGTTTCGGCCGAGGTCGCGTACGGCGCCGAACAGTACACGCGGACGGATGACGAACTCGTCGGACACACCTGGGTCGCGGCCGTGTCTGGCGACGGGACGCGCGCGGTGACCCTGATCAACGACGGGACGTACGGATTCGATGTGTCGGGCACAGCCATCCGGCCGACACTGCTCCGCTCGCCGGCTTACGCCGGCCATCCGGTCGACCCGACCACCCCGATCGTGCGGCAGGATCGGTACGAACCGCGGCTCGACCAGGGCGAACACGACTTCCGGTTCTGGCTCAACGCGGGACCGGCCGGCGACCGGCTGGCACGTGTGCCACGGGAAGCGGCCAGCAGGCAAGACGGTCCGATCGTGCTCAACATGTTTCCGTCGGGGCGAGGACGGGCCGTGGTTGCCGGGCCGATGTTGTCGGACGACGTCATCCAGATGACGGCCTGCAAGGTGTCCGAGGACGGCCGCGCGCTCGTCGTACGCCTCTTCGAGCCGACGGGCATGGCCCGGACGACGACCCTACGGATTCCCGCCCTGTCGGTCGAGGCAGACGTGCACATGGGCGCATTCGAGATTCGGACGTTGTCGGTCAATCTCGCGACCGGCAGTGTCGCAGAGGCGGATCTCCTGGAACGGCGAAAGGCGTAACCGGATGGCTGCACCCGATCCAACCGCGCCTCCCGTTCGTGTGTTGATGGTCGCCATCGGCGGCTACGGCTACTACTACCTGCGCGCCCTCCTCGACGACGTACCACGCTCGCAGGCCGTGCTCGCAGGCGTCGTCGATCCGGCGGCCCGGTTCTCGCGGGCCTGGCCCGAGGTCGAGGCGCTTGGCGTGGGGGTGGCCGACACGGTCGAGCAGTTCTTCGCACGCGGGGGCACGGCTGACCTGGCCGTGGTCGTTTCGCCGCTGCACTGGCACGTCGCGCAGAGCGTCGCGGCGCTCGAGGCCGGCTGCGCGGTGCTCTGCGACAAGCCGATGGCCGTCAGCCCGCAGGAAGCCCTGGCCCTGGCCGCGGCCCGCGATCGCGCTCGCCGACCCGTGTGGATTGGGTACCAGTGGTCGTACTCCGCGGCGATCCAGGCGCTCAAGTCCGACCTGCTCGCGGGTCTGTTCGGCCGCCCGAAGCGATTCACGACCCTGTGCGCGTGGCCGCGGACGCCGGCGTACTACGCCAGGAACTCCTGGGCCGGCCGCCTGCACGACGCCGACACCGGCGCGCTCGTGCGTGACAGCCCCGCCAACAATGCGATGGCGCATTTCCTGCACAACGCGTGTTACCTGCTCGGCGCCTCGCGGGTCACCAGCGCGGCTCCGGCAGAACTGACCGCGGAGTTGTACCGCGCCAACGCCATCGACAGCGCCGACACGGCGGCCATCAGGGCCACGATGGACAACGGCTGCGAGGTGGTGTTCCTCGCCTCTCATGCGACCGCGGACGTCATCGCGCCCAGGTTCCGCCTGGAATGCGAACGCGCGACGGTGACCTTCGGCGTGCCCGAACCGACGATGGTCGCGGCCCTCGCCGACGGCACCACGAGGACGTACGGCGATCCCGACGCGACGCCGCAGTTCACCAAGCTGCACGTGGCCATCCGCGGAGTCCGCCACGCCGCCGATCCGGACTGCGGAATCGAAGCGGCGCTGCCGCAGACGCTGTGCGTCGATGCGATGCACGTGTCGGTCCCTGAGATCGTGACGTGTCCGGCGTCACTGTTGTCCACCGGCACCGATGGTGCCGTCGTCGTTCAGGGACTTGGCGACCTGCTGCTGGAGTGCTTCGATACCGGGCGGCTTCCACACGAATCCGGGGCACCCTGGGCGCGGGCCGGCAGGAGAGTCACGGTGACAGAAGGGCGATCGTTGTGACCTCGCGCGAACTCGTCCGACGCACCGTGGAGTTCGACGGGCCGGCTCGGGTGCCGCGCCAGGCGTGGGTCCTGCCCTGGGCCGAAGCACGGCACCCGGCCGAAGTAGCCGAACTGCGGCGGCGTTATCCGGATGACATCGTCAACGCACCGCAGGTCTATCGGACCCCGCCGCCAATCGTGGGATCGCGCTACGCGAAGGGAACGTACGTGGATGAATGGGGCTGCCGCTGGGACAACATCCACGGCGGCGTCATCGGCATCGTCCGCGAACCGCTCCTCAGGGACTGGTCGGACCTCGACTCGTTCCGTACGCCCGATGCCGTCCTGACCGTCGATCGCGAGGCCGTGAACGCGTTCTGCCGATCGACCGATCGGTTCGTGCTGGCGAACACGCTCATCCGGCCCTTCGAGCGCCTTGGGTTCATCCGCACGATGGAACAGGCGTTGATCGACCTGGCCGAACAGCGGCCGGAGTTCGTCGAACTGCTGCGGCGCATCCACGCGCACTACGTTCGTGAGGTAGAGGCGTGGGCCGCGACCGACATCGACGCGATCATGATCATGGACGACTGGGGCATGCAGACGGGCATGCTGGCGCATCCCCGGCTCTTCCGCACGTACTTCAAGCCGATGTACGCGGACTACGCCGCCATCGCCCGGCGGTACGGCAAGTACGTGTTCATGCACTCGGACGGCAACATCCTCGCCATCCTGGACGACCTCGTCGAATGCGGCATCCAGGCGATCAACAGCCAGGTGGCGTGTATGGGCGTGGACGCGCTCGGCCGGCGTTTCAAGGGGCGCCTCACGTTCTGGGGCGAGTTCGATCGCCAGGAACTGCTCGCCTTCGGCACGCCGGCCCAGTCGGCGGCGGCCGTGCGCGAGTTCAAGGCGCACCTCTACGCGAACGGCGGCATCATCGCGCAATGCGAATTCGGCCTCGGGGCGAACCCCGAGAATATCCTGCAGATCTTCCGGACCTTCGAAGAACTCGACGGAGCATCGTCATGAACGGGAACGCTCGAACACTGGTCGTCGCGAGTCTGATCGCCTGTGTCACCTGGCTGGCTGCGCCCAGCGCCCAGGGGCCGGCCAGGCCGGCGGCCGCATCGAAGAAGGCCGCCGCGGTCGCCCCGGGCACGAACAACCGGTATCTGGACTATGCGAAGGCGGCCGCCGACTGGGCCTGGGACCATCAGGACGAGACGCTCGCCCGGTGGAAGGCGCAGTTCGATCCCGAGAGCCCGTTCGGCTACCGGGCACCGGGCAATCTGCTCGAGACCGCGCTCATCTACGCGTCCCTCTTCGAGAAGAACGGCAACCCGGTCTACGCCGACCGCGCGCGCGCGATCCTGACGACGTACGGCGATTACCGCTCTATCTTCCCGGAGTGGGCGGCGAAGAAGCGCCCCGATTACGACCATGGCGTCCCTGCCCTTCCGGACTTCTTCGTCGTCATGCGCTACCTGCGTGCGTACGACATCCTCCACCGGGCCGGAAAGCTGCCGCCGGCCGACGTGAAGAAGATCGAGGACATGGTCGGCCATTCCATCGAGTACCTGCTCCAGACCTCCGAATGGGGCACGATGAACCGCACCATGCTGCGGGCGGAGTCGCTGGCGTGGGCGGTCAAAGCGATGCCGAACCACCCGCGAGCCGCCGCGTGGGAGACGCAGCGTAAGGCGCTCGGGGACGACAACTTCGGCAACTGGCAGATCGAAGACGCGACCATCTACAACGGGATCTGGCTGTACGCGCTGATGGGGTATGCGGATGCGCGGGGCGAACTTGCCGCGCTGTTCCGGACGCCGGAGATCTACTACTACGCGCACTACTACCTGAACCTGATGTCACCGGCGGGAGTCGTGCCCGACATGGGCGACGCCGCCTGGACGCAGAACTGGCAGTACTTCCTGGTCTTCTTCGAGACGGCCGCGGCCCAGTTGAACGACCCGACGTTCGCCTGGGCCGCCCAGGAGATCGCCGCGCGGTTCATCGACTTCAAGACACCGAACAGCATCAGCCTCGCGTGTTTCCTGCTCGACGCCTCGCGCTGGGGCAAGCCGGCGGCGCCCGCGGCCCCGCCCGCCCACCTGAGCGGAGAGGTCATGGAGGACGTGCAGGGCAAGAAGGTGGTGTTCCGCAACGGGTGGGCGCCCGACTCGACCTACCTGCTGCTGACATACCGGGACGAGGGTGACGGCGGTCAGAACTTCCGCGACTACCTGCGCGATTCGATTCCCGTCGAAGAAGAGAAGATGACCCACGGGCACGCCGA
>CAZJRM010000092.1:0-18640 GCA_964547975.1 uncultured Vicinamibacterales bacterium | reverse complement strand
CTGGGCGCGAATCACGCTCGCGCGTGCCTGTTCGACCTGGGTTTCGAAGAGCGCCGGATCGAGCCGCGCCAGAACCTGCCCCTTCCGCACGAACGTGTTGAAGTCCGCGTGGAGTTCCTTCACGGAGCCCGACACCTGGCTGCCGACCTCGACGCGCGTGACGGCTTCGACGGTGCCCGTGGCACTGATGCTGTCGACGATATCGCCGCGGGTGATGGCGGCCGTGGTCACGGACGGCGCGGCATCGTGGCGGTTGACGAGCGCCAGCCCGCCCCCACCGGCGGCGGCCACCACCGTCACGATCGTCGCGGTTCGGAACAGGACCTGTGTGCGTGTCATGGTGCGCCTCCGGGCGCCGGCCCCGGAGGGTCCCCGCGCCTTCTGATCCGTAGATACGGCGCACGCCCGTCGAAGATGGGGCACGTCTGTGACACGCCGGTGAAACGACGGTGATGGGAAGTCCTCACCGTCCGACCTCTCGAAACGGGGCCACCTTCCGTTCTCTCGCCGTCCGCCCACGAAACGGGGCCACCTTCCGTTTCTCCCCCGCAGCCCTGGCGCGGGCCTTGCGAACGCCTCGTGCGAGGAAAGGAGGGCCTATGCCCCGAATCAAGCGAGTGAAGGCCGCCGGCATCGTTCAGCACGTAACGTCCGCCCACGAAACGGGGCCACCTTCCGTTTCTCCCCCGCAGCCCTGGCGCGGGCCTTGCGAACGCCTCGTGCGAGGAAAGGAGGGCCTATGCCCCGAATCAAGCGAGTGAAGGCCGCCGGCATCGTTCAGCACGTAATGAACCGCGGAAACCGTCGGTCGAAGATCTTCGAGAGTTCTGACGACTATTGGGCCTTCATGAACGTGCTCGGCGAGGCTGGCCAGCGTTTCGCGGTGCAGGTCTTCGCGTACTGCATCATGCCCAATCACTGGCACCTCGTCGTTCGGCCGCTCGTCGAATGCGAGCTATCTGCGTACATGCAGTGGCTCACCGGTACGCACGTTCGGCGATACCACCGCCACCGCGGACTTGTAGGTACCGGCCACCTCTACCAAGCTCGTTACTCGGCGATCCCAATTCAGACGGACCGCCATCTACTCATCGCCCTCCGCTATGTCGAATCGAACCCGCTGAGAGCCAAGCTCGTTGAGCGCGCAGAGGAATGGCCTTGGGCCAGCCTGAACCTGATCCGCCCGGAGGCGCGGCCGCACCTGACGGACAGTCCAGCGACGAAGCCGAAGGATTGGATCAACATCGTGAATACGCGGAGGACCGGCATTTCCGAGATGAATGCCGCGATTTCGCGCGGGCGGCCGTTCGGCAGTGACGACTGGACCAGACGGATGGTCGAGCAGTTCGGGCTGGAGTTCACCGTCCGAGAGCCTGGACGGCCGCCGAAGCTCGCCAGGCCCGCTGGCGGTCAGACAAACGAAGCGTTGGCGCTCGCGTGAGACGCCGGCAGGATCGAGAGCGTCGCCGAGGGCAAGAAACTGAAGGTGGCCCAGTTTATCGTGGGGGGTGTCAGGAAACGGAAGGTGGCCCAGTTTCGTGGGGTGGCGGAATCTGCGTACGGCGACGTGCGCCCCGCGGCGAACCAGGCTGGCCCGCAGGCCGTCAAAGCGCTAGAATCGGGCGATTCGCCTCTTCGCTCCAGGGCCGACTCCCTCAGGATCACTCATGAAAACTCGACTCATCTTCGCAGTTCTCCTGCTCGCGGCCGCCTCGTCTGCCGCGGCTCAGACCGATCCCGGCTGGCTGCGCTATCCGGCCATCTCGCCGGACGGTTCGACCATCGTCTTCACGTACAAGGGCGACCTGTACCGCGTGCCTGCCGCCGGCGGCACGGCCGTCGCGCTCACGCAGCACCAGGCGCAGGACTTCATGCCGGTGTGGAGCCACGACGGCAAGTCCATCGCCTTCGCCAGCGACCGCTACGGCAACTTCGACATCTTCGTCATCCCCGCCGCGGGCGGCGAAGCGAAACGCCTCACGTTCCACTCGGCGCCCGAATACCCCTACACGTTCAGCCCGGACGACAAGGCCATCGTCTTCGGTGCCGCGCGCATGGACACCGCCTCCAACCGCCTCTACCCCACCGGGTCGCAGCCCGAGTTGTACCGGGTGCCTGCGGCGGGCGGGCGGCCGATGCAGATCCTGACGACGCCTGCCGAGGACGTGAAGTTCAGCCGCAACGGCCAGTTCTTCCTCTACCAGGACAAGAAGGGCGGCGAGAACACGTGGCGCAAGCACCACACGTCCGCCATCGCCCGTGACATCTGGATCTACGACACGAAGACCGCTACGCACCGAAAGATCACCACCTTTGCCGGCGAAGACCGCAACCCCGTCTTCGCCGACGGCGACAAGGCCTTCTACTACCTCAGCGAGGAAAGCGGCTCGTTCAACGTGCAGAAGATGCCGCTCGAGGGCGGGAAGTCGCAGCAGGTGACGTCGTTCAAGCAGATCCCCGTGCGGTTCCTGAGCGCGTCCGACGCCGGCCTCCTCTGCTTCGGCCACGACGGCCAGCTCTACACGCTGAAGCCCGGCGGCTCCCCGCAGCGCGTCCGCGTCGCGCTCACGGTGGACGCGAAGACGAACACCGAACGCGTGGTGCCCGTCACGAGCGGCGCGCGCGAGATGGCCCTGGCCCCGAGCGGCAAAGAAGTCGCGTTCATCGCCCGCGGCGACGTCTTCGTCACGAGCGTCGAAGGCGGCGTAACCAAGCGCATCACGGCCACACCCGAAGACGAACGCGCCGTCCAGTTCGCGCCCGACGGCAAGTCGATCGTGTACGCGTCCGAACGCGGCGGCCGCTGGGCCATCTACGAGGCACGCCGCGCGCGAGACGAGGAGCCGTATTTCTACGCGTCGACGGTCATCAAGGAAACGCCGCTCGTCGCCAACGCGCAGCAGAACACGCAGCCGGTCTTCTCGCCCGACGGGAAAGAACTCGCCTACCTCGAGAACCGCCACACGCTGAAGGTCTACACGCTCGAGACGAAAGCCGCGCGCACCGTCCTGACCGACAAGGAGATCTTCGGCGGCACGGACGTCGCGTGGAGCCCGGACAGCAAGTGGATCCTGTTCGACTACGCCATCCCCGGCCTCGCGCCGGGCGAGATCGGCCTCATCAAGGCCGACGGCAGCCAGCCGGCGCGCAATCTCACGCTGAGCGGCTTCAACGACGCCGGCGCGAAGTGGATCCTCGGCGGCAAGGCCATGACGTGGTTCAGCAACCGTGACGGCCTCAAGTCGGTGGCCCAGAGCGGCGCCGCGCAGCAGGACGTCTACGCGATGTTCTTCACGAAGGACGCCTGGGACCGCTTCCGCCTCACGAAGGAAGAGCTGGCGCTCGTCAAGGAAGCCGAAGACAAGAAGGACAAGGACAAGCCGAAGGCCGACGCCGACAAGGACAAGAAGGACGCGACCAAGGACGCCAAGGTCGAAGACCTCGTCATCGACTTCGACGGCCTCGCCATCCGCAAGGCCAAGCTCACGATTCACTCCTCGTCACTGAGCGACGCGCTCGTCAGCAAGGACGGCGACACGCTGTACTACCTCGCCCGCTTCGAGAAGAACGCCAACCTCTGGTCCACCAACCTGCGGACCAAGGAAACGAAGATGCTGGTGACGCTGAACGTCAACGGCGGCGCGCTCGAGTGGGACAAAGACCAGAAGAACATCTTCCTGCTCGCCGACGGCGGCATCTCGAAGATCGATCCGGCCAGCGCGAAACGCGAACCGGTCAGCTTCAACAGCGAGGTGGTCGCCGACGCCGAGGCCGAACGTGCAGCAATGTTCGACCACGTGTGGCGCCGCACGCGCGACACGTTCTACACCGCCGGCTACCACGGCATCGACTGGATCGCCATCCGCCCGGTCTACGCGAAGTACCTGCCGCACATCGGGAACACCTTCGAGTTCTCCGAGATGCTCGCCGAGATGCTGGGCGAACTGAACATCAGCCACAGCGGCTCGACCTACTCCGGCTCGTCGCCCACCGACGATGCGACCGCCGCCCTGGGCGTCTTCTACGACCAGTCCTATGCGGGCGCCGGCGTGAAGATCGAGGAGGTCATCAAGGACGGCCCGCTCGACAAGGCCGGGCTGACCATCGCGCCGGGCACGATCCTCGAGGCGATCGACGGCCAGGCGATCACGCCGGACAAGGACATCGCGCAGTTCCTGAATCGCAAGGCCGGCAAACCCGTCCTGCTCACGCTCAACGACGGCACGAAGAAGTCGGACATCACGGCCAAGCCGATCTCGCTCGGCGAGGAGAACCGCCTCCTTTACGCGCGGTGGGTGCGCCGCAACCAGGACGAAGTCGATCGCCTCAGCGACGGCCAGGCAGGCTACGTCCACGTGCCGGGCATGAACGACGGCGCGTATCGCACCACGTTCGAAGACGTCATGGGCAAGTACGCCACGCGCAAGGGTCTCGTCGTCGACACGCGGTTCAACGGCGGCGGCGACCTCGTCGCCGACCTCGCGATGTTCCTGAGCGGCTCGAAGTTCTTCGAGTACACCACGGACACGCGCAGCAGCGGCTTCGAACCGAACTTCCGCTGGACCAAGCCGAGCGTGTCGCTGGCCAACGAGGCCAACTACAGCGACGGTCACTGCTACGCCTACATGGTCAAGATGCTCAAGATCGGTCCGCTCGTCGGCATGCCGGTCCCCGGAACGTGCACGTTCGCCGGCTGGGAATCGCTGGCCGACGGCCTGCGCTGGGGCGTCCCTGGCGTCGGTGTCAAGGACACGACGACCGGCAAGTACCTGGAGAACCTGCAGACCGAGCCCGACATCAAGCTGATGAACGAGTACGGCGTCGTCATCAGGGGCAAGGATCAGCAGCTCGAGGCTGCGGTCGCGGAACTGCTGAAACGGATCAAGTAGGAACCAGATCAGCGTTTCCCAAGCGGGTATACCCCCGGGGCAGGCCGTTCGAGGCAGCTCCGGGGCACCGCCCGTTTCAGCTCACCCTGCACGTGCGACACGAAGATCCCGGTATCGGTGCATCGCGGCGGCACGATCTGTCGAATTGCGAACGCCGTGCCCGTATCCCGCGGCGGGGCGAAGATCCCGGGGTCGATGTCCTGAGGGTTCGGAAACGGCGGGGGTTCGGCGGGATTCTGCGCCGGCAGGCGAACCTGCCGGCCGAATCGAATGTCGCGGAAAGGCCGCGGAACAGCCGCGACGGCCCCGGCGGAGGATGAGGGATCCGCCTGGTCCACGTCGTCTACCGTCCCGCCCACGGCCAGCAACGTTCCGAGCACGCCAGCCAGAACGAACGTCACCATGTCGCCCTCCGCGTCCGTCTACAGCATTCAGACGTGCGGACGGCCCGGTTGGCCGGGACGCCGGAAGGCCCGACTGAAGTCAGGCACTACGACCGCCCACACCAGGCCCGACTGAAGTCGGGCACTACGACCGCCCACACCAGGCCCGACTGAAGTCGGGCACTACGTACGTCACTCCCGATTCGCGAAGTACAACGCCACGGGCGCGACGACAATCAGCACGGCGGCGAACAGGACTGTCACCGCGGCCGCCGTGCTCAGCGGGGCGGGGGCGGTCCCGGCCACCCACGCCAACACGCGCTGGAACGCCGGCGTCGCGACCCCCAGCACCGCCAGCAGCAGTCCTACGCCGCATGCCAGCGCGATCCCCTGCAACGCCGCGATCGGCCGCATCGCCGACGCGGTCGCCTCGCGGCGCGCGCGCAGCCGCATCCGCCACCACAGGTGCGCGGCCGTCGGCACGCGCGCCTCGGACGCGGCGTCGTGCTGATCCTCGAGCAGTGCCATCGCCACCTCGACGAGCCCGGCGCACGACGGGCACGACCCGACGTGCGACCGAAGGTCGACCGCGCAGCACTCCGGCCACGCGGATGTCCGCAGGGCCTCGATCACATCCGATTCGTGCGGGCACTCAGGCATCGTCACGGCGACCTCCCACGTACCCCACGCCTCGCAGCACGGCGGTCAGGCGTTGCCGCGCCCGGAACAGCAGCGGCTTGATGCTCCCCGTGCGCAGCCCGAGCACTTCTCCGATTTCCTGGTGCGTCGATCCCTGCGCGTACGCCAGCCAGAGCAGCGCCCGATCTCGCGGCCGCAGGCACGCCAGCGCGCCCCGCACATCCGCGCGCTTCTCGGTCCGCTTCGCCAGCGTCACGTCTCCAGGCAACTCGGCGGCATCGTCGCTGGTGATGATGCCGCGCACGGCCTTGCGGCGCAGCCCGTCGCGCACGAGGTTCGTCGCGATCCGGAAGAGATAGTTGCGCCGATGCGCGTCGTCATCGAGTTCGACCCGCGCGCGCAGGAAGCGGTAGTACGCCTCCTGCAGCAGGTCGTCGGCGAGGTCGGGGTCGCCGGTCATGCGCGACAGGTACCCCCAGAGCGGCCGCGACGTGCGGTCGTAGAACACGCGGAACGTGTCCTCATCCAGTGTGAACGTCACGTCCCGCACGTCGGCATCCGCATCGAGGCGGTCGAGTTCGGAGACAGTCACGTCACGCATGGTCCACATCGGAACGATCCAGGAGCCCGAGGCGCTTCGACAACGCCCACGCCGCGCCGCCGGACGCGATGAATCCCGCGCCGAGCGCCAACGCCAGCACGCCGAAGACCGTGAAGAACACGCCCGCGTCGGCGTGCAGGTTCCGGCTGAGGCCGAACAACCCGACGCCCGCGGCCAGCAGGACGATGCCGACCTGCACGGACCACAGGATACGCGAAAACGGCGCGCTGACGGGCTGCGCGCTGCCAGGCACCGGGGCCGGGCCGGACTCGAGGAACCGTCGGCCAACGGGCGTCTGGATGTACGCCATCAGCTCCTCGTTCGTCGCGAATCGTTCGAGCAGCTTCGAGTGCACGTCGTACTGCGTCTTCGACACGCGGTTCCACCGGCGGTTCTCGATGATCGCGCGAATCACCCACACCACGACGCCGGTCACGAGGAGAAACGCCACGAACGCCGCCATCCCCGCCAGGATCTCGGCGATTTCCTGGCGCGCGCGCGAACGTTCGTCCGGCTCCCACGTCTCTCCCGTGTTCACCCGAACCCGGTCGAGGAAGTACGCCGGATCCCGTGCGATCCCGGGATGGGCCGCCAGAAACGCGGCGACCGCCGGGTAGGCGCTCATGTAGGACTCGTTCTGCATGAGCGACGGATCGAGCTTCAACACGCGGCCGAGACTCGGCGGGTAGCCTTCGAGCACCTCGTAGAACTGCTCGCGCAACTGGCGCGCATCGACATCATCGACGGGCGAGGCGCCGGGCATCGCAGCGGGCGTTTGGGCAACCGCCCGGCCCTGCTGGACCTGGACCACGGGCAACCTCGATGGCTGGGCGGCGCCGGCGGTCGCGGACAGGAACAACGTGGCGGTCACCGCCAGGGAGACTCGGCAGGCAATGGCGTTCATGCGTTCACAACTCCTTATCCCCCTACTACGCGCCTGGCGACCGCCGGTTAGCGGAGACCCAGGCGGACCAGGAGTTTGGCCAGCCCCTGGCGAGTCACCCCGAGTTCGCGGGCCGCCTGCGCGCCCCGCCCCCCGTTGCGCGACATCGCGTCCCGGACGAACTGCGCCTCGAAACGTTTCCGGGCGTCGTCGAGTGTCGTGGGTTCCCTGCCGCCAGCGGCGCCGTCGTCTGACAACCATGCCAGGTCCCTGGCTCCCATGCGCCCGCGTTTCGGGGCCCGGATGGCCAGAGCGGCCAGCGTATTCTGGAGTTCCCGTACGTTGCCGGGCCACGGCCTTGCCGACAGGACGGCGATGGCTTCAGCCGTCAGCACGGCGCGGCTTCCCGCCTGCGCCGCCGCCTCGCTCCAGAACCGTTCGGCCAGCACCCGGACATCTTCGGGCCGGTCTCGTAGCGGAGGCACGTCGAGGCGAACCACGTTCAGGCGGTAGAACAGGTCTTCTCGGAAACGGCCCCGATGACACTCGTCCGCCAGCGGGCGATTGGTCGCCGCCACGATGCGGACGTCTATCCGGCGCGAGTGATTCTCGCCCACCCGCCGGATCTCGTGTTCCTGGAGGGCCCGGAGCAGTTTGGCCTGCGCCCTCGCCGAGAGTTCCCCGACTTCGTCGAGGAACAACGTGCCGCCGTCCGCCTCTTCGAACAGTCCGGCCCGTTCAGCCACCGCCCCCGTAAACGCGCCGCGAGCGTGACCGAACAGCTCGGCCTCGAGGAGGTCGTCGCTGAGCGCGGCGCAGTTGACCGCGCAGAACCGCCGGTGTCGGCGCGCGCTCGCGACGTGGATGGCCCGCGCGGCGAGTTCCTTGCCCGTCCCGCTCTCGCCCTGGATCAGGACCGGGAATGTCGTCTCAGCGGCGCGCATCACCAAGGCGCGGAGCGCCGCCACGGGGCCGCTCGTCCCGAGGATTCCCGCCGCCGCGGCCGCCGGCGGTTCTCCCGACCGCGAAGCGATCGAGGAACCAGCGGCCAGTCCGTGAACGGCAGGGGCAATGGTCATCGCCAGCGCACGCAGCAGTTCCGTTCGCACTCGCGACACCGGCGCCCGATCCCCCGACCACCGGGCCGTCACGACGCCGGCGACTTCTCCCGCCGCCCGGATCGGCCACAACGCACCATCGTCACCGTCCAGGGTGTCATCGACTGTCTCCGCCACCGACGCGATCAGGCGATGCGCGGACGGCGGGAGTCCGCACCGACGGCCGCCGGCGTTCGCGATGACCCCGACGCCTCCGCCATCGCGTACGAACACCGTCACCGCCGCCGCGTCGAGCCGGGCTCGCACCACTTCGCATGCCTGTTCGATCCCCGAGCGTTCGTCGGACGCTGCGTTGAACGCGTCCATGATGTCCCAGATGCCCTCCGGCCCGGGCGACCACCCCGGCGGCCCTTCGTCGCCCCGAGGCCTTCTGCCGCCGTCGTTCGCCTGTCCGTGCGGCCTCAGCAGGGCGTTCAGCCGCCGACGGAACCAGCCTGGCAGCGTGGCCCGGTCCCATCGCCACAACAACCGGCGGTAGTTGTCCAGCACGGCACGTTCGCCCGTCCGGGCCGCGCACTCCACCATGGTCAGGTGCAGACCGAGCGCCACCAGCGGAGCCCGGGCCCTCCTGGCGCACGACGCTCCCCGCTCGATCGCGGCGATCGCCAACGGCCACGCGCCGCAGGCCGCGCACGCCAGCATCTCGGCCTCACACCGGACCGCCTGAGTCAGCGGGTCGCCTGCGACTGATGCCGGCATCCAACCGGCGCTCCCGTCGGTCGCCAGGGCGGGACGCCCGAGTTCCCAGGCCACCCGATTCCTGACGAGCGTAGCCAGCGCATCGCCCCGCGGCGAGGGCAGCAGGTTCGCGTCGGCCACGGCGGCAACCTGGGCTGCGGGTCCCCATTCGAGCAGGCGGGCACAGGACAACACGGCCGCTTCGGGTTGGCCGGATACACACTCGAGCCAGGCACCGGCCCACGCGGCGGCAACCGCCGCCGACTGGTCTCCCGTCCGCCTGGCCGCTTCCCCGGCGGCATTGAAACTCCCGGCGGCTTCCATCATCCGGTCGTCTTCAGCCGCCAGCCAACCGCCGTGCAGCATGGCCGCAGTCACACCCTGCGTGTGACCGGCATCGGTGAACAACACGCGAGCTTCGGCGGCCGCTCGAGCTCCGTCCCGATGGCGTCCGCGCAGGCGCAAGCGATGGCAGATGTCCAGCAGCATGGCCGCCGCGCCTGTCGCATCACGGCGCCTGCGGCGCTGGCCGGCGACCCGCCGGAGGCAACGGATGGCCTCAGCGTGCCGTCCCCGACGCCCGAGCGCCTCGGCACGGGCCACGACGTCCGCGTCACTATCCGCCGCCGACGGCGTCCACCGGGCTACACAGGGTCCGGAGTCAGGGTCCACGGGCGCCTCCCTCCCGATGCGTCATTCGTGCAAGAGGGAGTCCGGGCCCGCGACGTCCGCCGAACCGCGGGAATCGGCACAGCGGGCCGGGCAGGGCCGCAGGATCGTGCAGAAACTTCGTATAGAATAACGGCCGGGATGCTGCGATTTCTGACTGCAGGAGAATCACACGGCCGCGCGCTGGTCGTCGTCATCGACGGTGTGCCCGCCGGACTCACGCTCGACCTCGACGCCGTGACCCGTGATCTGCGCCGCAGACAGGGCGGGTACGGGCGCGGGCGGCGGATGGCCATCGAATCTGACACGGCCGTGGCCGTCAGCGGCGTGCGCCGGGGCATGACGACCGGCGCGCCGGTCACGTTCACCATCGAAAACCGCGACTGGGTCAACTGGCAGAAGACGATGCACCCCGAACCGGAGATGCCCGCAGAAGCCACGGGGACGCTTCGGGCTGCGGTCACACGCCCCCGCCCTGGTCACGCCGATCTGGCCGGCGCGTTGAAATACGGCCACGAAGATCTCCGTGACGTGCTCGAACGGGCCAGCGCCCGCGAGACGGCAGCCCGCGTCGCGGCGGGCGCGCTGGCCCGCCAGATTCTCCGCGACGTCTCCATCATCGTCACCAGTCACGTGTTCACCATCGGGCCGGTGTCCGTGGCCGATCCGCATGCGGTGGCGTTCGAAGCCGCCGCGTCCCTGCCGGACGACTCTCCAACTCGCTGCACCGATCCGGACGCGGCCGCGCGCATGATTGACGCGATCGAAGAGGCCAGGGCGGCCGGCGACACGCTCGGCGGCGCGTTCGAAGTCATCGTCCGCGGCCTGCCGGCCGGACTTGGCAGCTACGCCCAGTGGGATCGGAGGCTCGACGGACGGCTGGCCCAGGCGCTGATGTCGATTCCGGCCATCAAGTCCGTCGGGTTCGGGCTCGCCGATGCTGTCGCGCGGCGGCCGGGTTCCCAAGTGCACGACGCCATCCTCCCGAAGGACGGCGGCGGCCCGGCGCCGGCGGCCTCGATCGCCCGCCGTCCCACGAACCACGCCGGCGGCCTCGAAGGTGGGGTCACCAACGGCGAAGACCTGCGTGTTTCGGCGGCCATGAAGCCCATCGCCACGTTGATGCACCCGCTGCCGTCCGTCGACATCCGCACGCTCGCACCGGCGGATGCCGCCATCGAACGCAGCGACGTGTCGGCCGTGCCGGCGGCGGCGGTCGTCGGCGAAGCCATGGTGGCGTTCGTCCTGGCCGACGCCCTGCTCGAACGGTACGGCGCCGATCGGATGGACGATGTGCGCGCGCGTGTTGCCGCGGATGCGACACGGATTGCCGCGCGTCTGCCCCTGACGGGAGGCACCCCGGCATGATTCGACCGATCGTGAAGTACGGCGCCACGGTGCTGCACCAGCCCGCGCAGGACGTCGAGTCCATCACGGGTGAACTGGGCGACCTCGTCACCGACATGGTGCAGACGATGTACGCGGCTCCGGGTGTGGGCCTGGCCGCGCCGCAGATCGGCCTGCCACTGCGGCTCTTCGTCGTCGATGTCTCGGGAGGTCGCGCCGCCAAGGAGTTGATGACGTTCATCAACCCCTCGTTCGTCGAACGCGAAGGGATGCAGCTCGAGGAAGAAGGCTGCCTCAGCCTCCCGGGGTTCAACGCAACCGTCGCGCGGCCGGCCCGGGCCGTGATCCGCGGGCTCGACCTCGACGGCAAGGAACAGATCGTCGAAGGGACGGAACTGCTCGCCCGCGCGTTTCAGCACGAGATGGACCACCTCGACGGCCGCGTGTTCGTGGACCGGCTGCGCGGCATCCAGCGCGACCTGATCGTGCGGCGGATCAAGAAGCTCGATCGTTCCGGCAAGTGGTGACCATGTCCCGTCCGCTCCGCCTGGTGTTCTTCGGCACTCCCGACTTCGCCGTGCCGACCTTGCAGGCCCTGATCGCCTCGCGCCACACGGTCGTCGGTGTGGTCACACAACCCGACCGGCCGCGCGGGAGGGGCCAGCAGGTCATCGCCAGCCCGGTCAAGCAGGTGGCCGTCGCTCACGCCATCCCCGTCCAGCAGCCCGAGAAGATGAAGGACGAAGGGTTCCGCGAGGCCTACGGGGCCTGGGCTCCGGACCTTGGCATCGTGGCCGCGTACGGCAAGATTCTGCCGGCAGCGGTGCTCGCGGTGCCGCCAATGGGTCTCATCAACGTCCATGCCTCGCTGCTGCCGAGACACCGGGGCGCGGCTCCCGTTCATCGGGCGGTGATGGCCGGCGATCCCCTCACCGGCGTGAGCATCATGGGAGTCGTCCAGGCGCTCGACGCCGGCCCCGTGTTTGCCACCGTGACACGTCCGATCGGACCTGATGATACGAGCATCGAGGTCGAACGAGATCTGGCGGAGCTGGGTGCATCGCTGCTCGTCGACACCATCGAGGCGATAGCCGACGGCCGGGCCACTTCGGTGTCGCAGGACGAAGCCGGCGTCACCTACGCGCACCGTCTGGAGAAGACCGAAGGCCCTATCGACTGGTCGTGGCCGGCCACCGTGATTCACAACCGCGTGCGCGGCTTGCAGCCGTGGCCGATGACGTGGACCTGGCTCGACGGCCGTCGCGTGATCGTGGTCCGGAGCCGGCAGGTCGCCGACACGCCGGATGCCGACGGCCTCCCGGGCACGATCGTGCAGGTCTCGAAGGATGGGATTCGTGTGCAGACCGGGGCCGGCCTGCTGGACGTGATCGAGGTGCAGCCGGAAGGGCGGCGGCCCATGGCGGCCCGTGAGTTCGCCGCCGGCCATCGTGTGGCCGCGGGCGCCCGGTTTGCCGCCCCAGAGACTCTCTCGTCCTGAGTCACGACGTGTCATGGTCTCTCCCGCCAGGCGCGCCGCGCTGAACGTCCTGCAGGCGATACACGTCCACGGCGCCGACTTGTCGGGCGCGCTCGACCACGCGCGCCGCACGCTCGACGACGCGCGGGATCGCGCGCTCGCGTCCGAAATCGTCCACGGCGTGCTTCGCTGGCGCGCGGCCCTCGATCACGTGATCGCCTGGGCCGGACACCGCGATCTCGCGGCCTTCGATTCGGCCGTGCTCGACATCCTCAGGATCGGCGCCTACCAACTGCTGCACTTGAGCCGTGTGCCTGCCTCGGCGGCCGTCAACGACGCCGTCGATCAGTGCCGCGAACAACGAGTGCCGAAGGCGGCTTCTGCCGTCAACGCGATTCTCCGAACCGTCAGCCGGTCGCGGGACACGCTGCCCCTGCCGTCCGCGGACGTGCCGCTCCGCTACCTCTCCGTGACGTTGTCCCACCCGGAGTGGCTCGCGGCGCGCTGGATCGCCCGGCTCGGCGCGGAGCGGGCCGCCGCGTGGGCGGCGTTCGACAACGCTCCGGCCGCCGTCGTGCTGCGCGCGCATACGTGGCTGGAATCCCGGGAGACACTGGCCGAGCGGCTCATGGCAAAGGGCATCGAGACGCGTCCCTGCGCCTACGCCCCAGACGGACTGGTGGTCACGTCCGGCCATCCCGTGACCGAGGCGGACGGTGTCCCCTTCTCGATCCAGGACGAGAGTTCGCAACTGGTGGCCGCGTTCGTCGGCGTCCGGGCGGGCGAACGTGTCCTCGATACGTGCGCGTCCCCTGGCGGCAAGACGACGGCCATGGCCGGGGCCGGGGGATCGATCGTGGCCGCCGACCTCCGGCCGCGACGGGTCCGGTTGCTCGCGCGCACGCTCACCGGCACAGGGGCACCGAACGTGTCCGTCGTCCGGGCGGACGCCGCGACGGCGTTGCCCTTCAGACGGGTTTTCGACGCCGTCCTCGTGGATGCGCCCTGTTCGGGCCTCGGGACCCTACGACGGGACCCTGACATCCGGTGGCGCCGGTTCGAAGCCGACCTGCCGGGCCTTGCCGCCGTCCAGGGAAGGATGCTGCGCCAGGCCGCGGGGGCCGTTCGCCGGGGCGGACGGCTCGTGTATGCAACGTGCTCCAGCGAACCAGACGAGAACCAGGAGGTCGTCGCGGGCTTCCTGCGCGAACACCCCGGCTGGACGCTCGAGTCCGGGGCGGCGCGGGAACCCGCGCTGGGCCCCGGGGTCGTGTCGTGCCTGGACGGGGACGGGTGCCTGGCACCGACGCCGGACGGCCACGGCCTGGAGCCGTTCTTCGCGGCCTGCCTGAGGGCTCCGGTCACGACGTAGCGCCGGCTTTGTAGTACAGTTTCCTGGATACCATGGCCGTTTCCCGCGCGCGCAGCATCGGACGCAAGCTGCTCCTGATTGGGGCCCTCCTGGCCACGTACATGCTCTTCACGTGGGCCTCGATGCGTGTCGCGCTTCGCGCCCGCGAAACGGCCGTCCCTCGTTTCACGGGTCTGCCACTGGCCGACGCCACGAAGGCGGGGGACGATGCCGGGCTGAACGTGGTGGCAGACGAGGGCCGCCGCTTCGATGCGAAGGTGCCCGAAGGCGCGGTGGCCGGCCAGGAGCCGCCTGCCGGGTCCACGGTGCGGCGAGGCCGGACGGTCAAAGTCTGGATTTCCGCCGGCTCGCGCGAGACGAGGGTCCCCCGCCTCATTGGCGAACCGCAGAGGCAGGCGCTGGCCAGACTGCAGCAGGATGGCCTCGAAGTCGTGGCGGTCGCCGACGTCCGGTCCGCGTCCCTGCCCGCCGACGTCGTGGTCGCCCAGGATCCGCCGCCCGACGCAAGGGGCAGCAAGGTGGCGGTGCTCATCAACCGAGGCGAACGGGCGGGCGGCTACGTCATGCCGGACCTGATTGGGGTCCCGGCCGAATCGGCGCTGACCCTCATCCGCACGGCCGGCCTGCGGGGGACGATCGGCTCGTACCAGCCGTACCCGGGCATCGCGCCGGGCGTGGTGCTGCGGCAGTACCCGGCCGCGGGGTTCCAGGTGACGGCCGAAGACGCGATATCTCTGGAGATCAGCCGATGACGATCCGCCTGGCTCCCTCGATTCTCGCCGCGGACTTCGCCAACCTGGGCGCCCAGATCGCGGCGGCCGAACGCGGCGGAGCGGACGTCATCCACATGGACGTCATGGACGGCCATTTCGTGCCGAACATCTCCTTCGGCCCTCCCGTCGTCGCGGCCGTGAAGAAGGTGGCGACGGTGCCCCTCGACGTCCATCTGATGATTGACGATGCGGACCGGTACATCCCGGCGTTCGTCGAGGCTGGCGCCGGCATGATCTCGGTGCACGTGGAGGCGTTGCCCCATCTGCACCGGACTATCGGCCTCCTGCACGGCCTGGGCGTCAAGGCCGGCGTGGCGCTGAACCCGTCGACACCGGTGGGCTGCCTCGAAGAGGTGGCCACGGACGTGGATTTCGTCCTGGTGATGACGGTCAACCCGGGTTTCGGAGGCCAGACCTTTATCCCCCGCAGTGCGTCCAAAGTGAGTGCGGTGCGCGCCCTGCTCGACGCAGCCGGCAACCCGGCTCCCATCGAAGTGGACGGCGGCATCGATCCGCGCACCGTGGAGACCATCGTCACCGCTGGTGCCGAGATCCTGGTGGCAGGCTCGGCGATCTTCGGCGCGGCCGATCCCGAGACAGCGGCACGTCAGCTGAAGGCCCAGGCACAAGCCGCGGCGACGCGGCGGGCCGGCGTGAGGGCGTAGCCGATGCCTCGTGAGGCTCCCGCATTCGTCAGCGTGGCCACGGTCCAGGTGCGGTACGCGGAAACGGACCAGATGGGCGTGGCGCACCACGCGAACTACCTGGCGTGGTTCGAGGTTGGCCGCTGCGAGTGGTTACGAAGCCAGGGATGGAGTTACCGGGAGATGGAGGCCGCGGGGACGAGGCTGCCGGTCATCGAGGTCCATTGTGAATACCGGCGCCCTTCGCGTTACGATGATGTGCTGGACATCCGCACCCGGGGCGCCCTGCTGTCGCCGGTCCGCGTCACGTTCAGCTACGAAGTCGTCAACCGGGAGACCGGGGAGATCGCCGCGGTGGGCCGCAGCGTCCACGCGGCGACGGGCACCGACGGACGGCCCACGCGGCTGCCGTTGCGCGTCAGGGAGTTGTTTTCGTGAAGGCACTGGTCACTGGAGTTGCGGGGTTCATCGGCTCGACACTGGCCGGGCGTCTGCTCGACCGTGGCGCGACGGTCACGGGCATCGACTGTTTCGTCGACTACTACCCCCGTTCGATCAAGGAACGCCATCTCGCGACGCTGACGAGCCGACCCGGCTTCACCTTCGTCGAATCCGCCATCCAGCATGCCGACCTCGACGCCCTGCTGAAGGACACGACGCATGTGTTCCACCTTGCGGCGCAAGCGGGTGTCCGCAAGAGCTGGGGTCGCGATTTCGAGATCTACACGGTCAACAACATCGAAGCCACCCAGGTGTTGCTCGAAGCGGTCACCCGGTACCCCATCGAGCGGCTGGTGTACGCCTCGAGTTCGTCGGTCTACGGCGATCGGGCGACCATCCCGATGCGGGAAGACGCCATGCTGCAGCCGGTGTCGCCGTACGGTGTGAGCAAGCTGGCGGCCGAGCAACTCTGCTACCTCTACTGGGCCAACTTCAAGGTGCCGACGGTGTCCCTGCGGTACTTCACGGTGTACGGCCCGCGTCAGCGCCCCGACATGGGATTCCACAAGTTCCTCCGCGCGGCGCATCGGGGCGATCCGATCCTCGTGTTCGGCGACGGGGAGCAGACGCGCGACTTCACCTTCGTTGCCGACGCGGTGGCGGCCACGATGGCCGCGGCCGAACGCGGGACGCCGGGGGCGGTGTACAACATCGGTGGCGGATCGCGCGTCACCGTGAACCACGTGCTGGAACTGGTCGGACGCGTGGTGGGCAAACCCGTGGTGCTGCAGCGCGAACCCGAGCAGAAGGGTGACATGCGCGACACCTACGCCGACACGTCGCGGGCACGCGCCGACCTCGGCTTCGCACCGAGTCACACCCTCGAGCAGGGCCTCGCGGCGGAATACGAGTGGCTGCGTTCGGTGCCGGAACTGCTGTAACGACATTAGTGAGAGTCCAGGTGCGCATGACTGTTCGTGTTCAACCCCGGTTCGCTGCGGCACTGGTATTGGCGTTCGTCGCGTTGACGGCTGGCGCCTGTGCCGGCAAGAGGGACGTCGTTCCCCAGGGCATGCTGGAAGCTGACAAGTACCTGTTCGAGAAGGGACAGGAACTTGCCGGCCGGAAGAAGTGGCTCGCCGCCCGGGAGTACTTCCAGCGGCTGGTCGAGAACTATCCGCAGAGTGCCTATCGCCCGGACGCCAAGCTCGGTCTCGGCGACACGTACATCGGCGAGAACACGACCGAAGCGCTCATCATGGCGCAGAACGAGTTCCGGGAGTTCCTGACGTTCTACCCGACGAACCAGCGCGCCGACTACGCGCAGTACCGCATCGGCTATTCGCACTACAAGCAGATGCGCGCCCCGGACCGGGACCAGACCGAGACGCGGGAAGCCATCGCCGAATGGGACATGTTCGTCGAGCGATACCCGAAGAGCGCCCTGATGCCGGAGGTCAAGGCCAGGTTGCGCGAGGCGCGAGACCGCCTGGGCGATTCAGAGGCGTCGGTGGGCCTCTTCTACTACCGCGTACGGTGGTACCCGGGTTCCATCGACCGCTACAAGGCGCTGCTGAAGACCGACCCGGAGTATTCCCGCCGCGACTCCGTGTACTTCCACCTGGCCGGGAGCCTGCAGGCGATCGGCCGTCCGGCCGAAGCGGTCGTCTACTACGACCGGCTGCTGAAGGAATTCGTTCAGAGCGAATACCTGGAGCCGGCGAAGAAGCAGATGGCGGCGATCGAAGCCGCGAAGACCGCGCCGCCGGTCCCGGCAGCGGCGAAGAAGTAGTCAGGCAGAGTTCAGCCCTGCCCCGCCTCCGGGCAAGACATCAGCTGGGGCGCACCGTGGCCAGGGCGTAGCGGCGGTAGTAGTCGAAGGCCGACACGACCGCGAGCACCACGACGACCCACAGGGCCAGTCGGCCCAGCCAGAAGAACCAGGACCAGCCGTCGTGCCCCAGGATCAGGAGCAGGATCGCGGCCACCTGGCTCGCCATCTTGCCTTTGCCCAGGGGTGACGACGAAATCACGATGCCGCGGGCGTAGGCGAGGCTGCGCAACGCCGTGACGGCGAATTCCCGCCCGATAATCACCGCCACCATCCAGGCCGGAGCCGCCCCCATCTGGACGAGGGAAATGAACGCCGCGGCGGTCAGCAGCTTGTCGGCCAGCGGGTCCATCAACTGGCCGACGACCGTAATCTGCTTGCGGCGCCGCGCCACGTACCCGTCCAGCCAGTCGGTCAACGCTGCCACGGCGAAGATGCCAGCCCCGAGGACGTAGTTCGAGAGCCCGGGGACGAGGCGGCCCTCCGGCTTGGTCAGCAGGACGACGACCAGCAGGGGGACCAGGAAGATCCTGACGAGCGTCAGACTGTTCGGCAGGTTCATGCGCAGACCACGGGCATCACCGGTGTCGGAACGGCCCCATTGTATCCCGAGACCGGCAAAGGCGGACGCCGGATGCCGCCAGTAGGATAAGATGGGTGATTGTCATGAAGGCCATCCTCCTTGCTGGTGGCAAAGGTACGCGCCTGCGCCCCCTCACGCTGCATACCCCGAAGCCCATCGTGCCGATTTTCGGCCGGGCTTTCCTCCACTACCAGATCGACCTCGTCCGGCAGGTGCCGGAGATCGACGAAGTGGTGCTCAGCCTGAATTACCAGCCCCGCCGGATCCGCGAAGTCTTCGGCGACGGCCACGACCTGGGCATCAAGATCAGCT
>CAZJRM010000091.1:0-18806 GCA_964547975.1 uncultured Vicinamibacterales bacterium | reverse complement strand
GATCTTCGCGTGGATGCCGGCGTGGTCGTGCATCGTACCGACAAGACGCGCCGCGTGACCTACGGTGAACTGACCGCGGGCAAACGTATCGAGCGGCGCCTCAGCGCGCCGGCCACGCTCGAACAGGTCTCGGCGTTCACGGTCGTCGGCCAGTCAGCGCACCGCCGCGACGCCATCGACAAGGTGACCGGCGCCGCGAAGTATGCCGGCGACATCGTGCCGCCGGGCGCGCTTCACGCGCGCGTCGTGCGGCCGCCCGCCCACGGCGCGGTCATCACCGCCGTCGACACGTCAGCGGCCGAGAAGGTACCAGGGGTCCAGATCGTGCGCGACGGTGACCTCGTCGCCGTGCTTCACGCCCATCGCGACGAAGCCGACCGCGCGCTGGGCCTGGTGAAGGTGACGGCCACGCCGACGCCGAATACGCTCGACGACAAGACGATCTTCGCGCACCTGTCGCGTCAGGCCCCGGCCGGGCAGCCGGTCGAGCAGGGCGGCACCCTGGCCGAGGGCCAGCGCCTGTCGACGAAGACGTTCGAACGGACGTATCTGAACAGCTATGTCGCGCATGCGCCGATGGAGACCCACTCGGCCGTCGCCCAGGTCGTGGACGGCAAGGTGACGGTCTGGGCCGGGACACAGACACCGTTCCCGCTCAAGTCCCAGGTGGCCCAGGCCCTGAAGGTCGCGCCCGACAAGGTGCGCATCATCACGCCGTACGTCGGCGGCGGGTTCGGCGGCAAGAGCGCATCGCAGCAGGCCGTCGAGGCCGCGCGCCTCGCGGCGAAGATCGGAACACCGGTCCGCGTCGTCTGGAGCCGCGAAGAAGAGTTCTTCTTCGACACGTTCCGCCCCGCGGCCGTCATCACGGTCAAGGCCGGCGTGGACGACGCGAAGCGTATCGTGTCGTGGGACTACGAAGTGGTGGGCGCCGGCGAACGCGGCGCGGCGCACTTCTACAACTTCCCGCACCATCGCACGGTGGCGAGGGGCGGCTGGAATGCCAACACGCCGGGCCTGCACCCGTTCGCCATTGGCCCGTGGCGCGCGCCGGCGGCCAACAGCAACGCGTTCGCCCGCGAATCTCACATCGACGTGGTCGCCGCCGCCGTGAGCGCGGACCCCGTCGAGTTCCGCCTGGCGCACCTCTCGGACGCGCGGATGCAACGCGTCCTGAAGGCCGCGGCGGCGAAGTTCGGCTGGACGCCGAAGGCCGGGCCGAGCGGCCGCGGTGTCGGCGTCGCGTGCGGCACGGACGCCGGCACCTACGTGGCCGCCATCGCGGAAGTGAAGGTGAACAAGGCCACGGGCGAGGTACGCGTGGTGCGCGTCGTGTGCGCGCAGGACATGGGTGTCGTGGTGAACCCCGAAGGCGCGAAGCAGCAGATGGAAGGCTGCATCATGATGGGCCTGGGCTACGCGCTGACCGAAGAAGTGCGGTTCAGAAACGGCGAGGTGCTTGACAGGAACTTCTCGACGTACGAACTGCCGCGATTCTCGTGGCGGCCCGTGTTCGAGCCGGTCATCCTGGATTCGCCGGATCTGCCCGCGCAGGGCGGCGGTGAGCCCGCCATCGTCACGATGGGCGCCGTTGTCGCCAACGCGATCTTCGACGCGGTCGGCGCGCGCGTGCTGCAGATGCCGATGACGCCGGAACGGGTGAAGGCAGCGATGAAGGCGTAGCGGGGCTCTCGGCCTGGCCGGGGGCCGTAAGCCGCGGGCCGCGGGCCTAGCGCTTCATCCTCGCATCCGAGAGGCCGGGCTGCTTCATGAGCGCCTCGACGTCCGCGATCTCGATCGGGACGAACGCCGACAGGTTCTCGATCCCCGTCTCCGTGACGAGCAGCATGTCTTCGAGACGCATGCTCATCCGTTCGTCTTCGATGCGCATCGCCGGCTCGATCGTGAACACCATGCCCGGCTCGAGCGTCTCGTGGCGCGTCGGCCCCATGACGTCGTGCACTTCCATGCCGACGTGATGCCCGAGGCTGTTGGACTGGCTCGTCCGGTACCGCTGGACGAACGCCTCGGCGGCCGCCTTGATCTTCGGGTCGGTGAACGGGTAGGCCGCCAGCGCCTGATCCATCTCGACCACCGCCGTCTTGATGATGTCGCGGGGCGCGACGCGGGGTTTCATGGCGTGCAGCAGCGCCCGGTACAGCTTCAGGTAGATGCCGTAGAACTCGCGCTGGCGAGGCGTGAACCGGCCGTTGGCCGGGAACACCCGCGTGACGTCGCCCTGGTAGTACTTGTAGTCGGGCCCGTAGTCGATCTGCACCCAGTCGCCGTCCTTCAGGATCGCCGTGTTCTTGTGGTAGTGCGAGTAGAAGGTGTTGGCGCCGGTCGCAATGAGCGCGAAGTACGAAGGCCCGTAAGAGCCGAGTTTCTTGAAGATGTAGTCGGCCGTGGCCTGCAGTTCGTACTCGGCCATCCCGGGCCTGGCATCTCGCATCACTTCCATGATGGCCAGCCCGGAAATGCGGGTGGCCTCCCGGATGAGCGCGACTTCGCGCGGGCTCTTGAACACGCGAAGGCCGTCAACGACGGGATCGAGGTTCTTGACGTCCGACTGCGGCGATGCCGCCTTCAGCTTCTCGATGAACACCTCTTCGCGCGAAGCCCGGCCGTCCCACGGGTCGGCCTTGGTGGCGCGCAACACGGCCGCCGGGTCCGAGGCCGACGCCTCGCCGAGCACCTCGGGCCGGAACGGCGTGTAGATGGTGCGGCCATCCTTCGCGATGTCGGCGAGCACGGCCGCGAATTCCGTGCGCACGCGCACGTCGTCGAGTCCGGTGGCCGAGACGGCCTCCGGCCCGGGGTAGAGCGCAGGACCGAACTGACCACGTTCCCGGCGCTCGTTCCGGGGGCCGATGAAGGCCACGGACCGCTTCGTCCGCCCGTCCATCACCAGGATCGCCCTGGGTTCGACGATTCCGCACAGGTAGAAGAACTGGTTGGCCTGCCGGAAGGCCTGCTCGCCCGGGCGCTCGATCGTCCCCTGAACGATGGCCACCGCGTCGCCGATCTCGGCAAACACCTTCGCCCGCCGCGCGGCGAACTCCTCCGGCGGGAAGATCTCGTGGCCCGTGAAGACCGGCTGCGCTTCTGCCAGTGACACCAGCCCCAGCCACGCGACGAACACCCCGGCGACCGCCCTGCGCATACACGCCTCCCGCACTTACCCCCGGAGGAAGAACACCGTCGCCACCACCACGCCGGTAACGACAACCACCAGCCGCAGGACTCCTGCGGGAACGCGACCCGCGAGGCGCCCGCCGATCGCCCCGCCCGCCAGCGCGCCGACCGCCATGACCGCAGCCGCTGCCCAGTGGACTCGTCCGGAGGCCACGAAACACAACGCGGCCGCCACGTTGGTGCTGAGGGCCACGGCCTGCTTGAGCGCATTGAGGCGTGTCAGCGAGTCGCCCACGACGACCGCGAGCACGGCCAGCACGATGACGCTCAGTCCGGCGCCAAAGTAGCCGCCGTAGACCGCCGCCAGCAGGATGGGACCGGGCAGCCAGCCGACCGGGGAAACGTCGGCGCGGGGCGTCCGGCCGAGGAGCCAGCGGCGCAGGGGACCCTGGAGGGCCAGGAGCAGAGAGGCCAGCAGGATCAGGTACGGCACGGCCGCCCGGAACGCCCGTTCGCCGGTCGCGAACACCAGGAGGCCGCCCAGCAGACCGCCGGCGGCGGCCGCCGGCACGAGCGCCACCAACCGCTGGCGCTGGCCTCGCAGGTCTGTCGCCTGGGCCAGCGTCGCGCCGAAGTACCCCGGGCAGAGGGCGACGGTGTTCGTGATGTTCGCCGTGACCGCAGGCAGGCCGACGGCCGTCAGCACGGGAAACGTGATCAGCGTCCCCCCGCCGGCCAGGGCATTGACCGCACCGGCCAGGACCGCCGCCAGCCCGACCCAGAGATACTCGAGACCGCTCACGACTTCGGTGTACGCGAACGACGTCCGTTCGCTTTCGGCCGCTCCGGCGTCACGACACGGGCCTCGCGGTGTTCCCGAGCCGATTCGGCCGCCTCCCGGCAGCCGCTGCACGGTCGCTTGGCCAGATCGCACAACGTGTAACGCGCCAACACCTGCCGGATATCCTCGGTCACCGCCAGCCACACCTGCCGCGACGTACAGGACGCCGTGCGGTCGCACGCGGACGTGTCATCCACACAGTCCATCAGGCAGAGCGGCCCGGACGTCGCCTCGAGCACGTCACGCAGCGTGATCTGCTCGGGTTGCCGCGCGAGCACGTACCCCCCGGTTCGTCCGGCCCGCCCTCGTACGAGGCCGGCCTGCCGAAGCGGCCTGGCAATCTGCTCGAGATACCGCCATGGGAGCCCCGTGGCCGCCGACACGTGTTTGAGCCCGAGCGCACCGGCCTCCGTGGATTGACACGCCAGCTGCGCCATCAACTGGATGCCGTACCGTCCGCGCGTATTGAGTCGCATGAAAGCCTCGCTGCGGGGGACGAGCCTTAGGTGGGGGTATTCAATTCCTACTCCTCGAGTCGGAGAGTGTCAAGGGAGAACGTTCACGCCGGCAGGTACGCTATTGTCAATCCGGCTCGAGAGACTCGCCCATGACCTCCACGGAACCCCTTCTCGCGCACGCCCTCGACTGGCGCGCCCGCCTGCGTGATTTCGCGCGGGGGCGCACCATTCAGGGGCGCCTGACGCGCAGTTTCACGTTCGCCATCCTCGTCCCTGCCCTGCTGGCCACCATCGCCGGCGTGGGCATGCTCCGCGCCAGCGTCTGGCAGCACGCCCAGGCCCAGGTCAACTCCGATCTCGAAGCCGCGCGCGAAATCTACGCGTCCAGCCTCGAACGGCTGAAAGACGCCCTGCGTATCCACGCCACGCGGATGATCATCTACGGTGCGCTTCAGCGCGGGGACTCGACCGGACTCGCCGACGAAATGGAGCGGATCCGGCGCGCGGAAGGCCTCGATGTGCTCACGCTGACCGACGCCCGCGGCCGGGTCGTCCTTCGCGCCGGCGTGTCCGGCGCCGCGGGCGACGAGACACGCGACCAGGTCGTCGCGCGCGTCATCGAGCACCGCGCCCCCGCCGCCTCCACGGCCGTCGTGGAGGAAGCGGACCTGCGGCGCGAGTCCGCCGCGCTGGCGGACCGGGCCGCGATGCCCATCACCCCGGTCCCCAGGGCCCGCCCGCGGCGCGAACCGCGGCTGACCGCCGGCATGATGCTGAAAGGCGCCGCCCCGGTGTTCGACCCCGCCGGCCGCCATCTCGGCGTGCTCAGCGGCGGCATCCTCCTGAATCGCAGCGAGGTCATCGTCGACCGCATTCTCGGGACGGTGTTCAAGGAAGGCGAGTACAAGGGCCGCCCGACGGGCACGGCCACGATCTTCCAGGACGACGTGCGGATCGCGACCAACGTGCGAACCCTCGACGGCGCGCGGGCGATCGGGACCCAGGCCTCGGCCGAGGTCGCGGCCCAGGTGCTGGAGCGCGGCACCACGTGGCGCGACCGGGCCTTCGTCGTCGACGATTGGTACCTGTCCGCCTATTCTCCGCTGCGCGACATCGACGGTCGGACCATCGGCATGCTGTACGTGGGCGTGCTCGAACGGCCCTACCGCGACGAACTGTTCCGCACGCTGCTGGTGTTCCTCACCATCACGCTGGGGGGCGTCGTCCTCGTGCACGCGGTGGCCCTGCGTGTCGCCCGGCGGATTGCGGGCCCGATCCACGAGATGGCCGAAGCCGCGCAGCGCGTCGCCGTCGGCGACTTCTCGCGGAGCGTCACCGTGTCCTCCACCGACGAACTCGGCACCCTCGGCACGCGGTTCAATACGATGACGGCCGAACTCGGTCGCGCCACGCGAGCCCTGCGCGACAGCGCCGACGAGCTTGAACGCAAGGTCGAGCGGCGCACCGCCGAGTTGCGGGCGATGCAGGCGCACCTCGTGCAGGCCGAGAAGATGGCCGCCGTCGGCAAGCTGTCGGCCGGGGTCGCCCATGAGATCAACAACCCGCTCACCGGAATCCTCACGAACAGCAGCCTGATGCTGGAGGACCTGCCGCCGGATCACCCCTGGCGTGACGATGTCCAGACCATCGTCAACGAAACGCTGCGGTGCCGGAAGATCGTCAAGGGGCTGCTCGACTTCTCCCGGCAGTCCAAGCCGCAGCGGACGCTGCTGCAGATGAACGAGATCGTCGAGGACGTGCTCGCCCTGGTCCGCAATCAACCGGCGTTTTCGGGTGTCACCGTGTCGTACGATCTCGATCCGGCGCTGCCGACCATCCTCGCCGACGCCGACCAGATGCGTCAGGTCGTGCTGAACATCGTGCTCAATGCGGCCGAGGCGATGACGGGAAGGGGCGGCGAACTCCGTCTCGCTTCGCGGGGGCTGCAGGACCGCAACGCCATCGAGCTCACGTTTGCCGACACGGGGCCCGGTATCCCGGACGAGGTGCAGGCACGGATGTTCGAGCCGTTCTTCACGACGAAGAAGACCGGCACGGGCCTGGGGCTGTCGATCGTGTACGGGATCGTCGAACGGCACAGAGGGTCGCTGCGCCTCGAAACGACGCCCGGCGGCGGCGCGACGTTCAGGCTCACGATTCCGGTCAATGGAGCCAGGGATGATGACGACTAACGACGGACCGCGCGTCCTCGTCGTGGACGACGAACTCCAGGTCTGCCGGAGCTGCGAGCGAATCCTGACGCGCCGCGGCTGCCACGTCGCCGTGGCTGGCGACGGTCGAGACGCCCTCGATCGCCTCGGAACCGAGCCGTTCGACCTGGTGATCACCGACCTGCGGATGGCCGACGTGGGCGGGCTGCAGCTGCTCGACACGCTTCGCGTGCGGTACCCCGGCGTGGTCTCGATCGTGATGACCGGCTACGCCTCGGTGACCTCGGCCGTCGACAGCATGAAGGTCGGGGCGTTCGACTACCTGCCCAAGCCGTTCACGCCGGACGAACTGGCGGAGGTCGTCTGGAAGGCCTGGGCCCGCCGGCAGGAGATCGCGGCGGCCGAAGTGGCGGCCGCCCGGCCCGTCCCCCGGACCAACGGCGAGTTCCTCGCGATGAAGCGGGCCCTCAAGGACCAGGCCGTCGCGGATCTCGAGCGCGAGTTCGTTCGCAGCGCGCTCGAACGCAACGACTGGAACGTCACACGGGCCGCCGCCGACGTCGGGCTGCAGCGACAGAACTTCCAGGCCCTCATGCGGCGTCACCACATCCGGACGACCCATTCACTATAATCACCCTGTCGTTTCCCCGGAGCCGTCATGCCACACTCTCGCCGACAGTTCCTGCGCCGCACGACCGCCGCGGCCGGCGCGTTCATGGCCCCCGCCGGGCCCTGGCTCGGCGCGGCACCACAGGCCGGCGCGGGTCGGCCCAGGCTCACGCTGCGTTTCCGTCCGTACACGCTGCAGTTGAAGCACGTCTTCACCGTGGCCGTCAGTTCGCGCACGACGACGCCGGTGATGCTCACCGAGGTCGAGTACGACGGCGTGATCGGCTACGGCGAAGCGTCGATGCCTCCCTACCTCGGCGAGTCCCACGACAGCGCCACCGCGTTTCTCGCGAAGGTCGACCTCGGTCGCTTCTCGGATCCCTTCCAGCTGGAGGCCATCCTCGAGACGGTGGACGCGGTCGCCCCGGGCAACCCGGCGGCGAAAGCCTCGGTGGATATCGCGCTGCACGATCTGGTGGGCAAGCTGATGCGGCAGCCCTGGTATCGCATCTGGGGGTACGACCCGGCGCTCGCCCCCACGACGACATTCACGATCGGCATCGATACGCCGGACGTCGTGAAGGCCAAGACGCGGGAAGCGGCCGAGTTCAAGGTGCTCAAGATCAAGCTGGGCCGCGACACGGACAAGGCCATGGTCGAGGCCATCCGAAGTGTCACCGACGTCCCGCTCACAGGAGACGCGAACCAGGGCTGGACGGATCGGCAGGCGGCGCTCGACATGCTGCACTGGCTGAAGGCCCGCGGCTTCCAGTACGTGGAACAGCCGCTGCCGAAGGACCGCGTCGACGACCTGGCCTGGCTCACGGAGCGCAGCCCGCTTCCGGTCATCGGCGATGAAGGGGTGCAGCGCCTGCCGGACGTCCGGAAGGCGCTGGGCGTCTACTCGGGCATCAACATCAAGCTCATGAAGTCGACGGGGATGCGCGAAGGGCAGCAGATGATGCAACTGGCGCGCGCGCTGGGCATGAAGGTCATGCTGGGCTGCATGACGGAAACGTCGTGCGGTATTTCCGCCGCCTCGCACCTGTCACCGATGGTGGACTGGGCCGACCTCGATGGCGCGCTCCTCATCGGCAACGACGTCTTCGACGGCGCGAAGGTCGTCGACGGCAAGGTCGTCATTCCCTCGCGCCCCGGCATCGGCGCCGTCCCCGTGGCGAAATGACCCGGACGGCCAGAATCCTCAGCGGCGGCGCGCTGGCCTGGGCCCTGGGCGTCACGGTCGCCCGGACCGTGCGTCCCCCCAACGATTTCGCCGAGGCCCACTGGCTGCTCGACTATCGATTCGGCTTCATCAGGCGCGGGCTGGCAGGCTCGGTCTTGCGCGAGCTGTCCGTGTTCGGCACGACCCTCCAGACCGAATCGGCGATTGCGACCGTCTCTTACGGCGTGTTCGCCGCCCTCTGCCTGGCGCTGCTGGCCGTGATGCTCCGCATCGCCGCGCGAACGCGGTGGTGCCCGCACACGCTGCTCGTGCTGGCCGCGTTCGCCACGTCACCATTCGTCATCACGAACGCCCACCTGATGGGGTACCTCGACCACGTGGTGTACCTCCTGGCCCTGGGCGCCGTGTGGGCCACGCTTCGAGGCCGGATGTGGGTCGGCGCGGCACTGGCCGCCATCAGTGTGTTGGTGCACGAGACCACGCTCGTCGTCGCGCTGCCGCTGCTGGCCATGGCCACGTGGGCCCGCGCGCGGTCGCGGAGCGACGGCGCGCCATCGACGCGCACCTGGCCGCCCCTGCTGCTGACCGTCGCGGCATTTGCCGCCGTGGCCGTCGCCGAGTCGATGACCGACCGCCAGACGCTGAGGACCCTGCTCCAGCTCCGCCTGCATCGGTACCCGTTCGTGGCCGGCGACATGCACCTGTTCGTTCCCGAGTGGCTGACGACCAGCCTGGGCGAGAATGTCGCGGCCCAGCGCGGGCACTTCCTCGAGCGCCTGACGGACGGCGCGATTGTCGTGTCGGTACTCCCGGCGGTGCAGGCGCTGCTGTTCGGCGCGTTCGCCTGGATGGCTCCGGCGCGCCGGCGCGTCCTTGGAGTCGCGGCCGTGCTGGTGACCTGCGCACCGCTCGTCCTGCACCTGTCGGCCTGGGATACCGCGCGCCTCTGGACCTACACGATTGGCGCCGCGCTCGGCGCGCTGTGGATTGTCGTGGAGGCCCTGCCCGGCGATGGAGCCGCCGCGTTGACGTTCGCGCCGCTGGTGGTCGTCCCGGTGCTTCTGGCCAACGTCGTCGGCCGTGTGCCGCTGCTCGACGGGGCTGTCGAACGGTTCTCGTCGCCCCGCCTGTTGGCGCTCTACGCACCGGCCATCGCGGCCGGGGCGGCGGGCTGGTTCCTCACCGCTCGCGATCGCGGAGGCAGACATGCCTGAACGTGTGGTGCTGCGTCGTTTCAACTACCGGCACGAAGCCGAAGTCGTGAGAAGCGTCCTCGACGCCGACGGCATCGAGGCCTTCGTGACCTCCGACGACTGCGGATCCGTCGATCCGGCGCTGGGGCTGGTACGCGGGGCCTGCGTCGTCGTGGCGGCCGAGGATGTCGCCCGCGCCGAAGAATCGCTGGCGCAGTCCGCTCCGCCGCCGGACGATGCCGACGGCGACGACGAGGCGCAGGGTTAGGCGATCCGCTCGTTCAGGGTGTGCGCCAGTCAAACGCCAGCAGCAGCGTGCGCTGGCCGGGGGACGCATTGTCGTCTGACAGGATGTAGAATCGAAGCCCGCCGTCCGGCGTCCGCACGGCCGCGAGTCCCTCGAAGTTGTCGACCGTCATCGGCCTGGCCAGCGCCATCTCGTCGACCACGGCGTCGCCGTCCTGGAGGCGCAGGATGACGCGGCTTCCCCGCAACGGGTCCCACGCTCGCAGCAGCACTGCCGTGCGCGCGCCGGACAGGGGCAGCACCGCTACGAGGCCGAACTCGAGCGGCTTCCTGATGACCGGGCCTCTCTCGCAGGACGCCGAGACACGGCACACCCAGGTCTCGCCGCTCTCCTCGCCGCCGGCCATGTAGGCGTCGAGCGCGACCGATGGCGCCGCCGACAACGCTTCCATGCCGCCGTTGTTCGGGAACTCGGAGGCCGGGGACGGCACCGCGCGGGGCGCGCCGCCGTCCGCGGGGTAGAGCCAGATCCGGTGCCGGCGTTCGAAGCTCACCAGACGATCGCCGTTCGGCAGCAGCGCGAGCCCTTCCGCGTCGGCGTCGGCCTTGTCGACCACCGGCTTGCCATCGAGCCCGGTCAGCGGCTTCAGCCTGGCATCGGTCAGGCCAGACAGGCGGCCGCCGGCGTCCAGGACGAGGCGCGCCTCGAAGAGAATGCCTTCGTCGCCGACCGCCACCATGTTCGGCCCCGAAATGACCAGGTCCGACAGGCCGTGCAGCCTGGCGGTCTGCGTCGAGCTGATGGCGATTCCGCCGGCGTAGGTGAACCGGCCGACGGACGTGACGCCGACGTCCTCGGGGTTGAGGGCCACGGGTACGGTCTGCACGGCAATCGCGCCGCCCCTGTCCGGAGACTGAGGCACGGGCGACGCCGACCGGGCAGCAACGCTGGCGCATGCGATCACTGCCAGGATCACCCGGAGGCCGGCACGCGCGGAGAATCTCGCAGCGGACCGCGCGCGGGCGCGCGCCGCCTCGACGTCCCGATCGCGGGGCGGCGCGTTCGTCACGAGCCCGTCGAGCAGGCGCCTGACGGACGAGGCGATCTGGCGCACGGCGTCATCGAAGACCTTCTGGTTGGCCTTCGATGGAGCGGTCACACCGCTCAGCTTGCGGACGAACTGCAGCGCGGCGTCCTGGACTTCCCGGTCGGTCGCCGGCGGCGCGAAGTTGTGAAGCGGTCGAATGTTCCTGCACATCGTCGGTGCTCGTCATCCCCCGGCCCGCGTGCCGCCGATGCGCGGCCACATCGCATCGGCCTTCATCGTCACCCGATCGCCTGCGGCATTCCACACGGCGTCGTCCAGCCGGTGTGCCGGGCCGGGTTTGGGCGCGCCGACGCGGCGCAGGATCTCGGAAGCCGAACCGGGCATGATCGGCAGCAGCAGGATGGCGGCAATGCGCAAGGCTTCGGCCACCTCGTAGAGGGCCTGCGCCACCTGACCGGCGTTGGCCGGGTCCTTCGCGAGTTTCCACGGCTCGGTGTCGGTGATGAACAGGTTCGTCGCGTCGACGAGCCCGTAGGCGGCGTCGATGCCGTCCTGGAGCGCGAAACGGTCCATCGCCTCGCGGTACGCCGTGACGGCCGCGGCGGCCGCACCGGCCAGCCGTCCTGGCTCGGCGGAGGGCTGCGCGAGGTGGCCGCCGCAGTACTTGTCGGCCATCGTCGCGATACGGCTGACGAGATTGCCGAGGTTGTTGGCGAGATCGGCGTTGTAGCGCTCTTCGAATCGTTCCCACGAGAAGTCGCCGTCCTGGCCGTACGCGAACTCACGGACGAGATACTGGCGCAGCGGGTCGGGGCCGAACCTCGACGCGGCGTCGAGCGGGTCGACGATCGTGCCGAGCGACTTGCTCATCTTCTCGCCCTTGAAGTAGACGAAGCCGTGGCCGAACACGCGGGACGGCAGCGGCAGCCCCGCGCTCATCAGCATGGCCGGCCAGATAACGCAGTGGAAGCGCGTGATGTCCTTGCCGATGACGTGCAGGCCCGCCGGCCACCACTGATCGAACCGGGTGGTGTCGGCGCTGCCGAACCCGAGGGCCGAGATGTAGTTGATGAGCGCGTCGAACCAGACGTAGACGACACTCTGCGAATCGAACGGAAGCGGGATGCCCCAGGCCTGTTCCGCCCGGCTGATCGAGATGTCCTCGAGCCCGCCCTGGATCACGTTGACGATCTCGTTGCGCCGGACGTCGGGCTCGAGGAACTCCGGGTGCGCCTCGAAGTGGCGAAGCAGCGGTTCCTGGTACTTCGACAGGCGGAAGAAGTGGTTCTTCTCGCGAATCCACTCGGGCTCCTTCTTGTGGTTGGGACACAACCCGTCAACCAGGTCTTTTTCCTGTTTGAACGCTTCGCAGGACTCGCAGTACCAGCCTTCGTAGTGTCCCTCGTAGATATCCCCGGCGGCCTGGATCCGATTGACCAGTTCGGTGACGGACACGCGGTGGCGGTCCTCGGTCGTCCGGATGAAGTCGTCGAACGACACGTCGAGGCGCTGCCAGACCTCGCGGAACTCGCCTTCCATCCGATCGCAATAGGCCTGGGGATCGAGCCCCTGTTCCTTGGCGCGACGGAACACGTTCAGCGAGTGTTCGTCATTCCCCATCAGGAACCACGTCGGTTCGCCGGTCATGCGCTTGTAACGCGCGATGACGTCGGCCGTGATCTTCTCGTACGCCGTTCCGAGGTGCGGGCGGCTGTTGACGTAGTCGATGGCGGTGGTGATGAAGAACGACACGGATCCTACCCTCTTCCCTTCCCAGTCCCCTCTCGCCTGTTCCCTGATCCCTAGTTGTTGGCCCACTGGCAGGCGCCAGGGCCGGCGGGGTTGTGGCACGACGCGCAGGGCGACGGCGCGGCGTGGGAGTGCCCGCCGCTTCCCATGCTCACAGCGTAGGTCGAGAACAGTTTCTCGAGCCGTGTGCCTCCGCAGCCGGGGCAGGCTGGCGCCTGGCCTTCCCGCGTCAGGAACTCGAACTTCCGGCCACAATCAGTGCAGGTGTACTCGTACAGCGGCATAGTGCGAGTATACCCCGTGTGCCCGGCCCCTTGCCCCTTGCCCCTTGTTCCTTGCCCCTACTTGATCAGTTGCTCCGCCGTCACGAACCGCGGCGCGATGTCGACGGGGACGTCGGCCAGCCGGTCGAGCACCCGTTTCACCTCCGGACGGAGCACCGCCATGCGCGCGAGCAAGTCCGCGGCCTTCGCATAGTTGCCGGCCGCCTGCATCTCCATGATGTCGGCGGTCAGGCGCTCGACGGCCGGCCGGATCTTCGCGGCGTCCACCGAGAACGTCCCGTCCGCCGCCACCACGAACGCGCCGCGGTCGAGGAGCGTGTTCAGTTGCAGGGCCACGCCGCGGCCGTGCGCTTCGTTGAGACCGAAACGAATGGAGCGGAAGGCGGACGCCAGGAATGTCGTGTACATGGTCCGCTCGATCGAGCGGTCGACGAACCCGCGATCCACGAGATACTGCAGCGCCCAGAGTCCCGAGACGTCGGCTTTGGCTTCTTCGATGGCGCTGTAGGTCTCCTTGAGTTCACGGCGCACCGTGGTGACCCGTCCTCCGATGGTCACCTCGTGGGGGCCGAGTCCGTGCATCAGTTCGTGCATGAGGATGTGGGTGAAGAACGCGTCGAACGATACCGCGGACTGGTCGGCCGCCGACAGCGCGACCCGCGAGATGGGCAGGAGCACCTGGCGGAACTTGGCCTCCTGCATGTTCTTCAGCATCACGCGCTTGGAGCCCTTGTCGCGGATGACGCGCTCGTCGTTCGGGAGGTTGTAGGCCGCCGTCTGGACGCCGCGGTTGCCGTCGCCCGCGGCCAGGACGACGTTGACGACGCGGATGGGGGCCATCGCGCCCAGCTTCGGGTTACGTCGCGACGGGTCGATGGGCAGGTGATTCTCGATATCCTGCAGCGACCGGCTGAAACGGTCCAGCTTGGCCGACTCGCCGGCATCCCGAATGGTGATGAACGCCTCGAACGCAGCCTTCGCGTTGAACCACTCGTCTTCGTAGACCTCGTAGGGGCCGATGGTCGGTTCGACGGCAGAATCGAGTTCCATCCACGCGACGTCGCTCGCGAGGTAGTCATTCGACAGGAAGGCCTCGGCCCGCGTGGTGAGGAACCGCTTGAGCGTCGGCTCCGCGGTCAGCGCCGCCGCTTCGCGCAGCAGCTCGGCGGCGTGTGCCAGTTCCGGCTGGTACTCGACGCTGTAGGGCACGATCTGGAACCGTCCCTCCGGATCGCGACGGATCGTCGTGTAGAACCCCGAGGCGGCGGCGCGCCGCGCATCGTCGAGTCCTTGCAGCCAGGCTTCCACGTCCGCCTTGGTGGCGCCGGCCGGGTAGAAATGTGCCCCTTCGGGTTTCCCAGGCACGCCGGGCACGAACGGGGCGTTGTGGTCGAGGCGTGACCAGGGGCCCTTGTTGAGGAGGAACGCCTGGAGACGGGCTTGCCCGAGCGGAGTCGTGTCGGCCATCAGGCTGAAGAGCAGGGCCTCGTTCCCACCCCAGACCTGCCGGAGGAACAGCGCGTCCATGATGCGCCCCGCCTCGACGAGTTTCGCCAGCGCCTGCCGCTCGGACGGCTCCAGTCCCGAGAGGTCGGCGCCGATGTCGACCGGTGCAAAACGTGCGTTTGCCGTCCGGAGCGCAGCGACGTCCGGCATTGATTGCTGACTGGCTCCCATGACCGCCCACCCTCCCAGCACGACCGCCATCAACACGCCGCCCGCGGCTCCGTGATGTCTCATGCCGTCGATTATGCCCGAAAAGGGGGCCAGGCCCCCTTTCGGGCGGGCGGAAACGGGGCCTGGCCCCCTTTTCAGTGGAAGCGGGCGCGCACGAGGCGGACCGCGCGGCCGTCGCGCACGAGCCGGTGTGTCGTCCGCCCGGGACGGGCGGGCGGGGTGCCCCGGGCGGCGAGGGCACCGGCGTCGATGCGCCTCCGCCGCAGCAGCACCTCGACGAAGGCCTGCGCGGCGCGCAGGGCCGGCACAGGCACCTGCGAGCCGAGGTCGAGGGCGGCAGACGCCGCCACCGACCTCGCGCTGTCGATTGGCGCCGCCACAACGACCTCGCGGGTGCGCAGGCCGAACAGGGCCCCGTTGACCCGCACGCGCATGTCGGCCGTGCCTCGGACGACGGGCCCGGGCGCCGGCGCATCCGCCGCCCGTACCTGTGCGACGACCGAAGCCGCCGAGGCCACCGACAGCACGCCCCTGCGCACGAACGCCGCCCGAATCCCGTGTTCGTCGCGGCCGCCGAACAGGCGCGCGTCCGAACGCAGGAGGTGCGCCGCCACCTGCGCGAAGAAGTTCGAGGCGACGCGGGCCTCCCGCACCGCGGCGACGAGCAGCCGGCCCGCATCCCGCGAGGCGGTCAGCAGCGCCGGAGCGGTCGCGCCCGCGCGTTCAACCATGGCCGCGAACGACTCGAGCCACGCGGCGGTGAACACGCGGGAGAACGAATGCGGTTCCGACGACAGGCTCGAAGCGGGAGCCGACGGCGGCAAACTGGAGGGCTCACGGTAGAAGAACGAGTTCGCCGCGTTGCGGAGGCAGTCGGGATCGGTCGCGTCGGGACGGAACTGGCGCACCGCCCATCCCAGCTGCTCCGCCATCCGCGTCAACCGGGACGCGCGGGCCAGCCGGCCTCCGGTCTGCGCCAACACTGCCGCCCGCACGCTCGGCAACTGCAGCGCCGCGAGCATGGCGCTGATGTCGCCGAACGCCTCGTGAAACGCGTCCACCTCGAGGCTGGCAGCGTCCCACAGGTCCGGCCGCACCGCGTCGAGCAGGGCGTGGCCATGCTCGTGGCAGAGCACGTCGGGGCTCTCGCCGCTGTAGACCACCACGCCGTTCACGTCGGCATGGAAGAAACTCAAGCCTTCTCGGTCGTAGTACGCGTTGAGATCGACACCCCGATCGAGGTAGACCCGCAGATCCCGGCCGGATTGCCAGGTCTGCTGCGGCGCCGCCGCGCGCGCCCAATACGTCGAGGCCCTGGACAACGCGTCGAGCCCGCTCCAATACCGGAATTCGCGCGTCCCCGGCGGATACCTCGCCGCCTGCGGCGGGCGCTCCACCAGCCGGACCGGGAGCGGCACCCCCGCGGGCTCCGGAACCGGACGGCTGATCGGCTGGACGGACGGCTGAGCGTACGGATCGTCTTCCCACGCGGAGATTCGAGCCATCGACCTCCTCCTTCTCTGCCGATGGTAGGAAGCCGCGCGGGGAACTTCCAGCGAAGCTGCACAGAGAATGGACAACCGGATGCGCGAACCGAAGAGAGTGTGCAACCCGGAGGAGTCAACGAGTCGAAGGTCAGGCGTCAGGACTTCAGGCGTGTTCGCGCCCACTCGAGATGCGCCCTGACCACTCCGTCGTCGGCGGCCGCGCCAGACGGGGTGTCGGCCAGGACGACCGCCGCCTCGGAGCCCCCGACGTTGCCAAGGGCCACGGCGACATTGCGCCGAAGCCCCTCCACACCACGCCTCCGTAACGCCGTGCCGTCGATCAGGGCGCTCAGCGTCTCGTCACTCGCGCGCCAGAGCGCCGACAGCGTTGGCCGGTCGAGGCCGGGCTTCGGCTGCCACGCGGGATCGACGCTGAACGGCGCCTGACTGTTATGGGGACACACGTCCTGGCAGATGTCGCACCCGAAGACGTGCGACGCGAGGTCCGGGCGTTGCGCCTGGGGAATGTCCTTGCGAACTTCGATGGTCAGATACGACAGGCAGCGGCGGGCGTCGACCACCCCGGGTTCGACAATGGCTCCGGTCGGACAGGCCTCGAGGCACAGCCGGCACGTCCCGCACTGGTCGAACACCGGGGCGTCCGGTTCGAGATCGAGGCTCGTCGCGATCTCACCGAGCACGATCCACGATCCCAGGTGTTCGTTGATGAGGCAGGTGTGTTTTCCGATCCAGCCGAGCCCCGCCCGCGCCGCGTACGCGCGCTCCTGCACCGGCGCGTCGTCTACACCCGTCTTCGCGTCGAACGGCTCGCCGGCCTGCGCGCGCATCCAGGCCAGCAACGCGTCGAGCCGTTCCTGCAGGACGTCGTGATAGTCGCGGCCCCAGGCGTATCGTGCGATACGCGCCACGTTGGGGTCGCGCACTTCGACCGACAACGGTCGGTCCGTCTGGTACGCGCTCGCGACGCACACCATCGAACGGGCCGACGGCAACCACTGGCGCACGTCGGCCCGCTTCTTCGCCGTCCGATTCAGGTACGTCATCCGCCCGGCATAGCCGCGTGCCAGCCAGCCGGACAGGCGTTCGAGTTCCGGCCCCCCCTCCGCGGCGGCGATGCCGCAGAGGCTGAAGCCGAGCGCCGATGCCTGACGTTTGATCTCCGCCGACGTCAGCATCGGACGTGCCGTCCTAGTTGCCGCGCAGCAGGCGCCGCAGAACGTACTGCAGGATGCCGCCGTTGCGGAACGCGACCACTTCTTCCGGCGTATCGATGCGCAGCTGCGCCTCGAACGTCTTCACCGTGCCGTCGTCCGCCGTCGCGCGCACGGACAGCGTGCCGCGCGGCGTGAGCGTCCCGGCCGCGCCGACGATCTCGTACGTCTCACGCCCGGTCAGTCCGAGGCTCGCCACGGCCTCGCCGCTCTTGAACTGCAGCGGCAGGACGCCCATGTTGACGAGGTTGCTGCGGTGAATCCGCTCGAAGCTCTCGGCAATGACCGCCTTCACGCCCAGCAGGGCCGTGCCCTTGGCTGCCCAGTCGCGCGACGAACCCGACCCGTACTCCTTCCCCGCGAGGATGACGAGCGGAACGCCCGCCGCCTTGTACTGCATCGCCGCATCGTAGATGGGGAGGACGTCGCCGCCGGGCTGGAACGCCGTGATCCCGCCTTCGACGCCCGGGACCAGCTGGTTCTTCAGCCGGATGTTGGCGAAGGTCCCGCGCATCATCACTTCATGATTACCGCGCCTCGCCCCGTACTGATTGAAGTCCTTCGGCGCCACGCCGCGCGCCTGCAAGTACCTGCCGGCCGGGCTGTCGGCCTTGATGTTGCCGGCCGGCGAGATGTGGTCGGTGGTGATGCTGTCGCCGAGCACCGCGAGCACGCGCGCGCCCGCGATGGGCTGCGGCGCAGGCGGGTCGAGCGTGAGCCCGTCGAAGTAGGGCGGATTCTGGATGTAGGTCGAATCCGCGTCCCACGCGAACCGATCGCCCGCCGGCGGCACGACGCCCTGCCAGCGTTCGTCGCCCTCGAACACCTTCGCGTAGACCTCGCGGTACATCTCCGCCGTGATCGCGCTCAGAACCGTCTCCTGGACTTCGCGTTCCGTCGGCCAGATGTCCTTGAGATAGACCGGTCGGCCGTCCGCTCCCGTGCCGACAGGCTCGGTCGTCAGATCGATGGTCATCGAGCCGGCCAGCGCGTACGCCACGACCAGCGGCGGCGACGCGAGGTAGTTGGCACGGACCAGCGGCTGCACGCGGCCTTCGAAGTTCCGGTTGCCGCTCAGCACCGACGCGACAATCAGGCCCTTCTCTTCAATCTGCGCGGCGACCTCTTCGGGCAGGGGCCCGCTGTTCCCGATGCACGTCGTACATCCGTACCCAACCAGGTTGAACCCGATCGCGTCGAGATACGGCGCGAGACCGGCCTTGGCGAGGTACTCCGTCACGACTTTCGATCCCGGCGCGAGGCTGGTCTTCACCCACGGCTTCCGTGTGAGGCCGCGTTCGACGGCTTTCTTCGCGACGAGGCCTGCCGCCACCAGCACGCTCGGATTCGAAGTATTCGTGCAACTCGTGATCGCCGCGACGACGACGGCGCCGTGGTCGATCGCCGCCCCGGCCGCCACCGCCACGCCCCCGGACGCCGGCGCCGCCGCCGGTTTCTTCCGCTCGGCGAGCATCTGCGGCAGCGCCGC
>CAZJRM010000090.1:0-19279 GCA_964547975.1 uncultured Vicinamibacterales bacterium | reverse complement strand
GAAGACTTCACATCTATCGCCGAAAGGTACCTCCCCGTATGAACGCATTCCTGGCTGAACTGATTGGCACCGCGATCATCCTCGTGTTCGGGGCGGGCGTGGTCGCCAACGTGGTCCTGTCGAAGACGAAGGGCGGCAACTCCGGCTGGATAGTCATCTCCTGGGGGTGGGCCATCGGCGTGTTCGTCGGCGTGTTCGCGTCGCAGGACTACAGCGGGGCGCACCTGAACCCGGCCGTCACCCTCGGGCTCGCCTTGGGCGGGAAGTTCACCTGGACACAGGTGCCGTCGTACATCGTGGCGCAGGTCATCGGGGCGTTCCTCGGGGCCGCCATCGTCGGCGTGTTCTACGGTGAGCACTTCAAGGTCACGGACGATCTCGACGCGAAACTCGCCGTCTTCTGCACCGCGCCGAATATCCGCGTGATCTGGCGGGCGTTCGTGTGCGAAGTGATCGCGACGTTCTTCCTGGTCTTGCCGGTCTTCCTGATGACGAGTGCCAAAGTGACGCTGCCGGGCCTCGCCGGCGCCGCGGGCCAGGATGCGCCCATCGGGCTGGGCAGCCTGGGGGCTCTGCCGGTGGCCCTGCTCGTGCTCGGGCTCGGCCTGGCCCTCGGAGGTACGACGGGGTACGCGATCAACCCGGCGCGCGACCTCGGGCCGCGCCTGGCGCACGCCGTCCTGCCGCTCGGGAAGAAGCGCGACGGCGACTGGGGCTACGCGTGGGTGCCGGTCGTGGGCCCGCTGGTGGGCGGCGCGATTGCCGGAGTGCTCGCCAAGGCACTGCTGTGAACGCGCGCATCTCTTGCGCCCCGCCCCGCGACGCCGTAACCTGAAGGGACTTTCGGAAAGGACCTGGACCATGAAGGTACGTGTGGGGCTGGCAGTCCTCGCGCTGCTGGTCGCGGTGTCAGCAAGCGCGCAGCCGTCGATCCGGGTGTGCGAGCACCGGAACATGGGAGGCCGCTGCGAGACGTTCCGCCACGGCGTGGACGATCTTCGCGAGTGGGGCTTCTCCAACAGGATCTCGAGTTTTCGTATCGAGGGGGGCACGTGGCTCCTCTGCACGGATTACGGCTTCCGTGGCGTCTGTGAGGAGTATCGCCGCTCCGAGATGGATCTCAACGGTACGCGCCTCCAGGACAACGTGTCGTCGCTGCGGCCGGTCCGCGGCGGAAGTGGCGGCGGCGGTGGACGCGCGTCGATTGCCGTCTACTCGCAGCCGGGGTTCCGCGGCAAGTCGTGGGTGTTTTCCGACGACATCGCCGACCTGGGACGCGTGGGCCTGAACAACCAGGTGTCGTCAGTGCGGGTGTACGGCGGGCGCTGGCAGATCTGCGAGCAGCAGGGTTACCGCGGCTGCCGATCGATCTCGAACGACATCTCCGACCTGTCGGTCATCGGGTGGAACAACCGAATCTCCTCGATTCGCGAAGGCGGCGGCTGGAACGACGACTGGGGCGGTGGCCGCGGGTCGGGGGGCGGCGGCTGGGGTGGGTCTGGCGGTTCCGGCGGCGGCCGTGGCGGCGGTGGATGGGGCGGCTCGGGCGGTTCCGGCGGCGGCCGTGGTTCACTCACGCTGTTCGAGCACGCCAACTACGGCGGTATGACCTTCGAGGTCAACGACGAAGTGGCCGACCTTGGGCCGGTCGGGTTCAACGATCGCGCGTCGTCGATCCGCATCCGCGGCGGACGCTGGCAGGTTTGCACCGACTCGTACTTCAAAGGCCAGTGCCGCGTCGTGAGCGGCGATGTGCGTGACATGGATCGTTCGTTCAACGACAAGATCTCGTCGGTCCGCCGCTACTGAGGCACGTGGTCCCGGCCCGGCACGAACCGGGCCGGAGTTCCCGTCCCCCGCCGCCCTCCAAGCCCTCCACGTCCCACGTCCCACGTCCCAGCTCAGTACGTGGCCCTCACGCGGTACTTCAGGACGCTCTCGCCGCTTGCCGGGACGGGAACCGTGAACCCCGCGGCCCACGCGCCTGTCTTCGCCCACTGGTGCGACGAGCGCACCATCCGCCACGTCCCGCCCACCGGCTCGTTCACCGCCACGCTGATCGGCACGTCCTTGTGGTTGCGCAGCGTGATCTCGAATTCCACCTCGTAGACCGATGAGGCTACCTTCTCGAAGTCCATCTGCTTCCGCTCGCAGACGACATCGAACGCCGTCCCGATCTTGAGATTGAGCGTCTCGTCCTTCGGCGTGTGGTCGATCCGGTCCTCGCCGACGAAGTGTACGCCGCCTTTCGAGTCACCCTGGTAGACCCGGATGACGCCGGCGGGCATCGGCATGCCCAGGCCGCTCCGTTCGTCATTCCTGAACCGGTAGAACGTCTCGACCTCGTCCTTGATCGCGGCGCCGGGCTGGTGCGGGTTGCGGTAGTAGAACTCCTGGCCGTTGACGACGTAGCGTTTCTCGACCGGGACGCCGGTGCCGTCGAGCAGGGCGAGCTGCTTGGTCTCGTTGTTCGCGACCGTGGTCCGTCGGCCAAACGAGTAAAGGTGGTACTCCGAGAACGCCTCCTGCACCATCGCGTTGTCGGCGCGCGCGGCCCCGAGTGTCTCCATCGCGACCTTCTGCGCGGCGGGGCGGACACGGTTGAGGTTGCCCGCCACGAGCTGGAGTCTCGTGTTCCGGAATCCCGTGCCCGAACGATTGGCGAGCGTGACCCAGCCGTCGAGATCCGCCGCCTTGTCATCCCGCCCGACGGTGAGCACGTAGTCCGCGTTCCACGATATCCCGCCGGCGAGGTACGACGCTTCGACCCTGTGTTTCGTGCCGCCCCGGTTCGCGAGTTTCCACACGAGCGTCGGCCGGCTGAAGAGATTGGACGGCAACTCAGGGAAACGCAGGTGGTCCGCACCGACACCGGTGACGTATTCGGTGCCGATCTTCCAGATCGGCGCGTTGTTGTAGCTGACGAGCGTGGCCGTGACCGGCTCTTCCCGTGTCGTGCCGTTCTCGGTACGTGTGCGGACGAGCGTCACCTGGCGCCCGACGTACTTGCGCAGCAACTTGTCGGGGTCCAGCAGATCGTATTCGTAGTTCTGCTCGAGCACGCTCAGGCGGGAGGGATCCGAGAGCGAACGAAGGTGCACGGTCGCCGGGTTGACCGTGGCGGCGATGTCCACGAAGTGCAGATCGGACTCGCCGGGCTGCAGCACGAACTCGCGCACGTCACGGACGAGCGCCAGGCTGGAGTTGTAGACCGTGAGGGCCAGATCGACCTGGTCGTCGGTCGATGAGGGCTGCGAGGACCGGGGCGCGGCAGCGGCCACCGTGGTTGCGCGGCGGACTCCCGCCAGGCCGGACAGGAGCACCAGGACGAACAGGACGGCGAAGAATCGAGTGAAACTCATCGGAACCTCCCGTGTTCTGCCTAGAGAACGGGGAGGATCGGCTTTCTTGCAGGACCTTACTTCCGTGGGGCGCCCGCGAGTTGCCGAAGCCTGGCCAGCGTCTCGTCCCGACGGGTCTCGAGACTCACGGAGCCCACCGACACGAGTTGCGTCATGCCGTCGGCGCCTTTGACGCGCGTGAGGAAGAACACGTATTCCGTCGCGGCCCGATGAGTGGCCGCAGTCGAAGCGGCCGGAACCTCCAGCCGGCCGGCCAGCGTCGCACCGTCCGGCTGCTTGAGCGCCTCGACGACAATGATGCCGTCAGCCGGAACCGCCGCCGCAACGCGGCCGGCCCCTCCGCGGTCCTTGTCGGCGCGGGGCTGGGCCGGTCCAACCCGGCCGACCACGACGATCTCCGCCCGACGCCAGAGTTCGTCGAGGCTCACATCGGCGAAATCAATCGCGGCCATGTCGCGGGCCTGAGCCGGGGCGGCGGGCGCGGGAGCTGTCGCGGCGGGAGCCGCCGGCGCCGGGCTGGGGGGCGCCTGTTCGGCCAGAGCGAGCGTCGTTTCGGACTTCGCCGGGGGAGCAGCCTTCAGTTCGTTCCCGGTCCGCGGTGCCGCCACCGACCGGCCGAGCTCGCCTTTCTGGCGCGTTGGCTCGGCGGGTGGCGCGAGGGGGTCTCTCGGACTCGATGCCGTGTCTGCCGCCTTGGCGAGCGTCCGTTCGGGAGCGCCCGCGGCAGACCGCGCGTTGTCGGCCTCAGGGCCGAAAGGCGTCGCGTCGGGCTGGGTCGCGACGTACAGAATCACGGCGAGCGCCGCGGCGCCGGCCGGAACGAGCCACGCAACCCGCAGCCGTCTGAACCACGAGCCGGGCGATGCCGCCGGAACGGCCGCACCGGGGCGTGCGGCCTCGGCGTCGGCATCCGCGGCCAGCATGGCGATCACGGCCTGGCAGCGCTGGCACGCGGCGAGATGCGGCTCGACATCGGCACGCTCTCGTGCCGCCAACGCTCCAGCGGTGTACGCCGCGATCACGTCGGCGTCGGGGCACACCGCACCCTCCGGAGGCGAATCCCCCTGGAGCGCCGCCCGAACGAGCCGGTCCAACCCGGCGTCCTGCTGGCGGTCAGTGCTCACCGTGCCCTCCCTCTGAAGAACGTTCTCGCGCCCGGATCTTGCGCCCTGTGCGCGACCTGTCGAAAGTGGCAGAAACTGAAATGGGGCCTGGCCCCCTTTCACCCCGGCGGCAACGTGCGCGCCAGGTCGAACGCCGGGTCGGTTCGCGCGTAATCGAAGCTCTCCAGCACCTCGCGCTCCGTCATTCCGTGGTCGTCACGCAGCCGGCGCTCGATGGTGTCGCGGAGTTCCCGGCGGGTGCGATCGAGTTTGCGCGACGCCGTCGCCTCGGATTCGCCGAGCACGCGGCCGATCGCGGCCAACTTCATGTGCTGCGTGTAGTAGAGCGACAGCCGGAGCCGGTCCTTCGGCTCCAGTCCCGCGAGGGCGGCCGTCAGCGCCTCCCGCACGAGGGGAAGCAGGCGCCCGCGATCGGGATCGGGATCGCTCACGGGGGCCGCGGGTTCACCGCTCTCGCCAGGTTCGGGCAACGGTTCGAACCGTTTCGACGCACGCGCCCGATCCACGAGCCGCTGCGCGACCACGGCGCGCAGCCAACTCCCGAGGGGACTGCGCCCGTGGTAGTAGTCGAACAGGGATCGGCGGGTGCCGTCACGTTCGTCCAGGCCGTACAGTTCGGCGTACAGGGAATCGGCCACGTCACGGGCCGCATCCGGAGGGACGTTGCGCCCGGCCACCCGCAGGAGGATGGGCCTGTACTCCGCGACGAAGTGTTCCCACGCGCTGACCTCTCCCCGGGCGCAGGCACACGCCAGCGCGAGGTCTTCCGCATGGAGACCATCGACGTATGCGGTGATCTCTGTCGGAGCGGGTGTGCCGTCGCGAAAGCGACTGGCCACGCTGCGTTGCAGCGCCGCGTCGAAGTCGGGCTGCGCCACACGCCATTTCGACGCGCCCGCCCGCGCGAACGCCCGGCGGCCCGCGTCGGGCGGGATCGTTGCGGTCACGGACCGGGATGCGGGCGGCATACCGCGTCTATCCTACCCCGTCCGCGTTGCCGGTGGATTCCGCCGGAACCGTCCTCTCGGGGCCGGATCTCAGGAAGACGACGGGCAGATGACCTCGTCCGCGTCGGGGTCATCCGGGCTGTCCACGAGCGGCAGTGCCTTGCGCGGCGCGGGTCCCACCCGGTCGCGCAGGGCCCGCGCGGCCAGGACCAGATAGGGTGGGCCTCCCGCATCGAGCGCCTCCGCCAGCGGATGGGCGAGCGTCGCGAGGTGTTCGGCCACGAAGCTCGATGCGGCCTCCGACGCCACGTCGGCCGCCTCGTTGTCGCCGGACATTCGCGCGTAGGTTTCCTTGATGGCGAGGTATGCCACGAATCCGACTTCCACGGCCACGTGATCGGCCGGTTCCTGCACCGCTGGCCGGTAGCCAAACGCGTCATAGAACGCCGACAATTCCGACAGCAGGTAGCCGAACTGCACGCCACCGAGGTACGTCACCTCACGCGCGGGAACGGGCCCGCCCGGCCCGAAGATCGACTGGTGCACCCCCTCGCTCGCTTCGGTGTGCGCGGCTTCCGCCGCCATCTGCAACGCCGGATCGCGCACTTCGGCGGCAAGGCCTTTCACGAGACGCTGCCAGCCGCGGCCGGGGTACTCGAACAGCAGGGCGATGAGGCGCCATTCGGCCGCGGTGTCGAGGCTGGCCGGCGCGGCGTGCGCACGCACGGTGCTCATTTCGCCTCCGTGATTGACAGCGGGATCCAGCCCGTCCGCATCTTGCGCGCGCCGGCCTCGCGCGAAGAACCCTGCCAGACGGCGAAGGCGACGTTGGTCCGTCCCCCGGCCGACGCGGGCCAGGCGCGCCCGATCACGACCGTCCACGCGCCCCTCGCGTGACGCCCCTGCCCCGTCGACCCGCGGGACGGCACCGGGGTCAGCGTTCCCGGGCCGACGGCCACGAGATCCTCGACCGGCGTCTTGCGAGGGCCGGTTCGCGCATTGCCCAGGGCCCGTGCCGGCGCGTAACGACGCGCCATCTCGTCCGCCGCCGCCGGATCCTGTTCGAGCGACTGTGCCTTGAACGGGTAGTGGTCGACCGCCGCATTCGGATACAGGTCACGAATGGAATCGCCGCGACCATCCACAATCGCCTGCCAGTCGGCGCGCCAGTAGGTCACGTCCACGGTCTTGCCGGCCTCGCCCATCTGCGGCGCGGGCGGTTCCTTGTCTGTTCCCTGCGGAATCTGGACGGCGCAGGCGTCGACCATCTTCGCCGGGCCGGGCGTATCGCTGAGGTTCTCGTCGGCCCACTCGAGCCGGAACGCGACGGTCGTTCCGTCGCTCAACGCCTGGACGCGTACTTCAGCCGTCGTCGGCGTCAGGACCCGCGGTTCGACGAGGTCCTGGGGAATCATCCTGGCGAGGTGAACGGGCGCCGTCGTCCAGGCCCGGTCCGTCGGGTCCGCGGGAACGACGGCGACGCGGCGCGCCTGCACGTCGTTGACGGGCGCCGGTGTCTTCCGGCACGCCGGCGCGACAACGAATCCGATCACGACGGCCAGCGCGATGGCTCCTGGCGTTCGGTACATGGCTGTTCGCCTCCGCGGCTACGGGCAGTTGGTCCGAAGGATCTTGAGTCGCGGGTCGACCGCCGGACGGACGAACACGGGCTCACGCATGGGGACCTTCACCCGCTCGGTGCCCTGGTCGTCGTAGCCCGAGATGGTCTCGCCCTGACGTTTCCATCGGGTGACGAGCGCCTCGGTCGACCCGAAGAGGCACAGGAGGCCGGCCAGATCCCGGTCGGTCGTCGCGGCACGCCGGTAGGCGGCCATGGCGGCCCCGGCACCGGGTCCGAACAGCTGCTCGTTGAACGACACCGGCACGTGAATGGGCGGGATGTAATACACGTTTGGTTCCAGCCCGAACTGGGGAAACAGCGGCAGCGCCAGCTTCCGGATGTGCACGAGATCGTCGATCGGGTTCTCGGGCCTGGCCTCGCCCGGCCGTGACAGGAACCCGGCCATGCGGATCTTGCCGATGCAGTTCACGAAACACTGCGGCTGGATCCCCTGCTCGATCTTCGGGAAGCAGGCAATACACTTCTCCGACGTGCCCGTCATGGGGTTGAAGAACACCTTCTTGTAGGGGCACGCCCGCACGCACTCCTGGTACCCGCGGCAACGCCCCTGGTCAACGAGGACGATGCCATCATCCTGACGCTTGTAGATGGACCCCCGCGGGCACGATGACAGGCAGGCGGGGTACGTGCAGTGGTTGCAGATTCGCGCCAGGTAGAAGAACCAGTTCATGTGCGGCAGCGACAGCATCGCGCCATGATCGACCTGTCCGGCGCAGTCGTCTTCGCCGACGTTCGGATAGGCGTAGTCCTGCTGTTCCGGACGCCAGCCGAGCACACGTTCGCCGGCCGGCGCCGACTCGAAGATGGTCTGGCCGGCGTAGGTCGAACCCTCCCAGCGTTGTCCCCCGAGCATGTCGAGCAGCTTCAGGTCGTAGGCAAGCGGGTACGACCCGTACGGCTTGGTCTCGACGTTGTTCCAGAGCATGTACTCCTGTCCCTTGCCCGAGGTCCACGTCGTCTTGCAGGCAAGGGTGCACGTCTGGCAGGCAATACACTTGTTCGTATCGAAGACGGCGGCGAACTGCCGCTTCGGACGGCTCTCGGGATACCAGTACGACATCTCGCGCCCGAGTTGCCAGTTGTAAACGCGCGCCATCAGCGTTTCTCCTCTCGCTTCGTCACGAATCCGCCAGCCAGGTAGGTCTTCATGGCCGCCGACTCGTATCGCGGCCTGATGCCGAGCGCGGCCGGGCGCCAGAGGCCCTTCCGGTCGAGGCCGCCGGGTTCCGCCCTGGAGATCTTCACGAACGCCTCGCGCGGGGCGCCGGTCGGACAATGGATGTCGGGTTCGAACCCCTTGCGGATGCCCTGCCCGAACATGGTCTTGTGGACGAGCGAGTCGGTCATCCAGGTGGGCTTCAGCCACCCACGAGTGGCCGACTGGTGCGACCCCGACCTGAACATCGCCTGGTACCCGGTCCGCGGGTTCTTCGCCAGGCCGTCTGCGCGGATCTTCTGCCCGTCCACGGACCCCGGGGTCGCGGTGTACATGTTGAACCACATGCGCGTGACGCCCCGGGGCGTCCCGGGGTAATACCGTGCGCGACACAACAGGCGGGCGAAGGCCATGTCCTTCTGGTTCTTCTGCCATCCCCGGAACGGCCGGTCTTCGGGATCCGGGTCGATCCACACGTAGTCGCCGTCTTCCACGCCGACGTCTTTGGCATCGGACGGGTTGATGTCCACGTACCCCTCGGTCACGAACGGGCTCCGCTTGTCCTGGCGATACAGGTCGCCGAACGGCCCGAACAGCACGGCGATCATGTCGACGTCGACGGGCGTGGTGTGCGCGCCGTGGCGGTACTTCGGCGTGTGGAAGATGAACTTGAAGCCGCTCTTCATCAGCGGGTGTTTCGTTTCTCTCGCCTGCGCCCACGTCAGCACGACGTTGCGCCCGCAGCGTGTTTCGCACGAGAGATCGTCGCGTGATACGCCGTACGCCTCGGGGCCCGTAGCCCGGATTGCCTCGTGCTTTGGCGCCACGATGACGTTCGGCTCGTAGAACGTGGAGTCGACCGGCTCGCGGTGGACGGGGAGGTTCTCGCCGGCTTCGATGAACTCGGGCTCCTCCCGGTAGAACTCGAGGCGTCCCGTCTTGGTGTACCAGGGAATCGAATCGGTCACCTGGTCGTACCCGACGGCCTTCGGCGACGTCCGGCTGTTCATGAGGGCGGGCACGCCGCGTTTCGCCTTCTCCTCGAGTTCGGCGAACCGATACCCCTTGGTGTTCGTCGAGAAGTCGAGGATTCGCTGGAGGTACACGTCGGTGCGGTTCTCCCGGACGAACCGCCAGTAGTCGAGGAACCGCCGGTCCCCCGTCAGGGCCGCCAGTTTCGCGCCGACCAGCGCCTGCACGTCGATGTCGCCCATCGTGTTGAACACCCGCTTCAGCGGTGTGCGCGGGAACACGACGAGAAACGGGTTCGTCACCGAGGCGGTCATGTCCGCGTGTTTCAGTTCCGCCCAGGCGTCCACCCCGAACACGAGGTCGGCCCATTCGCACGACGCCGTCCACCACCATTCGTTGACGGCGATCATCTCGATGCGCGGCAGGACGTTGACCACGGTATTGAAGTGCCACTTGACGTTGCCGAGGATCGAGTTCGCGTTGGCGAACCACATCGTCTTGGTCGGCGCGGGGATGTGGGTCGATCCGGTCAGCAGCTTCTTCCCCACTCGCAGCGGGTGGTCTTCGTGGTTGTAGTAGTGGGCACTCTCGGCCCGCCAGTACTGGCGCGGCCGCGCGGGTTTCGCGGGGTCGAGTTCGATGTCGAACGGGTTCTCGTTGATGTACTGCGGAGACCCGTTGAACAAGGCCGTCCGGTAGTTGCCGGCGTACGACCCGATGTTGCCCGCCACCTTCCCGATGTTCCCGGTCAGGGCCGCCAGCAGGAGCGTGTCCCGGTCCTTGTTGTCGCTGTTGAAGAACTGGTTCGGCCCCATGCCCACGGCAAACAGCGTCGTGCCGGGTTCCTTGGCCAACTGGCGGGCCAGCGCTTCGACGGCGGCCGACGGGGCCCACGTGATCTCCTCCGTCGTCTTGGGGTCGAAATGGGCGGCGTATTCCCGGATGAGATCGAAGACGGGACGGCATGCCACCGTCGTTCCGTTCTTCAGCGTCACCGTGACGCGGCCCTCGAGGAGGGGGTCGTCAACGGGCGAATGGCGCCCGACTTGGTCCCGCGTGAGTGGTTTCGGCGCGTTCATCCGCCGGTCCCACCACACGAAATCACCCCACTCGCGCCGCATGTCCTCGCTGACCGGCGATCGGGCGGTCTGAGCAATCGGCGGAGCCTCCTTCTCGCCGGCCCTCAGGACCGTCGTGGCGGTCAGCGGCGCGAGCCCGCCTCCGAACACGTCCTGCGCGCGGAGCTCCTGCAGCGTGTCCATCCGGACCAGTACCGGCAGGTCGGTCCACCGCCTAACGTAGTCCGCGTCGTAGAGCTTCTCCCGGAACAGCACGTGGGCCAAGCCCAGGGCCAACGCCGGCGTCGTGCCCGGCCGTACCACAATCACATCGTCGGCTTTGGTCGCCGTCGCGGAGTACTCGCACGCAATGACGATGACCTTCGTCCCCTTGAGCCGCGCTTCGGTGAGCCAGTGCGCGTCCGGCATCTTCGTCGTGATCCAGTTCATGCCCCACACGACCAGCGTCTTGCAGTGCTCGACGGCGTGAAGGTCGAACTCCACCGTCTGCTGCCCCGTCACCATCGGGTGTCCCGGCGGCAGGTCGGTGTGCCACGAGTAGTTGTCGAATCCCTTCGCGCCCAGGGCGTGCTCGGCGTCGACCTTGCGCACCTGTGCGTCGAGGAGCGCCATGGCGTTGGCAAGCCGGTACATCCCGAAGACGCGGGTGATCCCGAGCAGCGGCATACCGCCGCGGAACTTCATCGTCTGGACACCGGCCCCGCGGGTCGCCTCGATGGTGGCCTCGTCGTAGTGCTGCGCCTTGAGCCGGGCCTTGCCGGCCTCGCCGCTGTAGGTCTCGGCGATGTTCTTGAGCACGGCGGCGGCAATGGTGGCGCCTTCGTCGTGGGTGATGCGGATCCACTCGTCCCGGCCGCGATTGAAGAACTCGCGCTTTGGCAGGCCGTCGCTCTCACGCGGGAAGCCGGCTTCGTACCACTTCTTGAACCCCGTGCGCACCATGCAGCCGTTTACACGTCGATCGCCGTAGAACCGCCGGGTCAGCGCCAGGCCCTTCTGGCAGACACGGGGGTCCCAGCGGTGCGTCGTGGTATTCCCGGCGAGGTCGCTCGCCTCTCCGTACTTCATCGTCGGGCCGATGCGGACGATGACGCCGTTGCGCACGTAGGCGTTGAGGATGCAGTTGTGGGTGTCGTTGGGCGCGCACGTGAACGTAAACGTGCTGTCGTACTGCCAGAGGTCGCGGTACACCCGCTCCCATCCGCGATCCGGATACGCGGCGAGCGGGTTCTGCGGCGTGTCGAGTCCCCAGGCGTCGACCGTCGACGCCAACAGGCCACCGAACCCGGCAGCCGCCATCATGCTGAAGAAGTCCCGGCGCGGGATGTGCGTGCTCATCGGGCAGCTCCCTGGAAGGTGCGCAGATACGCCACGACCGCCTCGATCTCGGCGCGGCCGAGCGCGGGGCGGACGGGCGTGGGGTCCTGGAATCCGGCCATGATCGTGCCGCGGCGACCACGCGCGATCGTCTCGACGAGATAGGTGTCCGTGGCCGCGGCGAGCAGCGTGGGGTTGTTCAACGCGGGCGCCTCGCCGCCTTGCCCTTCCGGGCCATGACATCCGGCGCACGACGACACGAAGAGGGCTCGGCCTCGCACCGGGTCGGCCGTGACCCAGCGGACCGGCTTCGGGTCGGGTTCCTGGGAGACACCGCCGAGCAGACGGACGTGAGCGACGACCGCGGCCACCTCCGCGGGACGCAGGCCATCGGCCCGCAGCCACGCGCCCATCCGACGGCCCGGCCGGCCGTGTTCAACGGTGGCCGCAATGAACGTGTCGGACGCCAGCGCCAGGAAGTCTGGATTCGTGATCGACGGAAACGACGCGACACCCGCCAGCCGACGCCCCAGGCCATCGGGCCCGTGGCAGCCGGAGCAGAAGGCGCCGAAGAGTGTCGCCCCGTCGGACGTAAACTCCCGTTCGCCGAGTTTCGCCGCGCGGACGCGGTCGGCCGGCACGTAGACATCGGGCAGTTCTCGTCGCCGGAGCGACAGGACGTACATCGACAGGCGATCGATGTCCTTGTCGTCGAGATTGACGGGCGGCATCTGGGACCCGACGACGACGCTCGCCGGCGCACGGAAGTGGGCGGCCTGCCAATTGGCGATCGAACGTTCTCCGGGCACCTGACTGAAGCTGACCTGGCCGGGATCCTTGTCTCCCGCCAGCGACAGGTCGGGCCCGTCGTCGCCGCCGACGCCCGAGACCTTGTGGCACCCGAGGCACCCGGTGGCGTGAAACGCGCTCTTCGCTTCGACCAGGGACGGCGCAGCAACACGCGTGGCCAGGAAGGTCGAGAGCCGCAGGCGGTCCTCGTCGGCAATCGGCCGGAATCCACGCCAGGCGACGGTTGCGCCCTGCCCGGCCTCGAGGAGGTGGGAGTCGTACCATCGCGGGTCGTACCCAACGCGGCCGACCCGGCTCAGATCGGGTCCTTCCATGCCGCCGCCGTCGGGCCGCAACGTGCCGCCGCGACCGTCGGTGCGGTGGCACGCAAGGCAATCGAGGCGTTCGAAGGTCGATGCCGCGGCGCGAAGCACGTCGCGCGCCGGGACACCCAGCGTCGAATGGCACCGACCGCATCCCGCGTAGCTGAATCGCAGCGGGATCATCGGTTCCGGCCAGAAGTGCACATCTCCGTGCGCGTCGGCCTTCTCGGTCGCCTGCCCCTGGCCCGCGTGGCACGGGGTGCAGCCGATCTCGCCGGGATCGTGCACCACCGGCGGATGCGGCGTCAGCACGGCCCCCCCGCGGACCGACTGTTCACCCGGCGCCATGGACACGTGACACGAGACGCACCGGTCGGCCGTACGCAGCGGGCTGTTGACCACCTGTCTCAACTGCACGGGGACCGAACCTTCGTCGCCGCGCGCGCCCGCCTGGATACGCCGCCAGTCCTTGAACACGTTCTCGCGCACGGCCGCCGTCCCGAGCAGGACGAACACCGCGAGGCTGCACCCCAGCAGGAGGTACTTGTTCTTGTTCATGGCGTCAGTGCGTCGGCCAGTCGGCCGGCGACCAGTAGAAGACCCAGTTGGGCCCTCTGAAGTAGGTCCCGATTGCGGTCAACACCAGGAAGCCGGCAAGGAAACACGTGAAGAGTCCCAGTGCGCCGGCGCGGGCGGAGGCATGACGCCGGATACACCAGATCGAATACGCCGCGTACATGGCCGTCAGCAGCGTGGCCGGGTTGACGGCCGTCACGACGAGCTGCGGGATGTCGGGGAACCACTCACGCAGCCACCCGAAACGAATGGCGACTGTCTCGATGGCCAGCGGGGCGGCCAGGCCGACGACGGCCGAACGTTTCACCAGCGGCCATCCTCCGGCTCCGCCCCACCACTCCCCGGTGCCAGCGGTCTCCCGGTCCAGATACGGGATCAACGCAAGTCCGATCAGGACGATGGCCGGGATACCGATTCCGCCCATGAAGGCGGAGAAGGACACCAGTTCCTGAAGGCCCAGGAAGTACCAGGGGGCCTTGGCCGGGTTCTCCGGCACGGCGGGATTGGCCAGCTCCTTCAGTGGCGCGTCGGACACGAGGGCGAACGCGACGCAGACGAGGAACGTCAGCATCATCACGGCGAGTTCGGCGTAGAACAGGTGCGGCATCGACGGCACCGTCTGTTCGGGCCCTCGGCCGACCGCAGGTGTCCGACCTCGCACCACCGCCGCGAGCTGGTACGTCTTCGCCGGCGCTTCGGTGAAGACCGGATAGGTCTCCCCCGGGGGGCGGGCGCCCAGGCGGGCATCGGCATCGGTCGGCCGCACGAGTCCGCCGTCCTTGCGAATCCGCCAGAAGTGCACGGCGACGAGCGCAGTCAGTGCGAGCGGCAGGAGCATCACGTGCAGGAGATAGAACCTGATCAGGGCCTCGGGGCCCACCGTGTCCGAACCCAGCAGCAGGAGCCGCTGCATGCCGCCCGGGTCGAAGTACTCCGTGAGACCGAGGGCATCGGTGACTTCACGCGGCGACTGGGCGATGTTCGCGCCGATCGTGATCGCCCAGTAGGCCAGCTGGTCCCACGGCAGGAGGTAGCCGGTGAACGAGAGTCCGAGCGTGATCGCCAGGAGCCCGATCCCGATGAGCCAGTTGAACTCGCGCGGCGCCCGGTAGGCGGCGGTGTAGAACGCCCGCGCCATGTGGAGCAGCACCACCACCACCATCACGTTGCCCGCCCACCGGTGGATGTTCCGGATCAGGCGCCCGGTAGGCACGACGAAGTGGATGTCCTTGATCGACTGGTACGCCGCGTCCGGAAACGGCTTGTAGTAGAACATCAGCATCACGCCCGTGACGAGCGTGATGACGAAGGCGGACACGGCGGCAATGCCGAGCCCGAGCGTCGTCGTCCACCGCAGGCTCCAGCGGTGCGTACGCACCGAGTGGAGGTGGAGAAAGACGTTGCCGAACACGAACGTCGAGCGAGTCCGGTCGGTGGTCGGCGCGCCGGACCGGAAGGCCGAGGCGTAGAGCCGTCGCGGTGCGGCCTTGAAGTTCGCGACGAACTCGCCCAGCGCGGAACGCGCAGGCAACGCGGTCGCCATCTAGGCCTCCTTGGTCCCTGCAGGCACGGTCGTGCCTTCGTCGATCGTGACAATCGCGCCGGCCACCGTGACCTTGAGCCACGGTAGCGGGCGCGGCGCGGGCCCTTTCGTCACGGTGCCGTCCGCGTGGAATCGCGATCCATGGCAGGGACACTCGAACCCATCAGGCCCGGGTTTCACCACGCACCCGAGATGGGTGCAGATGGTCGAGACGGCGTGCACGCCGTCCGCGTCCCTGAAGATCGCCACGGCGCGGCCGGGCGGCACGAAGGCCTCCCCGGCCGCGAGGGCTTCGGGCAAGGCGACGCGGAACTTCTTCGACGGTGACGCCAGCACCGCCGCTTTCGGCAGGCGCAGCAGGCCGACGACGCCAAACAGCAGCGCGGCCCCCATCGTCCAAAGCGCCGTCAGGCCCAGCCAGTCGCGGCGAGAGACGGGGTCGGGGTCGAGCCTGGACGCTGCAGGCTTCGCAGTGACGGTCATGCGGTCCTCCACGTCGTGCACATCGTCACCCGTTCCATGGCGATGGCGTCGGCCGGGCACCGCATGACGCAGGCGGCGCACCGGATACATCGGTCTTCGTCCTTGAGGATGGCGGAGTCGGCCGACGGGTCCGCGTCCGGCCCCAGCCAGGTATCGACGACGGCAGACAACTCGGGGGTCACGGCCAGTTGGTCGAGGCCGACGAGTTTGAGGCACAACGTCGGGCAGACGTCCACGCAGCCCCCGCACAGCACGCAGCGCGATCCGTCGAAGACGGGCGTCACGCCGCAGTCGAGGCAGCGCGAGGCCTCGCGCATGGCGGAGGCGCGGTCGTATCCCAATTCCACCTCGGCCTCCGGATGGTGGAGGCGTGCGTCCGGAGGGGCCGTCGGCACGGGCACGCGCCGGATCGACTCGTAGCCGGCCTCGCGGGCGTACCGTTCCTCCACCAGGTGGAGCGTGAGCGCGTCGGCCTCCAGGCGTCGCCCCGTGAGAAACGTGTACACCGACCGCGCCGCGGCCTTCCCCGAGGCCACCGCGTCGATGAGGAGGCGCGTGCCGTGCGCCAGGTCGCCGGCCACGAAGACACCTGTCGCCGACGTGGCCAGCGTCGCCCGATCGACCTGGGGCCACCCGGGTCTGACCTGCGCGATGTCGTCCCCGCCGTCGGCGAGAAACGCGAGGCCGGGCGCCTGGCCAACCGAGAGCACGACCGTGTCGCACGACACCCGCGTCTCGGCGCCCTCATCGAAGAGCGGCGCGAATCGCCGATGCTCGTCGTAGACGCGCAGGCAACGCCGGAATCGCACGCCCTGGACCCGGCCCTCCGCGTCGCGTTCGATGGCAACGGGGCCCCAGCCATTCAGGCGGGTGACTCCTTCTTCGTCCCCCTCGACGATCTCGAGGGTATCGGCCGGCATTTCCTCGAGGTCTTCGAGCGACACGAGCGTGACCGACGATGTTCTCGAGAGTCGCGCCGCCGAACGGGCGGCGTCCCACGCGATCTGACGGACCACGGACCGGGCCACGTCGTAGGCGACGTTTCCGCCGCCGATGACGACGACGGATCGGCCGATGTCGAGGGCGTCGCCGAGCGCGACGGCCCTGAGGAGGTCGACGCCGCCGTAGACCCTGGGACCGGGCTCGCCCGGAAGGCCGAGGGCGCGTGACTGCTTGGCACCAACGGCGATGATGACGGCGGCATATTGCCGGCGCAGTTCGCCGAACGAGACGTCGCGGCCGACCGTCACGCCGCAGCGGATGTCCACGCCAAGCGCCCGGATGACATCGACCTCGCGTTCGATGACCGCGCGCGGCAGGCGGTACGCGGGCACACCCACCGCGAGCATGCCGGCCGCGACGGATTCCGTTTCGAAGACGACGGGCGAAAAGCCCAGGAGGGCGAGATCGTGGGCGGCCGAGAGGCCGGCAGGGCCGGCGCCGATGATGGCGACCTGGCGGCCGTCACCGAGCATCAGCCGGCCGTCCACCCTCGACCGCAGCAACGCGGCCATCTCGTCGACGTCGGCGACCACCGGCGGCGGCGCGTGCTCCATCGACGCCAGGACGTCAGCCGCGAGCCTGGCCTCTGGCCCGGCCTGTTCGCACACGAACCGTTTCAGCGCGCGGATCGCGATCGGGCGGTCGGCCGCGACGAACCGGCCGTCGTCATCGACACGCGGGACCTTGCCGCGCCGGCAGTTGGCCTCGCACGGCGCGCCGCAGATGCGGCCACACAACGAGGCGAACGGATTCGGCCCCCGGGCGATCAGGTAGGCCTCGTCGAACCGGCCCGCGGCGATGGCGCGGACGTATCCGCGCGCGTCGGTATGGACGGGGCACGCCACCTGGCAGGACACGAGATCCTGCTGGTACCGATCTCCCGGAGGAGCGGCTTGGAGACGCTGCATGCTGGTGACCCGCGCCGAACACTACCGCGGGCCACCCTCGTCTCATATGACCGCCGTCATAGAGGTGGGCGATTCCTTCAGGACCGGCACGCCGCCTCGACGTCGGCCACCGTCTTCGGAATCGGGTTCCCGAGGACGCGGCTCCCGGTCTCGGTGACGACCACGTCGTCTTCGATGCGGTAGCCGCGCGCATCACGGTACTTCTCGACCTCCGCGTAGTTGATGAACGCCTCGTTGGTCTTCTCGGCCTTCCACTGGTCGATCAACTGCGGGATGAAATACAGCCCGGGCTCGACCGTGAGCACGAAACCCGGCTGGAGCGTCCGCGCCAGACGCAGGTACCCGAGGCCGAACTGGGTGCTGCGCTCGAGGCCAGGCTCGTAGCCGACGAAGGCTTCGCCGATGTTCTCGAGGTCGTGCACGTCGAGGCCCAGCATGTGGCCGAGCCCATGGGGGAAGAACATCGCGTGCGCCCCGGCCGCCACGGCCTCGTCGACGTCGCCCTTCATCAGGCCGACCGCCTTGAGGTCGGCGGCGAAGCTCTTCGCGGCCAGCAGGTGCACCGACTTGTATGTCACGCCGGGCTTGATGGCGCCGAGTGCGGTCATCTGCGCGCGAAGCACCATCTCGTAGATGGTCCGCTGCTGCGTCGTGAACGTCCCGTCCACCGGGATGGTGCGCGTGATGTCGCTCGCGTACTTGTTCGGTGTCTCGACGCCCGAGTCGAGGACGAAGACGTCTCCCGAGGCCATCCGATTGCCGTGATGGTGGTTGTGGAGCGTCTCGCCGTGCACCGAGCAGATGATGGGGAACGACGTGTCGCACCCGCGCGCTTTCGCAACCCGCAGGATCTCGGCCACCACTTCGTACTCGTATTTGCCGGGCGCGGCGACGGCCATGGCCGTCAGGTACATCTCGCGCGACACGTTCACGGCGCGTTCGATCTCGGCGACTTCGTCCGCCGACTTGATGTGGCGCTGCGCGACCACCGCCTTGTGCAGGGCTTCGGAGCGGTACGAGGCCACCATCGACGGCTTGAGACCGAGCAGGTTGGTGATCTTCAGGGTGTGCTCGCTCCGGTACGGCTTCAGGAAATGGACCCGCCGCCCCTGCGCGATGACGGCGGCCAGCTTCGTCTCGAGGTCCGCCATCGGCGCGCTGGCCGCGATTCCGGCCGTCCGGCCGTGATCCGCCATGGTCGGCTGCGGTCCGGTCCACACGATATCCGCCACGGTCAGGTCGTCGCCGTAGACCGTCTCGGTGCCTTCATCGATGTCGATGACGGCCGCGAGGCCCGGCAGATCGACCGCGAAGAAGTACAGGAACGTGCTGTCCTGGCGGAAGTGGTAGGTATTCGCCGCGTAGTTCATCCCCACTTCGTCGTTGCCGAGGAGGAGGATGACGCCGGACCCCACGTCCTTCATGAGTCGCTGGCGGCGCGCGCGATACGTGGCAGCTTCGAACATCGTGTGTCTCCCTGAAGCGGGCCGCAGGCCCGTGTCCATGCCGGCGCACTGGTCACCCCGACGCAGATCCCCGGAGATCTGGCCTTCGGGTGCCAGTGTAGAACAAATCGCGGCCCGGGAACCCTCCCGGCCGCCGGTGGCGTCCTTGGAGTGTGGCGGCTGCGGTCGCCTGGAGGGAGCGCGTGACGATGAAGGTCCTGATTGTGGCGGTGGTGCTGGTGCTGGCCGGCAGCGCCGGCGTGTGGGCCAGGCGGGTGTTCCTCGCCCCGGCCGTGACGTTCGAACGTTCGGCGGCCACCGGCTCGCTGTACGACCTGAAGACGACGACCCTGACGGGCCAGCCCGCTGACCTGGCGGCGTACAAAGGCAAGGTCACGCTCGTCGTCAACGTGGCGTCGAAATGCGGCTACACCCCGCAGTACGACGGCCTGGAGACCCTGCACAAGGCGCTCGCGCCGCGCGGGTTCGCCGTCCTGGGTTTCCCGTCGAACGAGTTCGGCGGGCAGGAACCGGGCACGGCCGCCGAGATCCAGGAGTTCTGCCGGCTGACCTACGGCGTGACGTTCCCGATGTTCGCCAAGGTCGAGACG
>CAZJRM010000089.1:0-19296 GCA_964547975.1 uncultured Vicinamibacterales bacterium | reverse complement strand
ATTCCGACCGGCCTTCGTTCGAGTAGACGTTGATCTGGTTGAAGCTCTTGTTCGGACGGCAGTTGGCCGCGGCGACGTTGCATCCCGTGGCGCCGTTGCCCGACCAGTTGACGTCTCGAATGATCAGTTCGTCGTGCCCCTTCACCCAGATGCCTTCGAAGTCCGCAAAGAGGCCCGTCTTGCCCAGTCGCACCGTGTAGCCGCCGGTCACCTGGGTCGACCACGGGTTGTCGAGCGTATCCGCGATCCTCCCGGCGTCACGGGTGAGCGGGAGACCGGTCGTGGTCGGGTTGTTGGGGTCGAGCGTGAAGGCCGGAAGTCCGAGCACCGCGCCGTTGATCCGCTGCTGAATGATGAGGCCCGTGTGGCCGTTCTGCTGCAGCTCGATGTGCGCCGGCACCAGCAGGAATCGGCCGGTGAAGACCCCGGCACCACCGCGAATGACGTGCGCGCCGTTACCGAGCAGGTCCCACGAGAAGCCGCCGCGCGGCTGGATGTTGTTCGTGTCGCGCCCGCGGGCGTTTGGCATCGACGGGCTGGTGAAGTTCGGGTTGTTGCCGTTCGTGTCCAGGTCGTAGCGCGCGCCGAGGCTCAGCGTGAGCCGCGACGTCGGCCGGATGTCGTCCTGCACGTAGCCCGAGATGAGATGCGTCGTGATCTCCGACAGACCTGTTCCCGACGTGCCGACGTAGAGTAGCGGAAGCGCCTTCGTGTCGGTCACGTAGATCATCAGGCCCTTGCCGTAGACGGGGAAGTTCCACTCGTCCTTCACGGCCTGCCACGATCCGCCGATCTTGATGTCGTGGGCCAGCTTGCCTGTGTTCAGGCGCAGGTAGAAGCTGTCCCGCACCTCGAAGATCTTGCCGGTGTCGAACTGGTCGCCCACGATATTGGCGCCCGTCTGGTAGGTCGTGCCGCTCGAGTAGTACTCCGCCATGCTCGAGCTGTTGTTCGGCTCGTCGAACTTCCGCTGGCCGAACTGGACCGCGATTTGGTTCAGGGCCGAGTTGCTGATCGTCCAGGCGTGGGTACCGCTGAAGTTGTAGTTGTCCCGATCGAGTCTCATGCCCGAGTCGAGTCCGACGACGCCGCCGACGCGGAAGTTCTCCTGGCGATACCGCTCGTAGACGGCCTTGAACCGGAAGTTGTGGTCATCGTTCGCGCGCGTGTCGAGACCACCGTAGAGCAGGGTCTGGTCGAACGGCACCTTGAGGTCGGCCGCGGTTGAGGCATACGCCCCGCCCGGACGGAACAGCACGAAGCTGTCTTCGCTGACCTGCTCGGCGGAGAGAAAGAAGTGGGTGCGGTCCTTCACGACTGGCCCGCCGAGCGTGCCGCCGAACTGCTTGCGCGAGTAGTCGAGCTTGGTGAGGTCGAGGTCGCCCTTCTTGCGCAGGGCCTTGTCACGGAAGAACCCGAATGCCGACCCGTGCACATTGTTCGTGCCGGCCTTCGTGACGATCGAAAGCGCACCGCCGGCTGAGCCGCCGATTTCGCTGTCGAAACGGTTCGCGATGACCCGGAACTCGCTGATCGCTTCCTGGCTGAAGCGCGCCCGCGCCAGGCCGAGCACCGGGTCGGTGAAGTCGACGCCGTCGACCATGATGGTTGACTGGGACGCGTTCCCCGCTGCGCCGATGACCGGCTGGTTGGTCACGAAGCGGTTGCCTCCCCGTTCGCGCTGCACGCCGGGTGCGAGGAAGGCCAGCGACTGGAAGTCCCGGTTGGCGACCGGAAGCGCCTCGATTTGCTCCGGCACGATGTTCGTCGACGAGTCCGTCTTGTAGACGTCGACGAGCGGGGCTTCGGCGGTGACGTTGACGGTCTCCGCGACTTTGGCCACCTTGAGCGTCACCGTCAGCTTCGCCGTCTGGCCGACGCGCAGGACGACGGCGTCCTGATTCACGGTGGTGAACCCAGCCAGCTCGACTTTCACGTTGTAACTGCCGGGCTGCAGCGCGACGAACCGCAGGGTGCCCGTGCCGTCGGTCACGTTGTTCTGGGTGAACCCGGTGTCGGGCTTGACGACCGTCACCGTGACGCCTGGCAGGACCGCCTGCGACTCGTCGACGGCGATGACCTCGATGACCGCGTCAGCAATCTGCGCGGATGCCACGGCGGGGACGAGTCCCAGCAGCGCGCCAACCGTCAGGGTGGCCAGCGCCCGGCCGCACCAGCGGGCCGCGGCGACCTTCCAGTTCCTGTCCATGCATGCCTCCTTGGCGGCTGCCGACATCGGCACCGCGCTGACCCCGACAGGAGTCGATCATCGACCGACGGGGACTACACCGACCAGGCGAAGTGACGTAAGTTCCAGCGGTAACGGATGGGCCCATCGAACATACCGAACGATTGATATGTTTTCAAGCAGCGGTAGAATAGCCCTCGAGCCGGGCTGAGTCAAGCTAGAGGCTAGGGGCTAGAGGCTAGGGGCTAGGGGCTGGAGCTAGGAGCTAGGAGCTAGGAGCTAGGAGCTAGGAAGCATGGCACCAATCGCGCGCGCCGGGGTTGCGGTCCTCGTACTCGTCGTCCTCGCAGTGGCCGCCGCGGGCCTCTATTTCTGGAAGCGGCCGCTGGACGTCCTCGCGCGCCTCAACCGTCGCGCGCTCGGCAAAGCCGGTCTCGAACTCGCCACAGCCGAGACAGGCTTCGGCCGGCAGTCTTACTGGACCGGCGGGCAAGGTCCAACCCTGGTCCTCCTCCACGGCGCCGGCGACCAGGCCGGTACCTGGTCCGGCGTCGTGGACGCACTCGCGCCGCGTTACCGCCTCGTCGTCCCCGACCTCGCGGGCCACGGCGCCAGCGCCCCCGCCTCGGGACCCATCTCGGTGAAGCAGGTGCTCCGCGGCGTGGAGGCCGTCCTCTCGCAGGGCCCCCAGGACCCCGTCATCCTCGTGGGCAACTCCCTTGGCGCGTGGATCGCGATGCTGTATGCGCACGAACACCCGGCTCGCGTCGCGCGGATCATCCTCGTCAACGGAGGCCCGCTGAGAGGCGATCGTACGGACCTTTCCCTCACGCCGAAGACCCGTGAAGAGGCGGCGGCCCTCATGACCCAGTTGCGCGACCCCAGGTCCGGCGCCATTCCGGCGTACGTGCTCGACGATGTCGTACGGGCCGCGGCCAGCGGCCCGCTGGCAAGACTGGCGCAGACCGCCGGCGAGATGGAGTCGCTGGTGTTGGATGGCCGACTCCAGGAGGTCGCCGCCCCCGTCAACCTGATCTGGGGAACGTCGGACAAGCTGTTCTCAACCGCGTACGCGGAGCGGATGATGCGGGACCTCCGGGCATCGAGACTGACAGCCATTGAAGCCTGCGGTCACGTGCCGCACGTCGAGTGTCCAATCCGATTCAAGTCGGTGCTGCTCGACATCCTGCAACAGCCGGCGCCGTCGGTGAAACAGCACTGATTGGGATGCGGGACTCGGGCGTCGGGACTCGGGCCCAGGGTGGAGGCGGTCCATGATCAACGGTGATCTGCTAGGCGAACGGGCGCGACTGACACCTTCGAAGACGGCCCTGGTCCTCGTGCCGCAGGGCACACGATTCACGTACGCGGAGCTTGACACGCGTGCCAGGCTGACCGCGTCGATCTGGCTTCACCAATGCGGGTTCCGCCCGGGCGACCGGGTCGCGCTGCTGGCCCACAACCGGATCGAGTTCCTGGACCTGTTTTTCGCCGCGGCCAAGTCCGGCATCATCCTGGTCCCGCTGGGGACGAGGCTCACCGCGCACGAGATCGCGTACATCGTGCGCGACGCCGGCGTGCGAGCCTTCGTCTACGATGGCGCCTTCGCGGACGTCGTGCGTGACGTCCGCGGAGCGGTCACCGTGGAACGCTGGATCGCGCTCGACACGCCGGTCGATCCGGCGGACGGCTCGTTCGGGGCCCTGCGGCCGTCGTGCGTCGGGCCGTTGCCGACACCGGGCCCCGAGGACACGTGCTGCCTGCTCTACACGAGCGGAACCACCGGCAAGCCGAAGGGCGTGATGATTCCGCACCGGATGGTCAGCTGGAACGGCTGCAACACCGCCCTCGGGTGGCAACTGCGTGAAGACGACGTCAGCCCGATCTTCACACCGCTCTACCACGCTGGCGCGCTGGGCGCATTCCTCATGCCGCTCATCGCCATCGGCGGCACCATCGTCCTGCACGCGGGGTTCGATGTCGCCGAGATCTGGCGCACGATCGAGGTAGAACGTTGCACGGTCGTGCTGGGCGTGCCGACGATATACAAGCTGCTGATGGACGCGCCGGCGTTCGCGACGGCGGACCTGTCGCACGTGCGCTGGTTCATCAGCGGCGGCGCGCCGCTGCCGTTGTATCTCATCGAGGCGTACCAGCGGCGTGGCGTGGTGTTCAAGCAGGGGTACGGACTGACCGAGGTGGGCGTCAACTGTTTCGCGATGACCGTCGAGGAGTCCGTCCGCAAGAAGGGTTCGATCGGCAAGCCGCTGATGTTCACCGAAGCCCGAGCGGCCGCGGAGGACGGTCGCGAGATGCCGATGGGCGAGGTCGGAGAACTCTGGCTGCGAGGCCCGCACGTGAGCAAGGGGTACTGGAACAACCCGGAGGCCACGGCGGCGGCGCTCGACGCCGACGGCTGGTTCCACACCGGCGACCTGGCCCGCCGCGATGACGATGGCTTCTACTACATCGCCGGACGCAAGAAGGACATGCTGATCTCGGGCGGCGTGAACATCTATCCTGCCGAGATCGAGGGCGAACTCCTGCTGCACCCCGCGGTGCAGGACACGGCGGTCGTGGGTATCCCGGATCCGACCTGGGGCGAGGTCGGCGCCGCGTTCGTCGTCTTGAGGGAAGGCTCGACCGCCACCGCCGAAACACTCACGGAGTTCCTGGCAACGCGACTCGCCAGGTACAAACTGCCGCGGCGCTGGGTCTTCGTGGACACGCTCCCGCGGACGGCGTACGGTAAGGTCATCAAACGAGAGTTGCGCGACCGGCTGACATGAAGATTCTCGTCCTGCAGATCCGGCGTATCGGCGACGTCCTCATGACGACGCCGCTGGTGCGCACGATCGCGGCCGCCTGGCCGGCCTCGATCGTTCATGCGTGCCTGGACCCGTCCTGCGTCCCCGTCCTCCGCGGGAATCCGTACGTCACCGACACCATCATCACGCACAGGGGCGCGTCCGTATTCCTGCTCCCGCGCTTGCGGCGCGAACGCTACGACATCGTCATCGACACGCTCGGCACGCCGGCGTCGGCGCGCCTCTGCCTGCTGTCGGGCGCCGCGATTCGCGTGGGGTTCGATCGACGGTGGCGGGCGGGCTGCTACACGCACGCGGTCCCGCCGGTACACGCGCAGCGGTACTCCGCGCTCGACAAACTCCGTCTCCTCGAACCGCTCGGGATTCACGCCGACGACTGTCGTCTCGATCTGTTTCCCGGCGATGAGGATCGGCGCGAGGCCGCTGCCGCATGGGCGGCCCTCCCGTTGCCGGACCGGGCCCGTGTCGTCGCCTTCTCGCCGGTCTCCCGGCGTCCGGGCAAGATCTGGCCGCCCGAGCGATTTGCGGCGGTGTGCGACTGGCTGGCCGAAGACCCGGCGCTGCGCCTCCTGCCGCTCTGCGCATCCGGGGAAGAGGGAATGGTCGAGGCGGTCCGGAAGCGGATGACACGCAGCGGGGCGTTGCTCTGCCCGGGTCCGCAGGTGTCGTTCGGCGCACTGGCGCCGCTTGTGGGACGCTGCCAATTCTACTTCGGCAACGACAACGGGCTGCGTCACGTCGCCGTCGCGGCGGGTATCCCGACGGCAGCCGTATTCGGCTTGGCCGACCCCGCCTCTTGGACGCCGCCGGGCTCGGAGATGCACGCCACGGCCGGCGGCGGCCGGCCGATTGACGAGGTGTCGGTGGGCGAGGTCAAGGAGGCCGTGCGGCACGCGGCCTCGATCCGGCCCCCGCGGGTCAGCCCAGCAGGGCTTTCGTGAATTGGTCGGCAAGCACTGGTGGCAACCGGTGTTTTTCGACGGCGCGCCGCCAGCGAGTATCGTATCGCTGCTTCAGTTCATCGCCGGTCCCCTCGAACAACAGTGCGCGGTCGAAGTCCAGGAGGTACACGGCGCCGTCGGCGGCGACGTGCACGTTTCCTGGATGGAGGTCGACATGGGCGACTTGGTGCTGCACGAGGATCCGCACCTGGCGCACCAGCTCCGGGACCAGGGCCTCCGCCGCGCTCGCGTCCTCGCCGCAGACATCAACCAGGCCCCGACCCTTGATGAACCGCGTCACCAGCCAGCCCCTGTAGAACAGGGCACCTCTCGAGAAACACGCGACGGGCTCCGGGGCGTTCACCCCGTCGGCGCGGGCGGCGAGCAGGCTGTTGAGTTCCCGTTCCGGCCTCGGCGTGCCGTTCCTCACGTAGTACCGCCGCCTGAAGAAACGGAGCATGCCGCCGCGGCGGTATTCCTTGATGACGACGTCCCCCACCGACGGCAACGTACAGCGGAGGATCACGGCGCGGCCCCCGAGTACGTTCGAACCCGAGGTCACACGTCTTGCCGGCGGTGATCCGCCGAGCGCGGCAATGAGCCCGCGCAGTTCGGCGTCCGGGAGGTCGACGACCAGCCGACACCGGAATCGCCCTATCCGCCGCGTCATCCCGACGGCGCCAGGCCGTCCGAGGTACCCCTCACTCATGCTCAGCAGCCCTCCAGCGCTCGAACAGGCGCCGGTAGGTGCCGCCGTTCGCGAGCAGGTCGGCGTGGCGGCCCGCCTCGACCACCACCCCTCGATCCAATACGACGATCGTATCAGCCTCCTGGACGGTGGAGAGTCGATGGGCGATCATCAGGACGGTTCGTCCAGCCATCAGATTGCGGAGCGCCTGGTGCACGACCGCCTCGGATTCGCTGTCGAGCTGCGACGTGGCTTCGTCAAGCACGAGGATGGGAGCGTTCTTGAGCAAGGCGCGCGCGATCGCAAGCCGCTGGCGTTCGCCGCCCGACAGCCGGACGCCGGCTTCCCCGATCCGCGCATCGTACCCTCCGGGTTTGCCGAGGATGAACCCGTCGGCACACGCCGCGCGGGCCGCGCGTTCGACTTCCTCCGCCGTGGCGTCCGGCCGCGCGTAGGCGATGTTGTGGCGAATGGTCTCGTCGAAGAGATGGGTATGCTGCGTGACGATGCCGACCTGGGCACGCAGGCTCGTGAGCGTCAGGTCTCGCAGGTCATTCCCGTCAATCGTCACCCGGCCCTCGTCCGGGTCGAAGAACCTCGGCAGGAGGCTGGCCAGTGTCGTCTTCCCGCCACCGGACACCCCGACGAGGGCGACGACCTGGCCGCGCCGGATCTCGAACGACACGCCGTTGACGGCGGGCTTTCCGCCGTAACGAACGGTCACGCGGTCGAAGACAATGCGGTCCCTGAAGGCGTCGAGCGCGACGGCACCTGTTCGTTCGCGCACCGACACTGGCTCGGCCATCAGATCGCGCACGCGATGCCAGACGGCGACCAGCGGCTGAAGGGCCATGTTGGCGCCGTTGAGCTTGCGCACCGGCTCGTACAGCAGCCAGACGTTGGCGAGGAACTGAATGAGCAGCGGGGCCGAAAGCGAACCCGACCGGATCCGCAGTCCGGCGTAGACGAGGAACGCGCTGGTGGTCCCGACGGCCAGCGTTTCGATGACGACCGACGACAGGAGCGACAGTTGCTGGCCCCGGAGGCTGGCGGACAGGTGGCGGGCGGTCGCCGCGCGGAATCGCTCGTGTTCGTGCCGTTCGCCGCCGAACGCCTTCACCACCGGGTGCGAGCGGGCGCCTTCGAGCAGCACGGATGTGGCGTCGGCAATCCTCTGCTGGCCCTTCCGGCTCGCCTTGCGGGCCGATCGGCCGAATCGCGCGAGGACGAACACGAACGCGGGGCCGCTGATGAGGATGATGAGGGCCAGGCCGGCGTCGGTCGACACGAGGAGCAGCACGAGCAGCACGAGGGTGACGGACTGCTGTGCGACGTCGAACAGGCGGCTCGACAACGCGGCCTGGACGAGCGACATGTCGTTGATGACGCGACTCGCCAGTTCTCCGCTCGGATGGTCGGCGTGGAATCGGGCATCCTGATCCAGGATTCGACGGTAGAGATCGTTCCGGATGTCGGTCGCGATGCCGAGGCCGATGCGCTGGAACGCGTAGGCACCCCAGAAATCGGCGGCGCCGCGGAGGAGGAACACGCCGAACAGCAGGACCGGGGTGAAGTAGACCACCGACTGCGGTGTCACGCCGGCGGCGGCCTTGACGGCCTGATACCCGCGGTCGGCCATGGCCTTGAGTCCCGCTCGCGAGGGTGCTCCCGGCAGGCCCTGTGCCAGGTCTGGCACCCCGGAAACGGCCGATCCGGCCGACGCCGGCGCGGCCAGCAGGACATCGGTCAGGACCGGTTCGATGAGGGCGACGACGGCGGTCGAGGTGACCCCGAACACCGGAATCGTGAACAGCGCCAGCGCGACCCACCTGAGGTAGCGGCGATAGTAACGAAACAGGAATCGAAGCATCGCAGTACCTCAGGGCGTGCGTGCCTTCGCCCTGGGAACGTAGTCCAGGAGGAACGCGGCCTTGGCATTGCCCGGCCCGAAGCTCCCGAACCCGGCGAGCGCCATGGCCTCCAGCACCGCCGTTCGGGCAGACCACCCCTGGTACTCCATCCGGTAGATGGCGCTGAAGACCCCTGTCCGTCCCACGCCGTGCGTGCAGTGCACCAGGACCGGCGCGTTCCCGCGGTCGTCCATCACGGCGAGGAATCGGCGAACGGTCTCGGCGTCCGGCACCTGTCCCGTCGGCAGCGCCACGTGCCTGATTCCAGCCGCAGCCAGGACCTGACCTTCCGACGCGGTGTCATTGGACGTCTTCCGAAGATCGACGACGGTCCGGATGCCGTGCGCGCGGCAGAACGCCACGAGCGTGTCGGCAGGAAGCGCGGCGCTGCGGTACAGGCGGCCGGGCTCGACGGTGGCCACGCGCCCGGTGAGCACCCAGTACTGGGAGTACGCCACCAGGCCGACGGTGACCGCGAGCGCGAGCCCGAGCATCTTGCGGCGACGTGGCGTCATGCCTTCAGCCTCGCGTGCGTCCAGAGCCACTGCTCGGGGTACCGGCGGACCCACTGCTCGAGAATCGCCGTGCACTCCATCATGATGGCACGAACGTCGTCGTCGAAGCGGCCGCTCGGCGACACCGGGACCTCCGGGCCGATCTGCACGTGCCAGATGCCATCCGGGCGCAGGATCGCGAACCCCGGGACGATGGGGGCTCCCGTGCGAAGCGCCAGCACGGCCAGTGCGTCGGCCGCGAACGCCGTGTGGCCGAAGAAGGGCACCGCCAGGCCAGAACGTTCCGGGCGCTGGTCGATGAGCATCGTCACGAACCCGCCCGCCCGGAGCGTTCTCAGCGCGGCTGTGACGGCGCCTCGCTTCGCCACCACGCCCATGCCCTCGAGACTTCTGAGTTGTGTCAGCCGTTCCCCGATGAACGGATTGTCGAGAGGACGGGCGACCGCCACTGACGGGACGCCGGAGTGCCCGATGGCCAGGCGCAGGAGTTCCCAGTGTCCGAAGTGGCCGGAGAAGCCCAGCAGACCGCGACCCCGGGCCAGCGCCGCCCGGAGGTGTTCGACGCCCTCGACGAGGATCCGCCCGGCCCGCAGGTCTTCCTCGAACCGCTCCGACGCGGTGGTGGACACCATCACGCGTCCGAAGTGGCGCATCGATTCGCGCGCGAGGCGCCGCACCTCGGGCGGCGTGAGTGCCGGCCCGTAGGCCAGGGCGATGCTCTCCCGGGCGATGCGGCGATGTCGTGCGTCAACGGCCCAGAAGCCGTAGCCGACGAACGAGCCTACCGCCAGGCGTATCGACGCCGGCAGGCGGCCGACACACCTCGCCGCCGCGTCGAAGAGCATCGCCTCGACACGCCAGCGAAGTCGTGTCAGCGTCCCGGTCCGGTCTTTCGCCCTACGACTCACGGCCATCCTCGGGCGGCGCAAGCCTGGGCTCTCCAGGCGCCGGCCTGGCCCACCGTCGGTGCGTCCACAACCACTGTCCGGGATACCGCCGCACCCACTGCTCGATGACGGCCGTGCAGTCGGCCGACATTCTGATCGCATCGGCCATTCTGTCGCCGGTCCTGACGATCGGGATCGGCCCTTCGAACGTCACGCGAACGGTGCCATCGGACTCGAACACGCCAAAACACGGCATGACGTCGGCGTCGGTGTCGAGCACGAGCCTGGCAAGGCCATCGGTGACGTAGGCCGGCGCGCCGAAGAACGGGACGGGGATCCCGCCTCGTTTGGGCCGTTGATCGAAGAGCATGCCGAGGATACCGCCGTCCAGCAGGACGCGCCGGGCGGCGTCGAACGCACCGTGTTTGTCGATCACGCGGTTCCCCGACAACGTTCGCTGATCGAGCAGCCTGGCTTCGAGGTACGGGTTGTCGAGCGGCCTGGTAATCGCCGTCCCGGGAAACCCGAGGCGGCCGCAAACAATACCCAGCAACTCCCAGTGTCCGAGATGCCCGGTCGCGAGGATCACCCCACGCCCGCTCGCGGCCGCCTTGCGCAGGTGCTCCGCGCCCTGAACGACAACGGGAACCTCGCTCGGGTCGGAGAGGTAGGTGCGCACGGCAAACGTCTCGAGCGCGACCCGCACGAGGTGCCGCATCGACTCGCGCACCAGCCTGCCCCGCTGGGCCGGGGTCAGCGTCTCACCGTACGCGAGCCTCAGGTTCGCGGCGGCGACACGACGGTGACGACCGTCCACGGCCCACACGACCAGCCCGAGCAGTGTGGCGGTTCGTTGCCTGGCCGCGGGCGACAAGCGCACGACCACTGCGGTGAGCAGGTCGAACACCGCGGCCTCGCTGCGGTACCGGGCGTGTCGAAGGGCCGAAGCCAGGGCGCGCGCCATCCGGGCCATGATAGTCACTCGGTTGGTGCGGCGCCACCGCCGAGGAGGACAGCGCATCTGCTAGACTTCTTCCGGACTCGCCGCGCGGTGGCGGGCACGGTGACGCCGGGTGATCCTGCATCTGCATACGAATCGCGGCTGGGGCGGCGGCGAGTACCAGGTTCTGCACCTCCTCGAGGGACTCGTGGACGAGGGTGTGGCCGCGTCACTCAGGGCGCGGGAGGGCGGTCTCCTGCTGGCCCGGGCGACCGAGCGCGGCCTCCCGGCTCTGCCGCTCGTCGGCCCCTGGCGACTGCCGCTCGGCGAGATCCCCCTGGCGCGGATCCTTGCCCGATCAGGTGTCTCGCTCCTGCACTGTCACGATTCCCGGGCGCTCTCGCTGGGCCACAGACTCAAGCGGCGCCTGAGGGTGCCGCTCGTGCTCTCCCGCAGAGTGGCCTCTCCGCTGCGGTCGAATCTCGTTTCCCGCCGGAAGTACTCTGCGGAGCGGATCGACGCGGTCATCGCCGTCTGCGAGACCGTGAAGGACGTGCTTTGCGATGGCGGGTTCCCGGCCGACCGCGTGTTTGTCGCGCAAAGCGGTCTCGATCTCACGGCACTCGGCACGAACGACCGGACGAGCCCGGTTCGCCGGCTGGAGGGCCGTCCGCTGGTCGCCGGCATCGGCAAGCTCGCTCCGAAGAAGAACTGGCCACTGCTCATCCGCACGGCTGCCGCGCTGCAGCGGTCGGGGCTCGTGGTCGACTGGGTCCTGATTGGGGACGGCCCGGAGCGTCGAACGCTCGAGTCCGCCGCGCGGGAAGCGGGTGTCGAAGCCCGAGTTCGTTTCCTCGGGCACCAGCCGGATGCCGAACGGATTCTGCGCGAATGCGACCTGCTGTTCTTCCCGTCGATACGCGAGGGGGCGGCCGTGACGGTGCGGCAGGCCATGGCGCTCGGGATCCCCGTGGTGGCGGTGAATGCTCCGGGGACGGCGGAAACGCTGGACGGGCACGGCTGGCTCGTCGGGCATGACGATGCCGACGGCGCGGCGACGGCGGTCCGGGAGGTTCTGGGCAACGCGGAGAGGCGCGAAGCCGTGACCGGGGCCGCCCGGGATTCGGCGCGAAGCAGGTTTGCCATCGAGCGCACCGTGGAGGAGACCATTCGGGTCTACCGGGCGGTGCTCGGCCACGCGTGGTCACCCCGAGGTCCCGCGACAACCGCCTCTCAGGCGAGCACGCGGACGAAACCCAGGTAGTGGTGCAGTCGCCGCCCGCCTGAGGGCCACCGCCGGAGGCGGAACGGCTCGGCGCCGGGCGCGTTGGCCCCGCACGTCGTCGTGACCGCGCAGGCAAATCCCGAGGCCGTGGCCGCGGCAATCGTGGCGTCGGTGAAGGCCCCATACGGGTACGACAGGGACGAAGGCGCAAGGCCGAGATGACGCGCGATGGTCAAGCGCCCGAGGTGGAGATTCTCCGACTGGCGGGCCGCGGGCTGACGATCCAGGTGCTCGTGCCAGTGGCCGTGGCTGCCGACTTCCCACCCGTGTTCCAGAAGCCGCCCGAGGTCGTCCCACCCGAGGAGGTCCCCGGCAAGCCGGTCGCCCGACTCCGTCCAACTGACCTGCTTGTTCCCCACCGCCGACGAGACCACGAATACCGTCGCCGGAACACCAAGTCTCCGCAAGACCGGGAACCCGCGTTCGACGTTGTCCAGATAACCGTCGTCCAGTGTCACGACCGCCCGACGGCCGCGCCGTGTCAGCGCGTCGCGCAACGTGAAGAACTCATAACCCGCACGCCGCAGGAGTCCCACCTGGTAGGAGAGCAGGGCAGGGCTGGTAAACATTCTCCGATACCGGGCCTCCGGCGGAGGAAGGCCGATCCGGTGGTGTTGCAGCACGATGAGCCGGTCCCGGCGCCCCTCGGTCATGGATCGCGGCGGCGCACACAACGCTGTTCGTAGACCAGCGCGTACTTCGCGAAGACCTTGATGAGCGAGGTGAAAGCGATAACCCAGCCTCGCCACCCGTCGCGCCATGCCTGTTTGAGCACGATCGACTTGGCGAACGCGATCCAGGGCGAACACACGAGGTGATACCAGCGGACCGGCCGGCCGCTCCGGAGACGTGCGCGGGCCGCGACGGGTGCGTAGCGGAGAAGGCGCGCGAAGTGGTCTCGCAATTCGGCGTACGAGTAGTGGTGAAGGTGCCCGGCCAGGCGTCCGGTGGATCCGGAGGTGACCAGCTTGTCGTGGGGGTCTTCGCCTTCCCACCGCGCGCGGCTTCGGCGCGCGAGGCGCAGCCTCCACTCCGGGTACCACGCGTGCCGGATCCAGGCGCCCAGGTAGAAGTTGAGCCGGTTGACGAAGTACGCGTCGCAGGCGGGCTCGCCGGACACGAACGCAGCCCTGATGGCGGCCGCCAGCTCGGGCGACACTTCTTCGTCCGCATCGAGGCTGAGCACCCACTCCTGCCCGGCGCAGTCGAACGCCGCGTTCTTCTGATCGACGTGGCCGCTCCACTCCCGAACGACGACGCGGGCGCCGGCGGCGGCGGCGATCTCTCGCGTACGGTCACGGCTGCCCGAGTCGACCACCACGATCTCGGAGACGAGTCCCCGCACGCTGTCGAGGCACCGGGGCAGGTTCGCCTCTTCGTCGCGTGTGATGAGAACGGCCGAGAGCGGAAGCGGTGCGCTCACGCTCCCCCCTCGGCACCGCGAACTCCGAGCCCGCGGCGAATCACGCGTTTCACCCGTCGCCATCGCACGATCCAGGCGTTGTGGAGCCTCGCCAGCCGGTAAAGGCGGTCGGCCGGATCGAACCCGGGATAGCAGGTGTCTGCCCCAGGGCAACACTTGTTCAGCAGCACGAGATCGTAATGTCGCGCGTACGCGAAACTCCAGGGCTTCGCCTTTGTCCAATCGAGAATCCTGATCGCATCACCGTCGCGGAGGAAGTTCTTCACGTGCGGGTCGCGATGTACCCAGCCCCGGTCGTGAAGTTCCCGCAGCGCGGCGGCCACCGCCGGGGCGTCACCGCAGGTGCAGGTCACCCCGTCAACGAACTCGCCGGCATGCCACGATTCGACGACGAACCCCGCTCGGCGACGTTCGAGGGCGAAGACGGGATCCGGGACCGGTGCGCCGGCCTTTCTGAGCCGCGTCATGTTGTGAAATGCGCGGTAACCTTCGCCGTTCCGGTAGAGGCTCGTGAGAATCGGCCAGAGGCGCCGTTCCTGCGTCTTCGACCGCTTGAGGATGACCGCGCGCCCGGCCACCGCACTGCGATACACCCAGCCGCGGTCGTGCTCCTGAAGGAGCGTCCCTGGCGACGCGAGCAGCGCCAGGACCTGCGTCACGTCGCCAACCGACGGTGCCCACGCCGGGGCCACGTTCAGCGTCCAGCCGGCTGTCCGCACAGCCCTCCTACTTGACCGGCACTCTGATGACCGAGCGGAGTCCGGTCTCCGGTGTCGAACCCGGGTCACCGGGCCATTCGGTCGAGACCGGGCCGGACGGCTGGAGTCCCTGGGCCGCCAGGTAGGCCGCGATCATGTCGAACGTCTCGGGCAGTTTGCGGCGAGAGCCGATGTGTTCGAAGGCCAGCACCTTGCCGTCGAACGTCTTCGTCAACCGGATATCCGGGTGGGCCGGCGGCTTCGCCGGCGGGGCCTTGACCGGGATGACCGCGAGCACGTCGTAGTCGGACGGCGTGGATGCCACCTCGAGGCTCAGGGGCGGTGCCGCCGCTTCGAGTCCGTTGCTCAGGATGAAGTCCGAGAGGACCGAAAACGCCCTTCCCAGTTCGGCGTCGAGCGCCTCGGGGTCCCGCCGCGTCTTCACCGGAAGCGCCAGCGCGTCCTGCTGGACGAGTGTGTCCGATCCGATCGTCAGCGTCGCGAAGTCTGCTTTCGGCAGGCTCTCGACGAAGGTCTTGAGGGCGGCAAGGCCACGTTCGTAGTCGCGGCCGATCATCGTGTCGAACATCAGGCCCAGGTAGCGACTGACGGGATTGAGGCCCAGGTCGGTGTTGAAGCCCCAGACCACTCGTGTCTCACCCGCGTCCCTGGTCAGGGTGTAGGTCCCGATGGCCTTGCCCTGCGGGCCGAAGTCGAAGTCGGTCTGCACCCGTTCCCAGGGTTCACTCGTGATGATGGCCTGGGCCCCGCTGCCCATCGTGGCGGGATCTCCCACCCACGACAGCCGCGCGCCAACGCCGGAGCGCGGCCCCTCGAAGGTGTACTTGGCGTTCGGATCGAGCTGGGACCACGGAGACCACCGGTTGAAGTGGGTGAAGCCGTTCAGCACCGTGAAGACCGTGGCCTGTGGCGCGGCAATGGTGACGGCGCGCTCGATATGAATGTGACGCGGCAGCAGAAGTCCGACGACCGCGAGCAGCGCAATGACGCCGCCGATGCCAAGCACGACTTTGCGGAACAGGGTCATACCGCGGGATTATACCCTCTCGCCCCGCCGGGCCTCCCGCAGCTAGAAACTGTACCGCAGGGCCAGGGTCAGATGAGAATTCCGCCGGTAGCGACCGAAGAAATCGTCCGGGTCGCCGCCGATCCAACTGCCCTGAAGCGTGAGCCGCAGGTGCTGGCCCGAAGCCTGGGAGTACTCGCCGCGAAGCCACCACCCATTCAGGTTGCGCCGGACCGCCCCTTCCACGGACACGCTTCGGGACGCGTCGATCGTGTAGCCCGCGCGGCCGAGGAAGGTCTTCGTCAGGCCCCGTTCCGGCGCGAAGGAGACGTTCTGCCGCGCCGCGGTCACCGTCTCGCCCGCGTAGCCGCCGACGAAGAACCACTCCCCCGCTTGCCGTTCCACCTGGATCACGTAGAGCCAGTACTCGTCGACGCGCGCGTCCTCCGATCCGAAGAACGCGGCTTCGGCCTTCACCGTGAACCACGACAGCGGCCACGCGATGTCACCGCCGGCCATCCATTGCCGGGGATAGAACTGGCGCAGCGCGATCACCGGCGGGTAGATCTGGATCGTCGGCAGGGACTCGACCGACGGCGTATGGCTGTAGCCGCGGTACGCCGACAACGAGAACTCGAATCCGTGACCGACGTGATTCCAGCGGGCTCCGGCCTGGGCGCCGCCGGGGAGGTCCCGCCCTGCCCGCACCAGTGTCGCGCCGGCGGGCACCTCGACGTCCGGCATCCACCGCTGACCATCGAGGGGTGTGCGGCTCGGCGTGAACGCGGGCACGAACACCAGGTCGAGGGTGTCGGCCTGGAGCCCGGCGGTCAGCCGCGCCCCCGACACGGCGAGGAACTCGGAATCGAGCACGTTCAGGAAGTCGCGGGGCGCGAACCGGTCCGTCGGGTTCAGCACGTCGGCTTTGCCCCAGCGGATGAACTGCTTGCCGACGCGTGCGCTCCACCCGCCCCGGGTCACCGTCGCGTCGAGCCGCCGCACCCCCAGCCGCGGACGACGATCGCCTCGATCGCGCCAGTCGAGCGACCAGCCATCCGATGTCTGGTCGTGAGAATCCGCACGAAGGTCTCCGATGCCGGTGACGCTGAGCCACGAGACGGGCCTGACCGTCGCTTCATAACGGAAGAGAAACTCCCCGACGGCCTTCGTGGCGTCGTTCGGCGCTGCCTGGGGATACGTCATCCCACGGAGCTCGGCGAACCCCTTCTGCGACACCGTCTGCGCGCACATCATCCGCGGCGCGGCCGCGAGGACGCACCACGCGAAGACGCCGATGCCGAGTGCCCGGGTTGCCCGCTCCGACTGCGCGCCCATGTCGCCTACTCCCGTCGAATCGCCTGGAGCGTGAACATCTCGTCCTTCATCGGCAGGTTGTACTGCAGCTTGTCAATCGTCAGGAGCGTGCGGCTGTTCCGCCGCACGTCGTGCATGTCGAGCAGCCGCGCCGTCCAGATCCCCTGCACCTGCTCGAACCGGCTGTACTTCAGGCGACGCACGACCTCGCCCTTGATGGAGTTCTCGATCTGCTGGTAGGCGTACGTGTCCTTCCGTACCCACACCAGCGACGAGGTGTACTGCGACGACTTCTTCGCGCGGGGTTTCGACGCCACCTTCCAGCAGGACACGCCGGCCACGCTCTCTTCTCCCTCGAGCGTGTAGTCGAACTGGTCGACGTCGCGTTCTTCGAGGTCTTCGAAGCTGAAGTCCGTGCCGAAGAACCGGGTGGACCGGTCCTGGAACGCAATGCGGCGCTCGCGCTGGATGGCCGGCGTCCACATCCATTGATCCGACGCGCGTTCGGGGTTGTTCAGGATGAGCAGCGCCACGCCCTTCACTTCGGCCGGCGCCGTAAAACGCAGCACCGCCTTGCTCCGCCCGGCCGAGCCGAGGCGATCGAACGTCCACCGCTTGTCGGTGATCTTCCCCTTCGCATCGATCACCTGCAGCAGTCCCTCGTAGTGCTGCGAGGCCGCCTCCACACGTTTCTGGGCCTCCGTCATGATCTGGCGAGCGTCCTGGGCGGCGACGGGCGCGGCCGCCAGCAGGTACGCCACGGCAAGAAGCAGGGGCAAGGGGAGAAGTGTTGCGGCGACACTCGCCCTTCCGAATCCCATCGCAAGCTGCCAGGCTACAAGGTCACGATAAGACCGAATCACCATGCTCCCTCCTTGCCCCTTGTCCCACGCCCCATGCCCCTACACTACTCGTACTCGAGCGCCTCCACGAGCGACCCGCGAACGGCCGACTCGGCGGGCCACAGGGCGGCCACGAACGCGGATACGAGAATGAGCGGTATCAGGGTGAGCGCGATCGCCAGGGGAAACTGGTACGGCAGGTTGGCGCCTGTGATATCCCGCTTCGTCATCTCGAGCATGTAGTACAAGGTCACCGAGCCGATGGCGAATCCCAGCGCGAGTCCCACGGCGCCGATGGTCAACGCTTCCATCCAGATCGTGTGGCGGATCTGGTTGCGCAGGGCGCCAACGGCCTGCAGTACCCCGAGTTCCCGCCGCCGGTCGATGATCGACACCGTGAGCGTGTTGACGATGCCGAGGATGGCGACGAGCACGGCAATGGCAATCTGGGCGTACGCCAGTCCCAGCCACTGCTCCGTCAGGCCGCTGATCCACGTCTTCACTTCCGCGTTCGTCAGCACGAACAGCCGCTGCGTGCCGGCGAATCGTTCGATGATGCGCTGGCGAACGTCCATCGCGTTGACACCCGGCCTCACGTAGACGCGGAAGATGTTGACCGTATCGTCCTGGAAGTACCGGATGTAGGTATCGCGGTCCATCACGATGGACCCTGACTGATCCGACCAGTCCACGGCCAGGCCGACGATGGGCACCTGGTGCGTGCCGGTCGGCGTATCGAGCGTGATGGAATCGCCGTAGTGCAGGCCATGCAACTGCGCGAAGTTGTCCGACAGGATGACACCGCGGCCGGCGCCGGCCAGTTCGTACATGTTGTCGGGGCCTTCGACGGGCTTGCGCCGCACCCGCTGCCCGAGTGAAGCCGCCTCGACCGCCACCAGCATGACCGGCGACCCTTTGTACTGGATTCGGTGGCTGCGCACGCGCTGCACGAGGTCGATGCCTTCGACCCTGGCCAACTCGTCACCGAGAGCGGCGTCGAACCTGAAGTTCCGTTCGGTGAGACTCTGCGATGTCGTCACGAAGAGGTCCGGATTGAGTGCCGTCCGGGTCCAGTCCATGATCGAATCGAAGCTGGCCGTGGCGATGCCGCCGAGCGTGATGACGAGCGACAGCGACAGCATGAGCGCGGTGACCGTCGCGGACGTTCTCCGCGGCGCCTGGATCAGGCTGTCCGCCGCCAGCGCGCCTTCGACGGGCCTGAGCCATCGGAGGACCGGCCGCAAGGATCGCGTGAGCCAGAGGACCGCGGTCGGGCTCAGCAACAGCATGGCCCCGACGGCCATCGCGAATCCCGCGTAGAAGCCGGCGCCGGCCCGGCCGAACACGAGGAAGGCGACCGACAGCGCGGCCAGCAGGGCCGCCGAGAGACGCCGGAGACGGTTCTCTCCCGCCGACAGCACCTGGTAACGCCCCTTCTGCAAGGCCTGAATCGGGTCGACACGCGCCGCGTTCCTGGCCGGGAGGAATCCGGCGACGACGCTCGTCAGCACGCCCATCGCCAGGCCGGCCGCCATCAGCCACGGCCCGGTCGCCACCTCCATCGTGCGATCGGCGACGCCGTAGACACCCTTGATGAGCGTGGCGATGTAGTCGGCAAGTCCCCGGGACATCAGGACTCCGAGCGCGAGGCCCGCCACCGAACCGACGACGCCCGACAGCCCGCTTTCGATGAGGAAGAGCGTCCGCACCTGACCGCGTGACGCGCCGAGCGCCCGCAGGATGCCGATTTCCCTTCGGCGCTGCGCGACGGCAATCGAGAACGAGTTGTAGATGATGAACATGCCGATGA
>CAZJRM010000088.1:5194-19327 GCA_964547975.1 uncultured Vicinamibacterales bacterium | reverse complement strand
CCGACCTCGACGCCGTGCGCGCCCTGCGCCACCGCGTCGTAGACGCCGTCCCGAATCCCCTGCCCTCGGCGTGTCAGTCCATCCACCGCCTCGGCGACTCGGTGCCGTCCGTCACGACAGCGGCCGGCCACGACGTTCCCGAGCGTCTTCGCCGAGTCGACCGCCCTCGCCTTGATCTCGGAAGCTGCCTTGGGGGCGAGCAGCAGTGCCAGGCCCGCGCCAAGCGCGCTGCCGACCACGAGCCCCATCAGGAATCTTCCGCCGCGCGCGTCGCATTCGTGTCCGTCCATGACCGCCCTCCCCCGTGTGTGAAGTCGTCGTCGCACGCACTGCTGCGATACGAAGCCACGCCGGAGCCGAGTGTCGAACCCACCGCAGCCTCTCGCAGTGTGACGGTTCCACGCCGCTGGCGCTGTCCTGCATTGCACACCGGACGCTCCGGCCCCCTGTGCAAGAGAGAACAGCCACGGAGAGAGCCCGCCAGTCATCATTCGTTGACACGAAGGCCCATCGTCGCCGAAAGAGGACCACGCCATGTTCGAGTTCGATGCCACGATTTCAAGCACCGTTGCCTCCGGCCTGGCGCGAACCGGCCCCGGCCTCCGGCCGGACGGCCCGCTGACTGCCGATCTCGCCGACAGGATGCACCGGTACTGGCAGGCCGCGAACTACCTCACCGTCGGGCAGATCTACCTGCTCGACAATCCCCTGCTCACGACCCCGCTTCGCAGGGAACATGTGAAGCCGCGCCTGCTCGGACACTGGGGCACCTCGCCGGGGCTGAGTTTCGTGTACGTGCACCTCAACCGCCTCATCGTCGAACGCGACGTCGACATGATCTACCTCGCCGGGCCGGGTCACGGAGGCCCGGCCATCATCGCCAACGTGTACCTCGAGGGCACGTACTCAGAGGTCTATCCGGAGGTCGCGCGCAGTACCCAGGGGCTGCGGCGGCTGTTCCGGCAGTTCTCGACCCCGGGCGGCGTGCCCAGTCACGTCAGCGTGCCGACGCCGGGTTCGATCCACGAAGGGGGCGAGCTCGGGTACGTCCTCAGCCACGCCTTCGGCGCGGCCTTCGACAACCCGGGCCTGATCGTCGCCGCCGTCGTGGGTGACGGAGAAGCCGAGACCGCCCCCCTCACCGGAGCGTGGCAGAGCGCCAGTTTCCTGAATCCCGCGCGAGACGGCGCGGTGCTTCCGATCCTGCACCTCAACGGCTACAAGATCGGCGGGCCGACGGTGCTGGGCCGCTCGCCCGACGCTGACGTGCGCGCGGTCATCGAGGGGCACGGGTATGACGTGCACTTCGTCGAAGGCGACGATCCGGCCGCCATGCACCAGCAGTTCGCCGCCACGCTGGATCGCTGCTACGCCCTGATTCGCGCCATCCAGTCTGACGCCCGCGCTGCAGGGGTCACCCGCCGTCCTCGCTGGCCAGCCATCGTCCTGCGCACGCCCAAGGGCTGGACCGGACCGCACGTGGTCGATGGCCTTCCCGTCGAAGGGACGTTCCGCTCGCACCAGGTGCCGCTCCACCGTGTGGGGTCAGACGCGGGCCAACTCGCCGACCTGGAGTCGTGGATGCGCAGCTACCATCCCGACACGATCTTCGACGCCGCGGGCCAGCTGGCACCAGAACTCGCCGCGCTCGCGCCGGTCGGCACACGCAGGATGGGTTCGAATCCGCATGCCAATGGAGGCACGCTGCTGGCCGACCTCCGCCTTCCCGACATCGGGGTCTACGAAGTCGCCGTCCCGATTCCGGCCACGACGCGCCACGAATCCACGCGGCCCCTCGGCAGGATGATGCGGGACATCTTCACGACCAACGGCGAGTCGGCGAACTTCCGCCTCTTCTGTCCTGACGAGACGGCCTCGAATCGGCTGGACGATGTCTTCGCCGTCGAGAACCGCTGCTTCGTCGGTCCCGGAATCGGCATCGACGACCACGTCTCTCCGGCCGGCCGCGTCATGGAGGTACTCAGCGAGCACCTGGCGGAAGGCTGGCTCGAAGGCTATCTGCTCACCGGCCGCCACGGCCTGTTCGCCTCTTACGAGGCGTTCGCCATGATCACGGCGGCCATGGTCGTCCAGCACGCGAAGTGGCTCGCCGAGAGCACTCGCCTTCCCTGGCGCGCGCCGGTGGCCTCGCTCAACCTCCTGCTGACGTCCACCTGCTGGCGCAACGACCACAATGGCTTCAGCCACCAGGGACCAGGCCTCATCGACGTGGTCCTGTCCAAGCGCGGCAGCGTCGCGCGCATCTACCTGCCGCCCGATGCCAACTGCCTGCTGTCGGTCGCCGACCACGTCTTCCGCAGTCGCGACTACGTGAACCTGATCGTCATCGACAAGCAACCGCAGCTGCAGTGGCTCACGCTCGCCGAGGCGCGCGAGCACTGCGCGCGTGGGGCCTCGGCCTGGGCATGGGCAGGCACCTGCGAGGGCGCCGAGCCCGACGTGATCCTGGCCGCAGCCGGGGACGTTCCGACGCTGGAAGCCGTCGCCGCCGCGTGGTGGCTCAGGCAGCACGCGCCCGAGCTGCGCGTGCGCGTGGTCAACGTCGTCAACCTGATGGCGCTGTTTCCGCCAGATGTCCATCCCCACGGACTGTCGCGCAGCCGGTTCGTCGAGTTGTTCACGGAGCGTGCGCCCGTCATCTTCGCGTTCCACGGGTACCAACGCGCGATCCACGAGCTCCTGCACGGGCGGCCCTCCGCCGAGCGTTTTCACGTGCGCGGATTCATCGAGCAGGGCACCACGACGACGCCGTTCGACATGGTGGCGATGAACGGCATGAGTCGGTATCACCTCTGCATCGAAGCCCTCCGGCGGACCTCCCGTCTGGGCACGAGGGCTGACGCGCTCGCCGAGGAGTGCCGCGCGGCCATCACCCACGCCGCGGCGCACGCCCGCGAGCACTTCGAGGACCCGGCGGACATCCGCGACTGGACCTGGGGCTCGTGAACCCTCAGTCGCATAACCGGCGCACGAACCACACCGTCACCGCCTGGGTGAGCAGCGCGTAGGCCACCAGGATGCCCGCGAGAAGCGGCCAGTACTCCATCGGGAGCGGTACGAATCCCAGTGCGGTGGCCAGGGGCGACACCGGCAGCCAGATGCCGATCGCCACGACCACCACCGACGTCAAGGCCAGGGGCCAGCTCGGCCGGCTCTCGATGAACGGGATGCGGTTGGTGCGGATGATGTGGATGATTCGGCCTCGGCGGCGCTGAGGCCGGTCAGTCGCACGAGCGGCCGAAGGGGTGGCTGGAGACGGGCCCGGACCCTGCGTCGGATCCGGGCGTGTCGTGTCGGCGTTCATCGATCCTGGCTCTCGGGCCCAGGCCTATCGCACGGAATCGAAGCGGAGGATGAGCGACAGTACTCCGCCGAGGATCGATCCCCTACCGTTGGAGTACCGGCCGTACTGATACCGGTTGGCGTACCCGTCCTCGTACCCGCGGCGGAACCCCTCGCGGAAGTAGGCGTTGTAGTTGTCCCGTTCCACGTAGAACCCGGTGTACCCGTAGTTTCCGTCTCGGTACGCGTACGAGTCCTGGTAGCCGGAGGCCCAACGGTCTTCGCGGTCTGCCCGCCCGGCTCGGACGCCTTCCTGGTATCCATACCGCACCGCCTGCTGCAGCAGGTTGATGCCGGCCTGGCTCGTCCGGTACGAGCGGCCTTCGAGCGAGTACTGGAACGTCGGCGCGTTCGTGAAGTACGGATCACGGTCGTAGTTGTAGCGATCCTGGCGCACGATGCGGGCCTGCTGCTGCCGCAACCGTTCGACGTACTGCTGCTGCTGCACGTATTGCGCCCGGCGATTCTGCTGCTGCAGCTGCGCCGACCGCTCGCGTCCCAGCCGCTGTTGCTGGTCCAGATGTTCGTTGTACTGGACGAGGCGCTGCTGTTGGTCCCGGATGAGCGCCTGCTGCTCGGCGGCGGCCAGGCGTTTCCCCGCCTGCCGCTGCTGCTTCCTCGCCTGCTTGTCTTCCTTCGACCCTGACTGCCCCTGCACGGGGCTGCCGTAGCTCTCCTCCGCGTGGAGAACGCGCGCCTGGACGTTCGGCGGCCCGTTCGACCAGAACAACAACACCGCCACCACGCTGGCGGTCACCACCCCTCGATGCGTGAATGTGAGTCTCATCAGCGGTCTCCCTGTCACACGTGTGTCGCGCGAGAAGCGTTTAAGCCAGCGAGCGCCGGCCACCGAACAGTCCAACGAGGAACAACACCACCGCAAGGACCAGCAGCACGTGAACGAACGCGCCGATGGTGTAGACGCCAACGAAGCCGAGCAACCACGCGACGAGCAGGATGACGGCCAGTGTGTAGAGCATCGAACTTCTCCTTCTGATGTGGCGCCCCGCCGCGCCACTCACGACGCGAGTGGCACCGGCATACACGCCCTGGACCGAGCGTATGCCCGTCGCCGCTGCGTGTCTGTGCAGTTGAGAACACGGACCACGCGCCCACCGGCCGCGTTGCTACGTCGAGAAGTGCCGGGACACCTTCGCGGCGATCTGGCGGTCCGTCATCTTGTCGATGGTCTCCATCCCGACGATGTTCCCGCTGCGGTGATTGCGCTCGAGACGACGCTTCAGCTCGCCCTTGGCTTCGCCCGGCCCGAAGATGAAGATCGCATCCGCACTGCCCAGGGCGGCAATCACCGCGTCGTAGTAGACCGCCAGATGGTCTTTGAATCTGCGCTCCTGACGATCGTCCGCCGGCACCTCGCCCGAATAGGACGCCGTCGAACGCACGCCCCCGTACCGGCCCGGTTGTTTCTCCACCCTGGAAACCACCAGGCTCATCGTCTCGCCCCGGTTCGTCACGGTCACGATCGCGGCTTTCCGATGGTCAATCCACAGTCCCACTGCTCGTTTCATCGCCTTGCCTCCTGCCCCAGGGAGCGCCCACGCCACGCGATCCTGGTGTCCCGGACCGCACTCGCGAGGTCAGCGAGCGGCCGGCACACGAACATCGACGGCGTGCTGGAGCCGGAGCGACAGCACCGTGCCTCGCGGCAGGGAGATCTGGCGGCCCCGCGTCGACAGCACGACAGCCGTGCCGGCGCCGCCGCCGATGGCGGTACCGATGAGGGCGCCCTTCCTGCCGCCCACCAGCCCCCCGACGATGGCTCCTCCAACCGCGGGAAAGGCGATCGTCGCGGCGTCCGTACCTTTCGTCGACGACGCGGTCCGTGAGACACGCGCCTCGATGGCCTGCCGGTCGTCGCGCCCAGCGAGGGTCACCGCGCGAAACACGATGGCGACACTCGCACGGCCCTTGACCCGCCCGGCACTCCGCACGGACGCGACGTCACCGCTGACCAGGCTCCCGCGGGGCAGCACGTCCGTACCATCGATCGTCACGGCCTCGGTCAATGTCGCGGCGACGGGGTCGCCCATGCGGCTCGAGGCCGACCCGACCGGCGAATCCAGCCGTACCACCAGCCTGGCTCCCGCCGGAATCGTGACGACCCGGAACTCCGCCGCGGGCGGCGCTAAGGGAGCCGCGACCGCCGGGGCCTCGTCCAGGACCTGCACGCCGACTATCTGGGCACGAGGCACGATGCGGAGGTCCGACCCCACGGCGACGGTCACCGTGGTGTCGTCTCTGGCCGCAAGCGACCCGCTCACGACGCCGCCGTCCTGCCGGGTGACCTCGACTCTCGATCCGACGGGGACCCGTTCGAGATCGACACGCTTGTCGCAGCCGACACACCCGACGAGACACGCAATCGTCAACGCGCACAGGATCTTGTTCATGGTTGTCTCCCAATCACCAGCCCGAGCCGGCGCCCGTCACGGACGAGTTCGCCCGCTGCACCAGGTACTGGTCGATGCCAGACTCGATGGCGCGGGGAAAACGCGGAACCGGCCCGACGAGCTGGCTCGCGTAGAGCCGGAGCATGATGTCGCGGAAGACGGGCAGCGCCGTCCGTCCGCCGGTCTCCCGGGCGCCCAAGGGACGGTTGTCGTCGAACCCGATTCTCACCGCCACCGTGATGCCCTCAGACCCGAAGGTCGACCCGACGAACAGTGCGTCGCGGAAGTCACTCGTCGTCCCGGTCTTGCCCATGACCGGAATGGGAAAGTCGCGCCGATCGAGGACGTTCGCGGTGCCCCCAGGAATCCGCACGACGCCGCGCAGGCCCTCCTGAATCAGCCTCAGCGCCCGCGTCTGGATCACCGTCGCGCCGCGCGGCGCGGCATACAACGCCGTGCCGGACCCATCCTCCACGCGATCGATCACATGCGGCTCGGCCAGGACGCCGGAGGCAATCGCCCGGTAGGCGTTCGCCAGCTCGAGCAGCCGGACTTCCGACGCCCCGAGTGCCGTCGAGAGGTAGGGCTGGAGTGGAGAGTGAATCCCCATCCGGTACGCCGTCCGGATCACGGTCCTAACGCCGATTTCCCTGGTCAGCCACACGGCCACCGCATTGCGCGACTCGGCCAGCGCCTGCCGTATCGGGATCGGCCCTTTGTACTGGCGGTCGTAGTTGACGATGGCCTTCATGCCGCCAGCGCCTCCCCTCGGCACGTCGATGGGCTCGTCCGGCACGGTGGTGTCGAGTTCCAGGCCGGATTCGAAGGCGGCCAGATACACCAGCGGCTTCATCGCAGACCCCGGCTGGCGCATCGATCCGGTCACGCGGTTGTAGTCCGAGTAACGCGCGCCCCGCTCCCTGTAGATCCGCCGCCCACCCGCTTCGGCGAGGATGGCCGCGTCGGCGTTCCGGAGCACGACGACCGAGCCCTGGATCACGCCCTTCTCCGAGGGGTGACGCTTCTCGTAGCTCGCAAGGCCATTCTCGAGGGCGTCATTCACAATCGCCTGTACGCCGGCGTCCACCGTCGCGTGAACGAGGATGCGCCCCTGGAAGAGGTCTTCCACGCCGACGCCACTCCCGCCGTTCCGGCCGAGTTCGTCGAGCACGTGCTCGACGGCGGCCGGCGCGTCGGTCTTGGTCCGGCGCAGGGACACTACACGGATCGGTTCGCGCTGGCATCTCAGCGCGAGGCTCTCGGGGATATCGCCGTTGCGCGCCATCAACGCGAGAATCCGGTTGCGGCGGGTCGTGGTGCGCAGGTTCCCGGGCACCGGCGCGTAGTCACGCGGCGCCTTGCTGATCGCCGCGAGCAGCGCGGCGTTGCCCGCGTCCTCCTGGGTGAGGCTCGCCAGTGACCGGCCGAAATAGTACTCGGACGCCGCGGCAAACCCGTAGCGGCCGTTGCCGAGATAGATGAAGCTCGCATAGCGGGCGAAGATCTCGCGTTTGGCCATCTCCTGGGATCCGTAGCGCCGACACATCTCCTCCTCGAGCCAGATCGTCAGGCGCACCTCCTCCATCTTCCGGAGGAGCTTGTTTGCGGCCGATGCCCCCAGGGCCAACGAGAGCAGTCTCGGTGGCGCGAACCCGGTCTGGAACACCGCATCGCCGGCGACGCGCGCCGTGAGGCTCTGGAGGAAGTACCCTCGGACGAGTTGCTGGCTGAGCGTCGATCCTCCTTGCGGCAGGAGCAGGCGCAGCCCCTTCCCGCCCTTCCACCACTCGCTCGAAGAGCGGACGAGGGTCTTCTGCACGATGCGCGGGACGACGCGGTAGTCCACGCCCGAGTGGGCGAAGAATCGTTTGTCTTCGGCAGCCAGGATGGCCTGACGCAGGATCACCGGGATCTCATCGAACGTCACGACGCGCCGGTACTCGCGCGCCAGTTCGACGAGGATCGCGCCGTGGGTGTCCCGGACGATGCCGGTCGTCGGCGGCTCGAATCGGATGAACGACTCCAGTGAAGGCAGGCCGTCCCGGTCGAAGTACACGTGGTGGACCACCCAGGCGGTCGCGAGGAACACCATCACGAACGGCAGGGCCACGAGGCCCAGGAGCAGGGCGCGCCGGCGTCGCGTCGCCACCAGCCGGGCGGCCAGGCGCCGGACACGCCGAAGTCGGGAGAAACTCGCCCTCATCCGCTCACGCGCGTCGTGACGATCCGATGCGCTGATCATGTGGACACCCTCTCCTGGGGCAGCATGCCGGAGAAGCGCGCGCGACGTCTGTGCACAAGTGCACAACCCTCCTGCGCCGCGCTCTGCCGGATGTCCACTACTGCACAGACACCGCGCTGCGCGCGCGCCTAGCATGGCCGTGGACTCGTGAAGGAGAACCAACATGTCTCATGTGATTCGTCGCTGTTGCGCCGCCGTCGTTGCCGCCCTCGTCGTGGCGGTGCTGTGTCCGCCGTCATCCGCCGCTCAGGGCAGTTCCGTCGCCACTCGAAGCCTGCGCAGACTCGGGGGGCCGACGGCGTTCTACGCCCCACCGCTGCGGTCCGCCGTGAGTCTGAAGCCGATGGCGATGAAGCCACGCATGGCGGACGACATCCGCGCCGTCTTGACCGACAGCGGCATTCCGGCGACGGCCGACGCCGTGTTGTTGGTCTTCACCGGCGCGACGGCCTCGGTGAAAGGCGCCTTCTGCGATGAAGCCACACCGGCCGACGGCGTCATCGTCGAGTGCGAGGTGCGGCCCGGGACGACGTTCCTGTGGATGGCCCACCGGCCGATGCTGAAGAACGGACGACGGGCCCCGGCACGGATCGAGAACGTGCGATGGGACGGGACGAGGCCGTTCAAGGCCCTGCTCTTCCGGGTGACGAATGACTACCGGATCTACACGTTCGTGCTGCCCATGGCCTGTTCGAACCTCTCGCTGATGACGGTCACGGACGTGAAGGGGGAACCTGCCGCCATCACGGCCGACCGCCGTTGTGATCCGGTGACGGGGGCCCTGCGAGTGACCTTCACGGCAGGTGGAAGGGATCTGGCGCGCGTGGGACGCGTGGAGGTCTCCCTCAACGGCCAGACGGCAGGCGCGATGACCGCGCCGACCTGGAGCCTGGCGTACGACAAGCCCGGCACGTACACCTTCAACGCCACCGACATGCGAGGCCAGACGTACCCGCTCGAACCGCAGACAGTCGCCATCGAAGCGTGCCCGCTGCCGGCGCCCGTGACGATCACGACAGTCGCCCCGACGTGCAGCGTGGTGCTGTCCGCGGTGCCGGCCAGGCATGGATACACCATTCGCGCGGACACGAGCGGCAGCACGACCGGCACGACCGACGTCGCGCCGACGGTCACCGTCGTGCTTCGTGACGACGCCGGTGTCGCGGTCGGCCAACCGTTGCCGGGTGAGAACAGGGCTGACGGCACCTTCACCGTGCGCCGTGCGGGCACCTACCGCGCGTTGGCCACCGTCTCGACCCCGCGCGTCATCGAGTCGGGACCCAGGCGGTACGAAGGCACGGCGACGTGCGAGGCGACGCTCACCATCGACGCGCCGGTTCGCGGCAGCGGCGTGGGCGTGTTCCTCGCAGCCCTCGGCGGCAAGGAACGCCGGGTTCGCGAGCGTGAGGACACGGGGCTGGAGTTCGGCCAGTGCTCCCCGCTGCTCGGCCTGAAGTTCGGCGTCGCGAAACGCTTCACGAACAACTGGGAAGTCGCCGGCGCGGCGGGCGTGGCGTTGAGCCTGGTGACCGACGACGACAAGGTCAAGGAGTCGGCGCTCTTCGTGGACGCCGAGTTGAACAAGTATTTCGCGAACAACGTCTTCATCGGCACTGGATTGTCGATGTGGGACATCACGCGGAGCGACACCTGGACGCCGGCGTGGCTCCTCCACTTCGGTCTGCCGGTGGCGAAGAACGGGACGTACTCGCTCTTCTTCGTCGGCGAGGGCCGCGTCTTCTTCGACAACGTCGGAGACCTCGAGAACAACTACCAGTTCTGGGCTGGCTTGCGACTGCACGTCGCGCTGCGCTAGGCCGGCCGCTCGCGACGGAAGGGACACGACTCATGAACTACACACTCCCTGGGCTGCTTCTCCTGATCGTGATCGCGGCGGTCTGCGGCGCCATCGGCCGTTCGATTGCCGGAGGAGCCCGCGGCGGGATCCTCGTCTCCACCGCCCTCGGGTTCATCGGCGCGTTGATCGGTCCGTGGATCGCAGCGCGGCTCAACCTGGCGGAACCGTTCGTGGTCCAGATCAGCGGGCATCCGTTCCCGGTGCTCTGGTCGATCATCGGCGCTGCCGTATTCGTGGCGCTGGTGCACCTCTTCTACAGGCGCTGACGGGCGCGGAGCACAGCGGGCTCACGCCGTGGCAGACACCGCCGCCGGCCCCGTCACTCGGGGCCGGCGCGCGTCAGGCGGATCTGCCGAAGCACCTTCACCATCTCCAGCACCAACAGCGGGACCGCGCCGACAGCGAGGAGCAGCATCCCGTCGGCGGTCGACAGGTACGACGTCTTCAAGAACCCGCCGAGGGCGGCGTTGTGCTGGCTCCAGAACTGGAACCCCAACGACAGGACGACGACGGCCACGAGGTTGGTGTTCGTCAGCAGGGAAATCCTCCACACCGGCTTGGTCTCGCTCCGGGCGCCGAAAGACCGCAGCAGTTCGGCACTGACGAGCGCGGCGAACGCTGCCGCCCGCGCCTCTCCCGTCGTGCCCGATGCCGACACGGTGAGGAACACGGCGAGCGCCACGCCCGCCGTGAGCGAGCCGGTCAGCACCATCGAGCCCAGGAATCCGCGGTCGGTCATGCGTTCCGAACGCCCGCGCGGGGGGCGACGCATCACGTCGGGATCGATGGGATCCGTGGCCAGGCAAAGCGCCGGGAGGCCGTCGGTCACCAGATTGATCCAGAGCAAGTGAATGGGCAACAGGGGGACGGGCAGGCCCGCCACGACACACACGGTCATGAACAGCAACTCCCCGGTGTTGCCCGCCAGCAGGTACTGCAGCGTCTTGCGGATGTTGTCGTAGATGCCCCGGCCCTCTTCGACCGCCGACACGATCGTCGCGAAGTTGTCGTCGGTGATGATCATGTCCGCCACCTGTTTGGTGACGTCCGTCCCGCTCACACCCATGGCGATGCCGATATCGGCGCCCCGGATCGCCGGAGCGTCGTTGACGCCATCGCCTGTCATGGCCACGACGGCCCCCGTCGATCTCAACGCACGCACGATCCGCAGCTTGTGCGCGGCGGTGACGCGCGCGTACACGGCGATGTCGGACGCTCGCCGGCGCAGCTCGTCGTCGGACATCGACTCCAGTGCTCCGCCGGTGACGGCGTCGTCGCCCGGCGCGATGCCGAGCACCCGTGCGATGGCGCCAGCGGTGTGCGGGTGGTCTCCGGTGATCATCACGACACGAATCCCAGCCGCGCGGCAGGTGGCAATTGCGTCTTTGGCTTCCGGCCGAGGCGGGTCGTACATGCCGCTCAGTCCGATGAAGACCAGATCGCGCTCGACATCCTCCGCCGCGAGTGGCGCCGCCGGAACACCGTCCAGATCACGGGAGGCCGAGGCAAGCACGCGCAGGGCGCGCGTGGCCATGTCAGTCGTCTGTGCCAGAATCGTGGCCCGATCTGCGTCGGTCAGGGGGCGGACGCCGCCGTCGGCGTACACGGCCGTGCAGCGCTCCAGCAGCCCGCCCGGCGCGCCGTTGACAAATGCCCGGACGACCCCGCCTGGTCCCTTCCGAATCACGGCGCTTCGCTTCCGGTCCGAGTCGAACGGGAGCGCCTGCAGCACCGGCCACTCGCGCTCGAGCCGCGCACGATCGCCCCCGGCTTTGACGCCGGCCACGAGCAGCGCCCCTTCCGTCGGGTCGCCAATGGTCTTCCACACCTGGTCGTCGTGGGTCAGTTGCGCGTTGTTGCATCCGAGAAGGACTGTGGCGAGTTCCAGGAGCGCAGCGGCGTGCGGCCCGTCGGCGGGCTTCCCGTCGATGAGGACCTGCCCCTCGGGCCCGTAGCCCTCGCCGGTGACCTCGTAGGTGCGGCCCGCCACGTACAACGCCCGAGCGGTCATGTCGCCGACCGTCAACGTCCCCGTCTTGTCGGTGCAGATGACCGTGGTCGAGCCGAGTGTCTCGACCGCCGCCAGCTTGCGCACGAGCGCGCGCCGACGCGCCATCCGCAGGACTCCCACCGCGAGGGCGACGGTCACCACCGCGGGAAGCCCCTCTGGCACGGCCGCGACCGCCAGGCTGACCGACGTCATCGTCAGTTCGAGCAGGCCGAGGCCACGAAGGGAGCCCAGGCCGAACAACATGACCACCAGGCCCAGCGCGACCCACACGAGCACCCGGCCGAACGCGTCGAGCTTCCGTTGGAGCGGAGTCCCCTTGTCCGCATCCGCCCCCTCGATGAGTCCGGCAATGCGGCCGAGTTCCGTCTCCATGGCGGTCGCGACGACCACGGCACGTCCGGTACCCGCCGCGACGCTGGTACCCATGAACACCATGTTCGAGCGGTCTCCGAGGGGCACCACGCCCGCGGGCAGCGTCGCAGCCTGCTTCTCCGCCGCGTCTGACTCGCCGGTCAGCGCGGCCTCGACACACGTCAACGACGCCGAGGTCAGGAGGCGGCCGTCGGCGGCCACCACGGCCCCGGCCTCGAGCGTGAGAATGTCCCCCGTAACCACCGCCGCCGCGGCGATGACGGCGGCGTGGCCGTCGCGCACCACCGTCGCCACGGGCGCCGTCATCTTCTTGAGCGCGGCGATGGACTGCTCGGCTTTGAATTCCTGGTAGAACCCGATGACGGCGTTGAGCACGACGATCGCGAGGATCGCGATGGCGTCCACGCGTTCGCCCAGCAGTCCGGAGACGACGCCGGCGGCGATCAGGATCCAGATGATGACGCTCTTGAACTGGCCGGCGAGCATGTGCCAGGCGCCCACGCGCGCCCCTTCGGCCAGCTCGTTGGGCCCGCTCGCCGCGAGGCGCCTGGCCGCCTCGACGCCCGACAGGCCGGCCTGCTGAGACTGAACCGCTGCGAGCACGTCATCGGCCGTCTGGTGGTGCCAATCGGGAGCCACGGAAACGTCGGTGTCGGGGGTAGGCATCAGGGCACCATGCTAGGAAGTGCCTCGTTCAGGTGTCTGTGCCGTAGTGAACAGCCCCGTCCTCCCTGCGCGGCCTACCATTCCTCGAGACGCCCGAGCGCCCAGTGGCGGTGGAGATGGCTGAATCCCATGCGGACCGTGACGTCGCTCGTACATGCCGCCGTCCTCCTCGTCTCCGTCAGCGTGCTGCCCGCGGGAGCCGCGCCGGATCCCGCCCGCGCGACGCAGGCCCCCCCTCACGCGCTGCTCGACGTGCCGTACGTGTCTCAGACGCCGGAGTTGTGCGGGGGAGCCGCCGTCGCCATGGTGCTGCGCTACTGGGGCGAACGCAGCGTGTTTGCCCAGGACTTCGCGGCGCTGGTCCGGCCCGGCGACGACGGCATTCACACCGGTACGCTGATCGCCGCCATCCACGACCGCGGCTGGCAGGCATTCGTCATGCCGGTCTCTCCGCTGCACCCCAGCGAGCCGATCCGCACAGAACTCGACAAGGGCCGCCCCCTCATCGCCCTGATCGAGGTGGCGCCTCGTGTTTACCACTTCGTCGTGATCGTGGGTGCGACCGACAGGGAAGCCGTCATCCATGACCCGGCGAGGGCCCCTTTCCGGGTACTGCCGTGGGCCGAGTTCGACCGGGCGTGGGCGGCGACGGGGCGGTGGGCGGCCCTGGTGCTCCCCTCCGCGGCACCTCGCCCCGGCGTGGTCCCCCCCACTCCCGCCACGCCCTCGCCTGAGCCCGGCGGTCCCTCCGCGCGATCCCCCTGCAGCCCGCTCCTCGAGCAGGGCGTGCAACTCGCACTGGCCGGCGACACGGCAGGCGCCGAAGCAGAACTGCTGGCCGCCACGCGGCTGTGCCCGGCGGATCCGGCCCCGTGGAGAGAACTGGCGGGGCTGCGATTCTCGCAGTCGCGCTGGCTGGACGCACGGGACCTGGCGCTGGTCGCCGTGCGCCTCGCACCTCGCGACACCTACGCGTGGCAACTCCTGGCCTCCAGTCGATACCTCGCCGGAGACGCGCACGGGGCGCTCGACGCCTGGAATCGCGCCGGCGAACCTCGGGTCGACACGATCGAGATCCACGGGGCGATCCGGACCCGACAGCCCGTTCTCGTGCGGGCGCTCGGACTTCAGCCCCGCCAGTTACTCACGCCTGCGGCCCTCAGCCGCGCGGAGAAGCGGGTGCGGGCGCTCCCGGTCGCGTCGAACGCAC
>CAZJRM010000088.1:0-5184 GCA_964547975.1 uncultured Vicinamibacterales bacterium | reverse complement strand
AGTACCGGCCCGCCGACGGTGGCCTGACGGCCGTCGATGTCTTCATCGCCGAACGCGACACGGCCCCCGGCGGGCTGATCGACGTCGCCGTCATCGCCGCGCGCGCGCTCCTGGTTCAGGACGTTCGCCTGGAAGTGGCGGGCCCGCTCGGCGCAGGTGAACTGGCACGCGCCGCGTGGCGCTGGTCGCCGGCCAGGCCCCGCGTATCGTTTTCCCTGGCGTTCCCGTCGCCTCGGTGGCTGCCGGGCATCGTCTCGTTCGACGGCGCCTGGGAACGCCAGTCCTACGCGGCGCCAGGCGCCCTTGATACCGACGCGCCACTTCGCCAGGAGCGTCGGCGCGTTGCGGCGCGGGTCACCGACTGGGCCACCTCCTGGTTCCGGTGGGAGGCGGGAGTCGGCCTCGACCGGTGGCAGGACCGCGCGGCGCTCGACGGCGTGCGCATGGACTCGCGCAACCACCTGGCGCTGGAAGGGCAGCTCGGCGTCCTCGTGGCCGGAGACCGCCTCACTGTCACACTCGCCGGAGGATGGTGGATGCCTGCGTCCGGCCGCGATCGGTTCCTCGCGGGCAATCTCCTGGCCGGATGGCGGTCGACGTCACACCCGATTCGGGCCTCGTGGTCGGCACACCTGGGGATCAGCGCCGCCACGAAGGCGGCGCCGCTCGCCCTCTGGCCGGGGGCCGGCACCGGCCAGGGAAGGCCCTCGCTTCTCCGCGCGCATCCGTTGCTCTCGGACGGCGTGGTCACCGGGCCGGTGTTCGGCCGACGCCTGGCGCACGCCACCGTCGAACACGTTCGGCCGATCGCAAGCACCCCCGCCGGTTCATTGTCGTGGTGTGGATTCGTCGACGCGGCCCAGGCGTGGCGGCGCCTGGGCGCGGGCCCTTCACTCCTCCACGTCGACGCCGGCATCGGCATCCGCCTCCAGGGTCCGGGCACCGGCGGCGTCATCCGGATCGACATCGCGCGCGGCCTTCGAGGAGGAGGCACAACGCTCTCCGCCAGCTGGGGCGGTGCCGGCAGGCGGTAACCGGTCTCCGTTGTTCCGTTCTGGACAGCGCCACGCCGTCACGCACGCTATCCTCACGATGTCTGGTTCGACTGCCAGGCGGTTTGTGCCCATGGAGGTACACATGCGAATCCGAGTTCTCCTCGCCACCCTGGTCGCGTCATCACTGCTGTTGAGTGTGCCGGTGCAGGCCCAGCAGCGCCACGTTGTCGATCCGGCCGGGATGCATCAGGCCATCGCCGCGCAGGTCACGCTCGATCAGCAGAATCGGGACGACGTGATCAACGTCCTCCGACGCGCTGACGTGCGCGACGTGGCCGACCAACTGGGCCTGAACGTCACGAAGGCCGAGAATGCCGTCGCGTCGCTCGACGGCGCCGAACTGGCGGGGCTGGCCGCGTCCGCGCGGGCAGCAGACGCTCAGCTGACAGGCGGGGCGTCGATGGTCGTGATCTCACTGACCAGCCTGCTGCTGATCATCATCATCGTCATCCTCGTCGCCAGCTGAGGCAACGGGGTCGACCCGCCATCACGCGTGCGAGGCCGGCCCTGGAGTCGGCCTCGCCCGTCTGCGGGAGAGAACCCCGGAGGCGGTCTCGATCCGGGATCGCCAGTCACGCACGCAGCCTTGTGCAATACGAGACAGACAGCAGACGACGCCCGCCGTAGAGTGGACGCACGGTCACTGACCCTCCTTACAATCCACGGATCGCGTCCCAGGGACCGTCACGATCCCACCCGCTGAAGGACTATCCATGCAACGCACATTCGCTCGAACGCTGGCACTCACGCTCGCAGGCACCCTTGGACTGGCCTCGGTCGTACTCGCGGCCGCCCAGACTCCCATGGCGCAGAAGCCGTCGGACAGCATGCTGAAAGACCGCATCGAATACCGGCTCGAGACGGACCGCACCGTCGAATCCTACGACCTCAGAGTCAGGGTCGAGGCTGGTTCCGTCTGGCTGACGGGTACCGTGGCCACGGAGGCCCAGAAGACCGAAGCGACACGCCTGGCCACCATCGAGGGCGTCGAGAAGGTCCAGAACGACGTCGCGGTGGATGCGACCGTGGATCGCACGATGGCCGAGCGCGCGAAGGCCGGCATGACCAAGACCGGAGATGCGATCACCGACGGGTGGATCACGACGAAGGTGAAGTGGTTCTTCGTCGGCGAGGACCTGCTCAAGGGGCGCGACCTCAGCGTCCACACGGCGAAGAACGTCGTCACGCTGCGCGGCACGGTCACCTCGACGGCTGGGCGCGACCGGGCGATGACCCTCGCCACGCGGACCAGCGGAGTGCGCAAGGTCGTGAACCGCATCACGGTCGTAAAGTCCCACTAGCGCGAGCGCCACCGAGTGGCCGCAGCACCGGGAGGCGTTGCGGCACTCGGCACTCCGCGTCGGCTCTCGTCGCCCGTGTGCGCGGCGACCCGGTCTCAGCCGGTCTGGCCGCTGGCGCCGAGGCCGGGCTCGAGGCCCGCATCCCAGGCAGGACGGCTCGCCCGAGCCACGCACGCCCGCGCATCGCATTCCCGATTCAGCCTCGCGTACGCGGCCCGCCCCACCGCCTGGTTCTTCCGGTTCGAGAGATTCGCGCACGCGGTGATCAGCGGCCGGCGGCGCGCCCGGATGTTCTTCCACACCCGGCCCAGGATCCCCGTCAGCGAGTAGAACGAACGACCGCAGGCCAGCATCTCGTCAGTCGCCTGCTGCTGCGTGAGTTGGGCACACCGGGCCACCGGGTAGGTCAGGGTGTAGTACTGCCAGTCGCGCGGGAACTGGTCGAGCACCAGCCGCCCCTGGGCGACGGTCTGTTCCCACAACTTCGTGCCTGGCAGCGGCGTCAGGAAGAGCGTGTTGAGGATATCCACGCCGTACGCGCGGGCAGCGTCCGCCGTCCGCAATCCGATGCCGGGCGTGTCCACGTCGAGACCGATGATGAAGGACCCCACCACGACCATGTGATGACGCTGGATTCGAGCGACCGACGCCGCCAGGCTCCGCCCCTTGTGGACGTTGAATCGTTTCCCGACTTCGGTCAACCCCTCGGCGGTCGGCGATTCGAAGCCGATGAAGACCCCCGCGCAGCCGGCCCGCTCGGCGAGGGTCAGCAACTCCTCGTCGTCGGCGAAGTTGATCGTCGCCTGCGCGATCCACTGCTTGCCCGTCTTCGCATCGGCCATGGCGCGGAAGAGTGCCTTCGCGCGCGCAATGTGCTCGCGAGTCGTGCCGACGAGGTTGTCATCCACGACCAGCACGCGCGATTCGGGGATCGACACGAACTCGGCTACGACGTCCGCGACAGGCCGCTGCCGATAACGGGCGCCGTTGAAGGCCGTCACGCAACAGAACGTGCAGTTCATGGGGCAGCCACGCGTGGTCTGGATGGCCCCGAACGCGTAGTCCGACCTCAGGAGGTCGTGGCGAGCCGGACGGATGGCATCCATCGGAGCCAGACCGCCGTCGTACCTGGCCTGCAACCGTCCCTGCCCCACGTCGTCGAGGACCCTGGACCAGATGCCCTCCGCCTCGCCGGTCACGACGGCATCGACGTGCGCCAGCGCCTCCTCCACGCAGGTGGTCGCGTGGATCCCGCCCATGACCACCGGCACACCGAGGCGTCGGTAGCTGGCCGCGATCTCGTAAGCGCGCGGCGCCTGCGACGTGAACGCCGTGATCCCGACGAGATCCGGACGCGGCCCTTTGGTCCCGACCGGCCCGTCCATGTTCTCGTCGTGGATGGTGACGTCCCAGTCGGAGGGCGTGAGCCCGGCAAGCGCCATCAAGCTCAGCGGCTGCCACACACGGTACCGATTCCAGCGGTTCCGCGTGAACGTGACGATGCTGACGAGTGGGTTCGAGGGATTGATGAGGAGGAGTCGCACGGAAGCACCCTACCCTTGCTCCCGGCGCGGCGACTGTTCAATTGAGCACACCCTCCGGCCCCGCGCCCCTGGCGCGGGGCCGGAGGCGAGCGGGGAATCAGTAGCGGAACGCGGCTTTGTTGGCGGCACGCGACTTGTCGTGCATGGCCTTCTCGACCTCATCCCGGAGCTTCTTCGCCGCGGCCTCGCGCTGCGGTGCGTCGAGGCGCGCCAGGCGCAGGCCGGTCTCGACCGCTGCACGAACCAGTGGGGAGAGCTTCTTCGAGTACACCACCAGGCCGAAGTTGGAACGATAGCTGCCGCGATACAGGTTGACCGAGGTCTCGCTGTCTTCCCAGCGTGCCGTCAGCTGTTCGGAATCGATGAAGCTCTGCGAGACGGGCGATGTCGTGACGCGGCCGGCCGGCACGGGCATGCGCGCGGGCCCGTAGACCGCCGACAGAGCGTCGATCAGATCCTGATCGGTCAGTCCCTCGGTCCGGGACGGGTCGTAGTTCACCACCGTCCGGTAGAGTGCGCCGTTGCAGAAGCTGAAGGTCACCTGGGCCACGCTGTCCGATTCGGGCAACACGCCGTCGACGCCCGGCGGTGTCGGCGGACGCCAGCGCAGCTCCTGGATCAGCATGGGCCGTTCGACGACCAGTTTCACGTCTGCCACGTCCGCCTTCGCCAGGCCGACGACGGCCTCGACGCTCATCCCGAGCCGGAACCCTCGGTAAACGGTGAGGTCCTCCCCGAGGACCGACGGTGCAAGCCCGGCAACCAGCGCCAGGGCGATGACTAGACGGCGGACGGTGCTGTGCGTATCCATGGAGCGCTCCTTGCTGCCACACGACCTATGACCCATCGGTGAACCCCCGGCTCATCGCCGGGACCCACCTCGGTTCCAGCCTAAGCGCTCATCCGCGATCGCCGATGTACCCAAAGGAACACAACCGGATTCGAGATCGTGGGGTGTCCCGTTCTGCACAGTTACGATTCGGGGCGCATGCCATCATCACGACATGGACAAACCCACCCGGCCAGGCGCAGCCGCGTTCGACGCGCAGGCGTTCCTCGACTCCGCGGGGGCCGCGAGAGAAGTCGTGAGTTACCGCCGGTCCGAGACACTCTTCTCCCAGGGTGACAACGCCGACTCGGTGCTCTATCTCCAGCAGGGCGGCGTGAAGCTGTCGGTCGTGTCGAGGTCTGGACGGGAAGCGGTCGTCGCCATGCTCGGCCCGGGGGACTTCCTCGGGGAAGGCGGCCTGGCCGGCCAGCCGCTCCGCATGGCCACCGCCACCG
>CAZJRM010000087.1:0-19808 GCA_964547975.1 uncultured Vicinamibacterales bacterium | reverse complement strand
ATCGATGGCGACGTCACGGCCGTGTCGCTGTTCGAAGGGTCGCCCGCCTACAAGAAAGGGATTCGCCGCGGCGACGTCATCGCGAAGATCGACGGCGAAAGCGCGAAGGGTATCACGAGCGACGAAGCCGTGCGGCGGCTGCGCGGTCCGAAGGGCACGCTGGTCAAGGTCTCGCTGCGCCGCCGCGGGTACGATCAGCTGATCGACCTCGATGTGCCTCGCGACGAGATCCACATGCCGACCGTGCCGGCGGCCTTCATGCTCGACGGCGGCATCGGGTACGTCCGCCTGCAGGACTTCGCCGAACAGACCGACAACGACCTCACGACCGCGCTCGAGAGCCTGACGAAGGCCGGGATGAAGAAACTCCTGCTCGACCTGCGCGGCAACCCCGGCGGCCCGCTCGACCAGGCCATCAAGGTGGCCAACCAGTTCCTGGCGCAGGGCCAGCTCATCGTCTACACGCGCGGCCGCGTGCCGAACTCGGACCAGGACTTCCGGGCCACCGACAAACGCCCGTACACGCAGGTGCCGGTGGTCGTGCTGACCAATCGCGGCAGTGCCAGCGCCTCCGAGATCGTGGCTGGCGCGCTGCAGGACCACGACCGGGCCATCATCGTCGGCGAGACGACGTTCGGCAAAGCGCTCGTCCAGTCGGTCTTCCGCATCAGCGAAGGGGCCGGGCTCGCGCTCACGACGGCGCGGTACTACACGCCGAGCGGCCGGCTGATCCAGCGGCCCTGGGACGGGACGTTCGACGAGTACCTGATGTACACCGCCAAAGAGCAGGCGGGCCCGAGGGCGCGTTCGTCCGCGGACCTCAAGTACACGGACGGTGGTCGCAAGGTGTACGGCGGCGGCGGGATCGAGCCGGATCACTACCTCGAAGGGCCTATCGAAGGTTTCAACCCCGGGAAATACGCGCGGACCGTTTACGCCCGCCAGGCTTTCGGGAGTTTCGCCCAGAAGTACTCGGCCGAGGGCGATACCAGGATCGCGGTGACCGCGAAGGACCCGCGATTCGTGCCACAGGGTTTCACGGTGGACGCCGCCATGCTCTCCGCCTTCCGCGAGCACCTGCGCGCCGAGCGGATCCCCGTGGACGACGCCGGACTCGCGCAGGATGCCGGGTTCATCTCGGCGATGATCCGCTACGAAATCAACGTCAACCTGTTCGGCGTCGCCGAGGCCCGGCGGCACCTGATTGAAACCGATCCGCAGGCGAAGCTGGCGCTGGGGCAGTTCCCGGAAGCCGAACGCCTGATCAAGGGCGCCGGCGGACCCGCCGTCCCGGCCACGGCCGGCAAGTAGGGGACGCGGCGAACCCGCACCGGGGTCATCTTTCTCTCCTGGCATCACGATGCGTCTGCAACGTCTGGAAATCAGCGGCTTCAAGTCCTTCTGCGACCGGTCCGAACTCTCCTTCGATCGGGGCGTCACCGCCATCGTCGGGCCCAATGGCTGCGGCAAGAGCAACGTCGCGGACGCGATTGTCTGGGTGCTCGGTGAACAGAGCGCGAAGAGCCTGCGCGGCGACCGCATGGAAGACGTCATCTTCAGCGGGAGCGACGCGCGCAAGCCGGTCGCCGCCGCCGAGGTGCGGCTCCTGCTCGCCGGCGTCCCCGTGATCGAAGCCGGCGCGCCCGGGACGCCGGGTGACCTGGTGGACGACGAAGGCAAGCCGATGCTGCGTGAAGTCGAAGTCACGCGCCGGCTGTACCGATCCGGCGAGAGCGAGTACCTCATCAACGGCGACGTCGTGCGCCTGCGGGATGTGCACGAACTGCTGATGGATACAGGGCTCGGCGCCAAGGCCTACGCCATCATCGAGCAGGGCAAGATCGGGATGATCCTGAGCACGCGGCCGACCGATCGGCGTCAGCTGATCGAAGAAGCCGCAGGCGTGACGAAGTACAAGTCGCGCCGGCGCACCGCCGAACTGAAACTCGAGGCGTCGCAGCAGAACCTCACCCGTATCGACGACATCATCTTCGAAGTCGAGAAGCAGCGCGGCACGCTGAAGCGCCAGGCGTCGAAGGCCCGCCGGTACCGCCGGCTGCGGGACGAACTGCGGCGCTGGGAGAAGGTGCAGTTCGCGCGGCGTCAGCGCGTGCTCGCGCAGGCCATCGAGTCGGCCGACGCGAAGATTGCCGACGTCCGGGCACGCGAGGCGGCTGCCGCGACCGAACTGGCTACGCTCGAGAACGACCTCGAGCGCCTGCGCCTCGAGGTCGCCCAGCGCGAGACGACGGCCCGCGCGGAACGCGAGAAGGCCCACGGGCACGAAGTCGAGATTGGCCGCCTCGAGCAGCGCCTGCAGGGCGACGAGCAGCAGCTCGGCATGGTGGGCCGCCGCCAGACCGAGGTGGCGGCGGACATCGAATCGTCGCTGGCCGAACGTGGCCCCGCGGGTCAGCTGGTCGACCTGCGCCGCCTCGATGCGTCGCGCGCGGCCCGGGAGCGCGAAGAGGCGGCCGCCGCCCTCGACATCGCGAATCAGGAGCAGGCGAGCGTCCAGGGGCTGCTCGAATCGCTCGAGACGGACGTCGATACCGTCCGCCGCGAGCAGTTCTCGATGGCCAATGCCGCCACGACGCTGCAGCACGCCATCGATACGGCCCTCGCCGGAACGGTACGCGTGGCGGCCGACCTGGCCCGCCTGACGGCCGAGCGGGACGACCTCGAGATCGAAGCGTCGCGCATCCAGGCCGAACGCGACCGGACGCAGGCGGGGCTCGCCGAGGCCCGCGAACTCCTGGCCGCGCTGCGCGAGGAACGCGCCGCGCACGAAGAATCCCTGGCCGACCTGCGCGCCGAACGCGACGGCCTCCAGGCCTCCAGGCGTTCGCTCGAACAGGAGATCGCCGGCAAGGCCGCCCGGCAGCGCTCGCTGGAAGACTTCGAGAAGGCGCGCGCCGCCTACGGCGATGCCGCGCGCACCGTGCTGGCGGATTCAGGCGGCGCCGTCCGGCACTCCGGTTCCGTGGCCGACTATCTCGATGTGACCCCCGGCTACGAGTCGGCCGTCGAAGCCTGCCTCGGCGAAGTGCTGCAGTACATCGTCGTCGACTCCCACGAAGACGCGGGGCGGGGACTGGCGTTCACGCGCGAACGCGCCGCGGGCCGATGCGGGTTTGCCGTGGCCGGCGGATGGACGGCACCTGCCGAGCCGCTGACGCCGCCCATGCCGGGCCTCGTGCCGCTGTCGTCGGTGGTCCGCGTCAACGGACCGTACGCAGCTGCCATCGCCGCCCTGGCCACCTCCGGCTGGATCGCGCAGTCGTTCGACCAGGCCGTCGCCGCGTCGCGGCTGACGAACGCGCCCATCGCGACGCGCGACGGAGACGTCTTCCACGGCCCGCACGCGGTCGTGGGCGGACACGGCCGCGACGAAGGCCACGGGATTCTCCAGACCCGTCGCGACATCCGCGACACCCGCGAGGCGCTCGAGTCGGATCGCGCCGAACTCGCTCGGATTGGCGACCGCCTCGCCGACGTCGAGCGTCGCGAGGCCCAGACCGTTGCCGCCCAGTCGGCCTGCGCGTCGTCGATGCATGAGCAGGAGAAGGCCATCGTCGGTTTCGAACTGCGCGTGAGGCAGACCGACGAAGACGTGCGCCGCGTCCAGCAGAAGCGCGAGGTCGTCGCGCGCGACTCGTCGCGGTGCGACGAAGAGATGGCCGCCCTCGAGACGCGGCAGTTCGAAGCGAAGGCGTCGATCGCGGCGTTGTCGGAACGCCAGGCCGACGTCGACGTGCGCCTGGCCGCCGCGCAGCAGCGCCTCTACGACGCGCGTGACGATGCCAGGATCCGGGCCGAGAAGGTCCGCGATGCCATGGCCGTGCACGCCCGGCTGGTCGAACGCGCGGCGACGGCGTCGATGGAAGCCGTGCGCGCCGAAGAAGCCCAGCGCGAGATCGAGAACCGCCTGACCGCCAGGCAGGACGAACAGGTCCGTCTCGTCGCCGAACAGGAACGGCTGCAGCAGGCCCTGGTAGACGGCCGTCGGGCCCTGGATGCCGAACTCGTGGCCCTCGACGCGGCGCGCGACGTCGTACGCCTGGCCGACGAAGCGGTCAACGAGCTGCGGCTCAGGGGAGACGCCCACGAGCACGCCATCCGCGACGCCCGCAAGGCCGTCGACGCGATCAAGGACGCGCTCGCCGAAGCGGAGGTCCAGCGCGCCAAGGCCGAAAGCGACCTCGGCCACCTCGCCGAGAGCGTCGTCGAGACGCTGCAGGCCGACCTGGCGACCGTGATTGCCGAGGTCGAGCAGTTGGAGCGCGACGGCGACGTCAGCCCGGACTGGCGGACGATCTACGCCGAGGAGCCCGAAGAAGACGCCGGCGAGCCCGTCGCGGCGCCCGGCGCCGAAACGGCCGCCGCGCCCTCGGCCGAAGGCGCCGAAGGGGAGACGGCAGAGGAGCCTACGGCGGCGCCCGAACCACGCCCGCTCACGCCGGAAGATGCGATTGCCGAGCTGCGTCGCAAGATCGAGCGCCTCGGGCCCGTCAACATGATGGCGATCGAGCAGTACGACGAACTCGAGACCCGCCACGGGTTCCTGACGACCCAGCGCGCGGACCTCATCGAGTCGATCTCGCAGACCGGCGAAGCCATCCGGAAGATCGACGCGACGACCCGCGAACGGTTCCGCGAGGCGTTCGACGCCATCAACGCGAACTTCCAGGTGATCTTCGCCTCGTTGTTCGGGGGTGGCCGCGCGGGCCTGACCCTGCTCGACGAGCAGGACCTGCTCGAGAGCGGCATCGAGGTCATCGCCCAGCCCCCGGGCAAGCGCCTGCAGAGCGTCCAGCTTCTGTCGGGCGGGGAGAAGGCGCTGACGGCCATCTCACTGATGTTCGCCATCTTCAAGTACAAGCCCAGCCCGTTCTGCGTCCTGGACGAAATCGACGCGCCGCTCGACGACGCCAACACGGGCCGGTTCCTGGACATCCTGCGGTCGATGCAGGACGAAACCCAGTTCATCCTCATCACGCACAACCGGAAGACGATGGAGATCGCCGACCGTATGTACGGGGTGACGATGGCCGAGCCGGGCGTGTCCCGGCTGATCTCGGTGAAGCTGAACTAGCCGGGGCCGGCTGACCTGTCCTGAGCGCAGCCGAAGGAAGTCGGCCCCCACGATCACCTCTCGTGGCGTCCGGCGCGCGGTCTCGTGGCGTCCGGCTTCAGCCGGACGTGCTTCCCGGGAACCCCGGCCCCCACCCGCCCGTATTACCCGGGTGGGAGGGACCCATGTCTCACGTTCGGACTATCCGCCGTCTTGCCCGCACCGCCGCGATGGCCCTGGCCGTCGTCAGCCTGGCCGCGTGCGACGTTGTCGTCAACTCCATGGAAGGCGGCAAAGCCAAGGCCGTCGACCAGTGGACCAGGCAGTACACGATGCCGGCGGGGTCGACCATCGAGGTGGACAACACCAACGGCCGGATCCTCGTCGAAGGCACCGACGGGACGACGTTCGACGTGAAGGCCGAGATCTCGGTCCGGGCTGGGACCGATGAAGCCGCGCGGGACCTGCTGAAACAGGTGGAGATCCGCGAAGAATCGGCCTCGGAGCGAGTCCGGCTCGAAACGAAGTATCCGAAGGGGCTCGGACGCTCCAATGTGAGCGTCAATTACACGCTGCGGGTGCCCCGCGGCGCCAAGGTCGACGTCGAGACCGTCAATGGCGGCATCGAACTGACGGCCCTGGGCGGGTTGGTCCAGGCCGAGACGACCAACGGCGGCGTGAAGGGGCGGGATCTCACCGGGTCCGTGACGGTATCGTCGACCAATGGCGGGATTGACGTCGCGATGGCCGCCCTGACCGGCGACGGTGTCAGCTGCGACACGACGAACGGCGGCATCACGCTGATCGTTCCGGGCGATGCCAAGGGTACAATCAGTGCGCGCGTGGTCAATGGCGGCATCAACGTCGGGGACCTCGCGGTAGAGAAGACCGAGTCGTCGCGCCGGAAACTCGAAGGCACCCTGAATGGCGGCGGGCCCGCCATCAAACTCGAGACGGTGAACGGCGGGATTCACGTGAAGCGGCTGTAGCCGCGGCTGGAAGCCTCTGCGCGTCCTCGCCGCCGCCCCGGGCCGTCATCGGACCCAGAGAGGCATGAACGAGGACCGCGGCACCCGATACCAGCGACTGAAACGGCGCGGCCTCGTCCTCGAGGCCGCGTGGACCACGTGTCTCCTCGGCGGCCTGCTCGTGACCGGGTGGGGCCACGCCCTCGCCGGGCGGGCCGAGCGCTTCATCTCCTCCTCAGGCGCACCGGCAGCAGTCGTCCCCGTCGCTGCCGCCGCCGTGTTCGTTGTCCTCATCGTCCTCATCAACGAAGCAGGCCTGTTGCCCCTCGCGTTCCGCCGGGGGTATGCCCTGGATCGGCGTTACGGCCTGACGGCCGAGCGCCCGAGGGCCTGGCTCGCCGACCACCTGAAGGGGCAGGTCGTGGCCGGCGCGATTTCGGTGGCCGGGGCCGTCGTCGTGGTGGTGTGCCTGCGCGTGTGGCCGGCCCGGTGGTGGGTCCCGGCCTGGAGCGGGTTCGTGGTGTTGTCGGTGATCGCGGCCTGGGCGATGCCGGTGTGGATCCTGCCGAGATTCTACCGGTTCGCGCCGCTCGATCGTGAAGACCTGGTGCGGCGGATCTCGGGGATGGCGACCGCCGCGGGCGTCCCGGCGGTCGGCGTCTACACGTGGTTCCTGTCGGAACACTCGCGGCGTGTGAACGCGATGATGACCGGCCTCGGCGCGAATCGCCGAATCCTCGTGTCGGACACGCTCCTGGCGGACTACTCGGACGACGAGATCGAAGTCATCCTCGCGCACGAACTCGCGCACCACGTGCGCCACGACGTGTGGAAGGGGCTCGTCGCGGGCGCGATAGTGGCCGGGGCCGCGCTGTGGCTCGGGCACGTGGCGCTCACGCGCCTGGCGGCGCCCCTCGGCCTGCGCGACGCGGCCGACCCGGCGGGCCTCCCGCTGCTCGTCCTCGCGGCCGGCGTCGCGTCGCTGATTCTCGCCCCGCTGACGAATGCGTTCTCCAGGCTCTACGAACGCCAGGCCGACCGGTTCGCGCTGGAGGCCACGGCCAACCCCGACGCGTTCGCCAGCGCCATCAAGCGCCTCTCGGCGCGTAATCTCGCCGACGAAGACCCGCCGCTCTTCGCGCGGCTGTGGTTCTACAGTCACCCGCCGGTGTCGGAGCGACTCGCGTTCGCGAAAGGGTGGCGAAGCTCTACTTCGGGATCGATAGCGTCGCCGACGTCTCGAAACGCTTGAAGTCGGAGTAGGTCGCGCGGGTGTTGACCTTGCTGATGCCCTCGGTCCCTGTGAACCGGTTGACGGCGGGGCCTTCATAGGTCTCAATCATCTCGGCGGGAACCAGGAATCCCAGTTTCGGATCGGTCCGGTAAGTCACCGCGATGCTCACGGTGCTCTTCACTCGGCGCAGCGGAGAACCACCTTCAGTGTCCCACGGGGCACGGTCCCTCTCTCGTGTGGTTCCGCCGATCGTCGCCTCGGCTGCCAACTCCATCTGTGTCTTGTGAATGGCTCCCGTGCGTGGGTCGATCCACATCGTGCCAGACACTGGCATGTCCTTTCCCACTGACGTCCTGATGATGGTTGGCTTCTTCGCCTCTTCGTACCGCAACCTCCAGCACTCGGTTCCATTCAGCGTAGCGACTCCGTCCTTCCGGAATCGGAACCTCCCCGCATGTGCCGGCTGTACGAAGAAAAGCGCCATGGTGGGGACGTTGAAATTTCTCTGCATGGCGCCGAGGTTGTAGCGGGCACTCTCCTCCGTGAGCTTTCGCGACTGCGGCATCGCATCTGCCGTTCCCTTGAGGAAGATCCCGGCCAGCCGATCCTGGCGGTCGCCGACCGGTTTCCCGTCGACTTCGAAGACATCCCTGAAGCCAAGCCAGTCGTCCTTCACGCGGACCAGGGCGAACTCCGATACCAGCGATCGCGAATACGCGCGGCTGAACTGCTGGTCGCTCATGTACTGCGCGTAGCGCTCGATGCCGACGACGAGTGACAACTGCGCTGCGTACCGTTCCAGTTCGATCCCGGCGCGCCGAATGAGTTCGGTCACGTCCGCAGCCGGCGCGACAGGGGCTTCCGGTGTGAGCGGGAGCGCCGGAACTGGGCTGGGTTCTGCGGCCGGCGCAACCATCGGGGGTGGTGGCACGGCCGCAGGCGGCGGTGTTGGCGCTTGCGACTGGCGAGGTTCTGAAACTGGTGCGTAAGTCCGCCGGGCGCGCACCGTCAGGCCCGGCCTCGACACGTGCACCCGGAGTTGTGCCTCACGCCCCGCCGTGGTAATGGGCCGGAATCCGATCAGGTAGTACGTGCTGGTATCGTCCTGGATCCGCGCGAACGCGTCCGAGAGGTTCCCCGAATTCAACAGCGCGTGTCCATCCGTCGCAGCGGACAGATCCCGCAAGTAGCCTTGGGCCCGCCGCTCGTCGTCGAGAAGCGCCGTCGCTGCCGTGTTCGATGAGGCGAACCCCCCGAGGGAACCTGCGGCGCCTCTGGGGTCGAAGGCATAGATGCTCACATTCGAGCGATTGGCGGCGCCGACGAGCGCGGCCATGCGTGAGCGAACCTCAAGGTGACCAGCATCGAGGCCCTCGCTGATCAAGACGAGCGCCTTGCGGAGTCCCTTGAATCGGGCGGCAGTCTCGACGGCGGCTGCGAGCGTTGCCATCGTTGCCCGAGCGTCGTCCAGTTGTGCGCCGGCCTGGCCCCCCCCAGGTCTTCTGCCGACCGCGCGGTTGGCGGCGGCCAGGAGCGTGCCGAGGTCGTTGCTCGGCTCAGGGGCTCCGGCCATCCCGCTCGAGAAGACCAGCGTCGATTGATCGCCAGGGCGAACCGCGCCCCTGAGGAATCCGTCGGCAATGCGCCGCACTGCCGGGGAGCGATCTGAGGCAATGTGCAGGTCGTCGATGACCAGAATGTGCAAGCGGCCACGGAGTCCCGAGACGGTCTGTGCGGCGGACTGGGGCGCCACAGCGTCCCGCCGAAGATCGACAAGTTCGAGACTCTCGATGGGTCGGGGCTCACCATCCTCCAGGATCGAGAAGTCGCCCCTTGAGAGATTGTTGACGAAGCGGCCTTGGGAATTGGTCACGATGGCGTCGATGGCCACGATCTCGGTAGCGGACCGGAAAGTGGGTGCCTGGACATCGACCACCCGCGGCGCTACTTGTGTACGCGCTTCGAATCCCCGATAAGCAGCCAACATGGCGCCGAGTAGCAGCAAGGCGAAACATCCACCATCGCTGCGACGGTGCGTTCCCCTTCCCGTCGTCGATAGGTTCACGGCGCCCTCCGAGAGGTTGCCCGAACGACTGGCTTGAACCCTCAAGTCAGATACAGCAGTGAGTGTAATCCACGTCGCAGTAGAATCCGTTGCAGTCCGCCTGACTCGTGCAGTAGTAGCTCGACCCGGGTTGGCATTCGCCCCAGGTGCAAGTTACGCAAACCGCCCAGCAGTTCGCCTGGAAGGTGGCGCACTGCGCCAAGCATTGCTGGTTTCCTGGCGCACAAGCCGCAACGCAGCTCTCGTAGTTCGGATCGCAGTCCTGGCAGCACGGTGCTCGCATTGCACGAGCGCTGGCAACCACTCCGGTGAGTCCCGCAACCAAGACGACCAATCCGACTCTGTAGAGAATCCGGCTCATGGCTGGCTTCCTTTCGTAGGTTGGAGCATTCCTGGGGTGGAACTACCGCCGTAGCGTCGATTCCGCCGGTGAACTGATGGCCGGCAACGAAACGTTGAACTCCCGCTCGATCGAGTCCTTAGTCCGTCCCCCGTAGGCACCCGTCCAGACCCGGCGTACGGTGCCGTCAGGACGAAGGAGATACGTTGTGGGTGTAGGCGGGTTTCCCAGCGCACGAAGGGTCGCGGAGTTCGGACCCGCGTACAAGCGCTCGCCGCCTGCCTCTGGGGCCACAGCCCCTTCGACGGCGTCGGCTGAGAGAGCGATGAGCAGAATGCGGTGATCCGCCTTCGCCTTGGCCGCAAGAGCCGAGAAGCTGGCACGATTCCGCTTGCACCAGGCACAGTCGGGATGGAACACGTACACCAGCGTGCCGTTGCGCGCAGTAGTTGACTTCACACGAACTGGGAGGCCACCGCGATCCGTTAGTTCCAGCGTCGGCAATTGAAAACCATCAGGAATGCTCACGCTTGAGCCTCTGGCGCGGGGCTCAGAGGTTCGCGAGACAACGAGGGCGACGTTTAGCGAGACAGAGGCGGCGAGGAGTAGCCAAGCCGTCCACCCCTCAAGTCGTCTCAGCCTTGCTTCTTGCCAGCCTTGCATCTCGCACTCCGATTCGTTATCGGACTGTCCCGAATTACATCCCTGACCCGGCGGCTCTCTCCTCCACACCTTGACTTCAAGTTTCAAGATCGCGCTCCTGCTTTACGAGCGCAAGCGCCAACAGGGGCCAACAAGGGCCAAGACGGGTCACGCCCTGTCAACTCCGGTTGACAATCTCACAGTTCGGCGAGGGGACGAGCCTCAGGTCGTCTCCACCGGCGCCGCCGCAGTCTTCGCACACGTCGCACCCATGGGTGCAGGCTCGTGATAGAGTCGCTGGAGCTGGCAGAAGGCTGGACCTCAGGGAGGATCCATGGCGAGGGGAGGGACGCTGAGAGGCTGGAAGGAGATCAGCGCCTACTTGGGTGTCTCCGAGCGTACCGCTAAACGATGGGAGCAGTCTCGGAGAATCCCGGTCCACCGAGTGCCTGGGGCCGCTCGCGACGCGGTCTTCGCGCATTCAGAGGAATTGGATAAGTGGCGCTGCCCTTCGGTGGTCGCCGATGCGACGCCAGTCCAGGCGCCCGGCACCTCGCGGGACCTCGGCGCCCGAGGTGTCGGGATTCAATGGAAGCGTGCGCTGAGAAGAGTGTCACTCGTTCTGGTCGCTGCTGCGTCGGTAGCTGGCGCGCTCGGCTGGCTTGAATCTCGTCACGTAGAATCTGTTTTCGCGACTCCCGAGAGACCCGTGGTGTTGAGGATCACCCACCGTGGGGGTCAAGCACTCGTAGGATTGCCTGACGGAGAGTGCGGAGAAGCCGTACTCGATGGCGCTCCACCGCTGCTGCTCTGCGCCCGCGTGGCAGGTGAATCCCTCTGGGTCGATGTGCTCCAGCGCAACGCAGGCTCAGCTGAAGCTGGAGCCACAACGAAGACATCTCTCCGACTGGACCCCAATGCCGAGGTGCGTGTCACCCGACCTTTGCGGTTCGACGTTGAGTGGATTGCGGCGAGCGGAAAGCCATCAAGGCCTTGAAACAGGCTATTGCTTTCCGGTGCATGGGCGCCCCTCGGTGAGACCAGGACAGATGCAAGCAGCGGGACAACAGCAGGCTCCACATTCGGTTTCCACGACGCACCCACAGAATACGTCGCCTTGGCAAACAACGCAGCATCGCGTGCACGGTCCCATTACACGTTCGGCGCCAGACAGACCGCTCCAGGTGACACGTAGGCCCGCAGCATCCGGTATCTGGACGACGGTTCCCAAGAACAAGTGGATGTCTGGCAGGGGGTACATGCTGTCAGTCCGCTCATTGTCGTGCGTTTCGTACGCTACCACTGACAGCTGGAGCGTGTTTCCTTGCAGGCTGGGGCGCAGTTCAGCCATCGAGCCGCTTGCCTGCCGAATCGTGACCACATCCCCAACGGCAACGCGGATGGTAGCTTTCTGGCCAGACACGAGTTCGACCGTCAAGTGTACGACCGCAACCGGGGCGGCACCCTGTTCTGATCCGACCGGAACCACTCCCATCCCCTGGGTCAGACAACCAAGCAAGACTATCGCTGTTGCCAGTCTCATTGATCTCTCTTCGCCCGCCCGAGCAGGGCGGATCCTTTCGCAGCCAGGGTCGGTCGCGAGTGACGCGCCGGCGGGGCACCTCCAGAGAGCATCTCCGGAACCTCCGACCCCTGCATAGTGCCAAGTCGTGCCAACAAGGGCCAACTGAGGTCAGTCAATCCCAGCGTAGTTTCATCGGCGGTCCTGGCAACGCGGCGCGGTCGTAGGGCTTCAGTGGCGCCAGGTTGGTCGCAAGCCGATGACCGCGCCAAGGGAGACAGGAGCCGGTGTTTCGACGCCTGATGTCGGAAGCCGGGAGCCGGAAGCCGCGAGCCTATCTCGCCGTGACCACCATCTCGCCGCGCATCTTCGCGCAGCGTTCGTCGGCGGTCAGATCGCAATAGAACGCAAACGTGCCCGCGCGGTCGGCCCGGAACTCGAACGTGACCGGGTGGTCCGGCGTGGCGCGTTTGGAAATGCGGTAGGCGTCGATGACGAAAGAACAGGGCGTGCCTTCCGCCACGAGCGTGATCTTCACGATGTCCCCGACGCCCACATCGATGCGCGACGGGGTGAACGCGTAGTCGCGTCCCGTGATCGTGAGGTCGTGTTTGACGGGATCCTGCAGGCGGGAGAGTGATGCGCCCGCCGCCACGGTGGCGGCGAGCGCAATCATCAGCAACGTGCCGAACAGCCGGTGAGCACGGAGGCGCACGGCCATCGGAGGTCTAGCGGCGCGGGCCGCGGTCTCCGGAACGCGGGCCACGCGGGCCGCGCGGGCCACGGTCACGGTCGCCGCGGTCGTGATGCGGACGAGGTTCGCGGCGCGGTTCGCCACTCGGCGCGCCTTCCGCGGACGCGCCCTCACCCTCCGGCGCCGCCGCCGGCCCGCCCTCTTCTTCGAGCAGCGCCTTGCGGCTGAGACGAATCTTGCCGGACGGGTCGATGTTGATGACCTTCACCATGACCTGCTCGCCCTCGGCCAGTTCGTCGCGGACGTCCTGGACACGATGGCGGGCGATCTCGGACACGTGCAGCAGACCGTCGGTTCCCGGCATGATCTCGACGAACGCGCCGAAGTCGGTGATGCGCTGCACCTTGCCGAGGTAGGTCTTGTTCAGTTCGGCGGTGGCCGTCAGTTCCTGAATGATCCCGATGGCCTTCTTCGCCGCTTCTTCGTCCGCCGACGCGACGTTCACGTGCCCGTCGTCTTCGACGTCGATCTTCACGCCGGTGCGTTCGATGATGCTGCGGATCATCTTGCCGCCGGGCCCGATGACGTCGCGGATCTTGTCGACCGGGATCTTGATCGTGACGATCCGCGGCGCGTACGCCGAGATGTTCGTCCGGGTCTCGGAGATGGTTTCCGCCATCTTGCCCAGGATCTCGAGGCGGCCCTGGCGGGCCTGGTCGAGCGCCTTGCGCATCACGTCCATCGTGACGCCCGAGACCTTGATGTCCATCTGCAGCGCGGTGATGCCGGCGGCCGTGCCGGCGACCTTGAAGTCCATGTCGCCGTAATGATCTTCGGCGCCCGCGATGTCGGTGAGCACGGCGAACTTGCCCGTGGTCTCGTTCATCACGAGGCCCATGGCGATGCCGGCCACCGGAGCCTCGAGGGGCACGCCCGCGTCCATCATCGCCATCGTGCCGCCGCAGACGCTCGCCATCGACGACGAACCGTTCGACTCGAGGATGTCGGACACCACGCGCACGGTGTAGGGGAACTTCTCCTCGGCCGGGATGACCGGCGCCAGCGCCCGTTCCGCCAGCGCGCCGTGGCCGATTTCACGGCGGCCAGGCCCGCGCAGGAACTGCACTTCGTTCACCGAGAACGGCGGGAAGTTGTAGTGGAGCATGAACCGCTTGTACGTCTCGCCGCCTACGGTCTCGATCTTCTGCTGATCGTCGGACGTGCCGAGCGTCGCGGTGACGAGCGCCTGGGTCTCGCCGCGGGTGAAGATGGCCGACCCGTGGGTCCGGGGCAGCACGCCCACCTGCGTCCAGATCGGACGGATCTCGTCGAACTTGCGGCCGTCTAGGCGCAAGCCGCGATCGAGAATCTCGTCGCGCATGACCTTCTCCTTCAAGTGCTTGAAGATGGTCTTCGCGTCGTTGCGCTTCTCGGTCTCGGTCTCGGGGAACGAGGCCACGAGGTCCGCCAGCACCTGGTCGACCTGGCCGTAGTTCTCGAGTTTCTCGCGGATACGCATCGCTTCGGCCAGCGGCTCGTAAGCTTTGCCTTCCACCACTTTCTCGAACTCGGGGTCGATCGTCTTGACGTTGGGCACGCGCTTGGTCTTGCCGACTTCACGCGCCATTTCGTCGATACCCGCCACGATGACCTTGATGGCCTCGTGCGCGGCGGCGAGGGCGCCGACGACGTCCTCTTCCGAGACCTGCTTGGCGCCCGCCTCGACCATCACCAGGCCGTCCTTCGACCCGGCCACGACGATGTCGAGCAGGCTGTGCTTGCGCTGTTCGTAGGTCGGGTTGATGACGAACGCGCCGTCCACCAGGCCCACGCGCACGCCGGCAATCGTCTTCTCGACCGGGATGGACGAGAGGGCGAGGGCCGCCGAGGCGCCGGTGATGGCGATGACGTCGGGATCGTAGTCGGTGTCGGCGGACATGACGAACGCGATAATCTGCGTCTCGTGGTGCCAGCCGGCGGGGAAGAGCGGGCGCAGCGGCCGGTCGATGACACGGCTCGTCAGCACTTCTTTTTCGCTCGCCTTGCCTTCGCGCTTGAAGAATCCGCCGGGAATGCGTCCCGACGCGTAGGTGTACTCGCGGTAGTCCACCGTCAGCGGCAGGAAGTCGATTCCTTCGCGGGCGCTGGCATTCGCGCACGCGGTCACGAGCACGACGGTGTCGCCGTAGCGGACGAACACCGAGCCGCTGGCCTGTTTCGCCACGCGGCCGGTCTCGATGGACAGCGTTCGGTTTCCGACGCTGATTTCCTTGATATGCATCATGCTTGCCCCTGCACCCGGATCGGTCTCGAGCCGGGCATTCGGTCGAATGAAGCGTCCCCGAAGGGCCGCGGTTACTTCCGGATGCCGAGACGCTGAATGACCGACGCGTAGCGCGCGGGGTCCTTGGCCTTGACGTAGTCGAGCAGACGGCGGCGCTGACCAACCAGCATCAGCAGGCCGCGGCGCGAGTGGTGATCCTTCGCGTGAGTCTTGAAGTGCTCGGTGAGATACGTGATGCGCTCGCTCAGGAGGGCAATCTGCACCTCAGGCGAGCCCGTGTCTCCCTCGTGAGTCTTGTAGGCGTCGATGATGGCGGTCTTGCGGTCTTTCGTCATTCCCACGGTCGTATCCTCCACGCACGGCCCAGCTGCTCCACCTTGGTTGGCCGGGACCGCCGTGCGTCAATCGGGGCACCAGAAGAGGCGCCCACCACACCAGCGAACTCAATATTTTAGAACAGGACGAGCTTCGGATGCAAAAACCCGTCCCCCTGGCGGTCCGCCACGGCCAGGAGCTGCCCGTCCTGCCCCAGGAGCCGGACCTTTTCGGCCCCTGGTCCGGGAACCGGGCCCTGCATCTGGGCCGGGCCCAGTGGCCGCCCGTGTTTCACCCACTCGACACCTTGAGCGGTCAGGGTGGCCGCCGGCATGTGCGGCAGCAGGACGTCCAACGGGACGATCCGGGCCAGCCCGACCCCGCCATCCAGCAGGACCGGCTCGAGGCCGACGGCGTCATCCAGTCCGAATTCACCGCAGCGGACGCGCCGCAGCTCGGTCAGGTGGGCGCCGACGCCCAGGACGCGACCGAGGTCGTGCGCCAGCGATCGGACGTAATAGCCGGCACCGCACCGGACGCGGATGGTTGCCCAGTCCGGGCCCGAGTCCAGCAGGTCGATGGCGAATGCCGTCACCCGGACTGGCGGCACCGTGACGACCTCGCCTTTCCTGGCTCGTTCGTAGGCAGGCGTCCCGTCGGTCTTCTTGGCGGAATAGGCCGGCGGCACCTGGTCGTGCGTGCCCACGAACGCCGCGATCGCGTCCGCCACGGCTTCGCGGCCGGGCAGTGTGCTCCCCTCGGCCGCGGGTGTCGTCGGCTGGCCGGTGCCGTCGTACGTATCCGTCGCGAAGCCGAACCGGATTCGCGCCTCGTATGCCTTGTCTGCGCCGGCGTAGAACTGCGCCAGGCGCGTGGCCTTCCCGACGACGAGCGGCAGCACGCCCGTGGCGAACGGGTCCAATGTGCCCGTGTGGCCGACCTTCGGGCGACCCAGCGCCCTCCGCACGACGTGGACCACGTCGTGCGAAGTCAGGCCTGCGGGTTTGTCGATGACGAGGACGCCGCCGCGCAGATCAGCCACGGGAGGCCGCCGAGCCCGTCGCCCGGACTTCGGCCGAGAGCAGCGTCAGGATTCGCTCGCGCACGTCTTCAAGCGTGCCTTCGAGCGTGCAACCGGCGGCGTTGCGATGGCCGCCGCCGCCGAACTCGCGGGCGATCCGTCCGACGTCCACGTTGCCCTTCGAACGCAGGCTGACCCGGTACTGGGCCGGCTCGACCTGCTTGAAGAAGGCGACCGCATCCAGGTGGCGCACGGTCAGCGGGATGTTGATGAGGCCGTCGGTATCTTCCGGTGTCGCGCCGGCGCCGGCAATCATGGCGGGATCGACCGACAACGACGCGATGGCGCCGCTCTGGTGGATGTGCAGGGTGGCGAGCACCGCGGCCTGCAGGCGCAGGCGGCCGAGCGAACTGCCGTCGTAGAGCTGGCGTGTGATCGAGACGGGATCGGCTCCCGCCCGCAGCAGGCTGGCGCAGGTTTCAAACGTACGTGGCGACACACCCGGATACTTGAACGAACCGGTATCCGTCACGATGGCCGCGTACAAGTGTTTCGCCATCGACGGCGTCACGGTGACGTCGAGGCTCACGATCAGGTCGAAGACCATTTCGGCGCACGCCGCGGCCGAACCGTCGAACCACAGCACGTTGCCGAAACCCGTGTTGCCCGGATGGTGATCGATATTGACAACGGGATGCCGCTCGATGCCCGTGAGCCCCGTTCGCTCGAGGTCCCCGCACTCCATCACGATGACGGTCGAGCCATCGTCGGGCACCGACTCGGCGAACACGATTTCGTCCGCGTGCGGGTACTCGGGGTAGGGATCGGGCAGGCGGTCGTGCATGTAGACGCACGCGTCCTTGCCGAGCGCCCGCAGGGCGAGCACCATCGCCACGGACGACCCGATGGCATCGCCGTCGGGCCGGACGTGGGACGTGACGATGAACCGCTCGGCCGCGCGCAGCGCGTCGCGCACGCGCAGCAGGGCGTCGGGACTATTCGGGCTTGGGGTCATCCTCGGCGGGATCCTCGGCGCGGGCCGCGCGTTCTTCCTGGATGTCGTGAATCAGGCGTTCGACGCGGTCCTGGTGCTCGATTGAACGGTCGAACCGGAAATCCAGTTCGGGCACCCGCCGGAGGCGGAGCCGGCCAGCCAGCTGCCGGCGCAGGAACGGCAGCACGCGCGTGAGCGCCTTCGCCGTCTGTTTGCGCGCGGCCTCGTCGGCCATCGTCGTGTAGTAGATGTGGGCGACCTGCAGGTCGGTGGTCACCGTGACGCGGGTAATCGTGACGAACCCGACCCCCGGGTCGTGCACCTCGCGGGCGAGCAGTTCGCTGATTTCCGCTCGGATCTGGTCGCCGAGCCGATCGGGACGGTAACCCTGTGCCATGACCTCTACCTGAGAATCGACAGTTCGGTGCGCGTCACGAGCCCGGGCTCGACGCGCTCGATTTCGTCCAGTACCGCCGACAGTTCCCGGTCGGCGTGCTCTTCCGCCGTCGACACGGTGACCATGGCGAGCCCCGCTCGCTGCCAGAGCTCCTGGTGCTCGACCTCGGACACGGCGACGTTGAACTTGGCGAGCCGGTCCTTGATGCGCCGCAGGACCATCCGCTTGTCCTTGAGCGAGCGCGAGCCGGGCAGATACAGCTCGACCGAGAGCAGTGCCACGACCATGCGGACCGTCCGTTGATGAGGCGGCCGGCAGCCGCCCGCCGACTAGGCGGGCTCCGCCGGCGCCATCTTCTCGATCGTGAACGCCTCGATGACGTCGCCGACCTTGATGTCGTTGAACCGCTCGAAGCCGATGCCGCACTCGAAGCCGGCCTTGACCTCGGACACGTCATCCTTGAACCGGCGCAGCGAGCCGATCTTGCCCTCGTATACCACCACGTGGTCGCGAACCAGACGGGCTTTCGCCTCGCCTGCCCGCGCGATGCGCCCGTCGGTGACCATGCAGCCGGCAATCGTGCCGGCCTTCGGCACCCGGAACGTGTCGCGGACCTCCGCGATGCCCAGCCGCACTTCGCGGAACGTCGGCTCGAGCAACCCGGCCATCGCCTTCTTCATCTCGTCGATCACGTTGTAGATCACCGAGTGCAGGCGCACTTCGACGTGCTCCCGCTCCGACAGGTCCGACGCGTTGCGATCGGGGCGCACGTTGAAGCCGATGATGACGGCGTTGGACGCCGAGGCCAGCAGCACGTCCGACTCGTTGATGGCGCCGACGCCCGAGTGGATGATGCGGACCTTCACCTTGTCGTCCGACAGCTTCGTGAGCGTATCGGCCAGCACTTCGGCCGACCCCTGCACGTCCGCCTTGACGACGATCGGGAGTTCCTTGATCGAGCCTTCGGCAATCTGCTGCTTGAGGCCCTCGAGCGTGAGGCGCGAGCCCTTGGCGCCGAGCGCCCGTTCTTTGGCCAGCGTCTGTCGGAAGGTAACGACCTGGCGCGCCTTGGCCTGGTCGGTGATGACCTGGAAGGCATCGCCGGGCTGCGGCAGCCCCGCGAGCCCGAGCACCTCGACCGGCGTCGACGGCGGCGCCAGCTTCACGGGCCGGCCGCGGTCGTCGATGAGCGCTCGGACCTTGCCGATGACCGAGCCGGCGATGATCGTGTCGCCCACGCGCAGCGTGCCGTTCTGCACGAGGATGGTGGCGACCGGGCCGCGGCCCTTGTCGAGCTTGGCTTCGAGGACCGCGCCCTGGCCCGACAGCTTCGGATTGGCCTTCAGCTCGCCGATGTCCGACACGAGCAGGATCATTTCGAGCAGCAGTTCGATGTTCTGCCGCTTCTTCGCCGAGACGGGCACCGTGACCGTCGTGCCGCCCCACTGTTCCGGCATCAGGTTCAGCTCGGTCAGGGCCTGCATCACGCGATCGGGATTGGCGTCGGGCTTGTCGATCTTGTTGACGGCGACGATGATCGGCACGCCGGCCGCGCGCGCGTGGTCGATCGCTTCGCGCGTCTGGGGCATGACGCCGTCATCGGCCGCGACGACGAGGATGACGATGTCGGTCACCTTGGCGCCGCGGGCGCGCATGAGGGTGAACGCTTCGTGACCCGGCGTGTCGAGGAAGACCACCGCGCGTTTGTTGACAGTGACCTGGTAGGCCCCGATGTGCTGGGTGATGCCACCCGCCTCGCGCTCGGCCACCTTCGTCTCGCGGATGGCGTCGAGCAGCGTCGTCTTGCCGTGGTCGACGTGGCCCATGACGGTGACGACCGGCGCGCGCAACACCTGGTCTTCAGGCTTGCTCTCTTCCGTGCCGACCTCCAGCAACTCTTCTTCGAAGCTGCGCATCTGAACGTCGGCGCCGAATTCGCGGGCGAGCCACGTGGCCGTTTCGGTGTCGAGCGTCGTGTTGATGGTCATCATCAACCGGCGATCGAGCAGCTTCTTCAGGACGTCCTTGGCGCGGACGTCGAGCTTCTCGCACAGGTCCTTGACCGTCATACCCTCGGCGAGCGTGATGGTCCGGGTGACCGGCGGCGGCTCGGACGGCGTGAAGGCCGTCGGCGAACTGGAGCGGCCGCTGGACATCGGGCGTTTCTGGCCACGTGCGCCGGGACGGGCGCCCGTCGAACGCGGCGGGGGAGCCGCGCGGCCAACCGCCGGGCGGGCCGGCAACTGTCCAGGCGCTCC
>CAZJRM010000086.1:18059-19886 GCA_964547975.1 uncultured Vicinamibacterales bacterium | reverse complement strand
CAGGATCACCGGCGCGTGGCGAAACGCGAGTTCATCTTCCCAGGCCGCCATGTCGGCTTCCTCCGGGTCATCGTCCGCCAGTCTTCTTCTCCATCCGCGCGACATCGATGTTGCGCGTGTCGTCACGCTCGATCCGGAAGGCGTTCGCGACGTAGACCGTCCCCCCTATCGTGACTTCGAGCGTGTACGTGCCGTCGGCGGCGCAGATCGAGTACGCCCCGTTCGCCTTGGCGAAGGTCGAGACTTCACGCTGGTCCGAAACGAGCTTCACGTGGGCCCCCGGCTGCGGTTGCGTCTCCTGGTAGACGATGCCGCTGACGCAATGCCTGGCGGCCAGAGCGGTGGACGGGACGCTGATCAGGAAGGCGGCCAGCAGGACAGTTCCGGTACGCATGTCACCCCTCCCTCACTGGAGCTCCACGGTCTTCGCCACCCGGACGGTCGCGCCGGACGCCGACGGTGCGGGCACCCGAAGGTGACTCAAGACCTGCCCGTTGGCCACATACAGCACGTCGTACGTGTCCACGGCGCTGCTGAACGGCACACGGAGCGAGTACGTGGTGGCCTGCCCCTCCACGACGGCGGGATTGGCCGCCACGTAGACGATCAAGGCCGCGCCGCCCGCGGTCGACACCTCACCGGTGACATTGGCGTGCGGCTGGTGGTAGACGTAGCCCACCGGGATGACCACCATCGCGCACCCCAGGACGAAGTAGAACAGCGCCGGCGTCAGGCCCTTGAGCTTCAGCCCCTTCCACGGCAGTTCCACCTGGATGGCCTCGCGCGTCTGCCTGTCGATGAGGATCTTCCCCTTCCAGATCGCCAGTACGCCGCCGACGACCATAACGAAGCCGGTCATCGCACACAGAACGAGCAGGAGCATGGCTCACCCCCTCCCGGGCCGTCAGGACACGAGGTATGGAGACCTCCGACGATTGGCGCACACGCGCCCATCACACACTCTGCCCGGGCCGGCGTGCGGTCAACGCCAAATGCTTGCCCGTGGTGGCTGGGTGTTGCCTGCGGTGGCTGGCCTGAGCGAGGGGCTTGCGCGCAGGCGCCTACCGGCGCGCGGCGTCTTCGCGGAAGCCGCTGGGACGGACGCCGAACTGCTCGCGGAACACGCGGCTGAAGTGCGAGGCCGACTTGAAGCCGAGGTCGAGCCAGACGTACTTGACCTGCAGATCGCCACGCTGCAGCAGCACCGCCGCGCGAACCATGCGGGCGCGGCGCGCGTACTGGTTCGGCGTGCAGGTCGTCGCCGCGCGGAACAGGTGCCGGAATCGCGACAGCGAGAGACCCGCCGATGCGGCCAGCACGTGGTCGTCCAGCGGCCGGCCGTCGACGATGGCCGAGTCGAGTCGTTCGATCGCTGCAGCAATCCGCTGGTCCATGGCACCCTCGCGCGCGCCGCATCGGCAGTGGGATGTGCCTTCAGTGTCGGCCCGGCTGACGGGTCATTCAAGCGCGATCCACGAATTGCACACTGAATTTTCAGGACACATTCTCTGTGCAAGATTCCGGGCACCCTGGCACGGGGTTTGTCACGGACTCGGTCGCGGTCTTCCCTTCCGGGCAACTGCGCTCGAGGCTGGACGCGGGCGTTGGCCGAGGGGCGCGCAGGCGTATGCTGTGTTCATGACACGTTGTTCGCACCGTCATCGCGGATTCGTTCTCATCGCGTGCCTGGTGCTCGCCGCCATGGCGCCAACACGCACCGCCGACGCGGGTCCGTCCTGGTACCGCGTCGTCACACCGCATTTCACGGTCGTCTCGGACGCCGGGGACCAGGCCGCCACCAGGGTCGCCGTCCAGTTCGAACAGGCG
>CAZJRM010000086.1:0-18049 GCA_964547975.1 uncultured Vicinamibacterales bacterium | reverse complement strand
GGCGCGCGCCGCCATCCAGCACATCTGGCCCTGGGCCAGGTTCGATGCCGGGCGGCCGGTGCTCGTGTTGGCCTTGACGAACGAGCCCGACTTCCGCGCGCTGCGGCCGCTCGCGTGGAACTACGTCGGCGGGCTCTACCCGTCAACGCAACAGGGATACGACCCCTATTACCAGGGCGACCTCCGATACAGCAGCGCCTTCTTCGACGGGCAGGAGCGCCGCTTCGTGATGCTCATCAGCGACAGCGTCCTGCGCTTCGAGCCGAAACGTACCGACGTCAATCCCCACGCGGCGACGTACTGGGCCTGCGCGAGCCTCGCCATCGACGCCAACCTCCCCTCCCACATGCCGCCGTGGTTCACGCGCGGCCTGGCCGAGGTGATCGCGAATACCATCGTTCGGAGCGACGGCGTGACCTTCGGGCAGTACGTGCCGTGGACGGTGGACAATCTGCGATCGCGCCGGCTGAGCTTCGAGGAACTGACCGGCGCCGGCTGGGAGTCGCCGCTGCTCAAGGATGACACCTGGCGGCGGATGTTCGACGCGTCGGCGTGGGCGCTCGTCCACTACCTGATGCTCGGCGACGCCGGCGCCAACCTGCCGCGTTTCTACAAGGCGATGACTGCCATCGCCGGCGGGGCCGACGCCGATGAGACGTTCGCGGCCGAGTACGGCGGCCGCGGGAAGATCGCCGAGGTCTACGCGGTCTACGGGCGGCAGGCGCAGTTCGCGTATCGCAAGGTCGACGCACGGATTGACGTCCCTGTCGAGCGCTTCAAGGTCGAGCGCCTGACGGTCGAGGATGCCGTCGCCCTGAAACGCAGCGTACTGGCCGCTCAGGGGCGGTCGGCCGAACTCCCGCCAGGCGCGCTGCGGGAGCCCTGACGCGCGTTCGCCTCAGAAGTGCCGGCGCAGGCGCACCGCGATGGTGCGGGGCGCCACCAGCCGCGTCCCCACGAACACCGACTGGAAGTTGTAGAGCGCCGTCCGGTTCGTCAGATTCGTCACCTGCAGCTGGACGCTCCAGCGGCGCTGACCGCCGCGTCGCACGTCGTATCCCGCCGTCACGTCGACGATCGTGCGCGGACGCACGCGCGGCGTCGACGACGACAGCGAGACGAACGGCAGGAGGTCTGCGAAGTCGGGATCCGCCGCCACCACGGCGGGATCGGATGGGTTGCACACGAGCCCGCTGTCGTAGCGCACGGACCCGCCGAACCACAGGCGGCCCGGCGGGTCGTACTGGAGGGTCGCGTGCGCGCCGAGGCGCTGGTCGTGGTCGATGGCGAACGGCCCCGCCGACAGCAGGTCCACCGCCTCCTGTCCCAGGAACAGTCCGCCGGTAAACGGCGGCGTCGAGATCGCCCGTCCCGTCGTCACGCTCACCGTGCCCGACACGCCGCGCCGCGGCGGCATCGTGAGGCGCGCATCGAGGCCCGTCACCGTCAGTGACGCGAGGGTGGTCGGGAAGATGATCCCCGTGTCGAAGAAGTTGTTGTTGTCCTGCTGGTCGCGCGAGTGTTTGCGGTAGGCCGACACATCCAGGGTCGCCGGACCGAGCGCGCGCTGGTAACCGAGTTCGATGACATGCTGGCGTTCCGGGGCGATGTGGCGGTGCGTGCCGCCGAGCGCGGCCTTCACGCTGTCGGGGGCGAGCGCGCCGGCCGCGGCCGAACTCGACAACAGCAGGTTCTCGTTGGGCGGCGTCTGGTAGTTGTGGTTGTAGGAGACGCGAAGGACTCCGCCGCGATCGCCGAGCGGCAGCGCAATCCCCATCCGAGGCTGCACGCGACGGCCCCGCACCAGGAACGCGTAGTCGTCTATCCGCAGCCCGAGGGTGGCGGTGGCGCGTCGGGCCGCGAGGGTGGCCTGCACGAATCCGCCGAGATTGCGCCCGGCGCGCGAGTCGTCGAAGACGAACGGCACGCCCCCTCGCGACAGGTCGTGGGGCAGCAGCGCCGCGTTGAACGACGAAGACGAGGGGTCGTTGAACGCCGGGTCCGTGATGCCCATCGTGAAGGACTCCCGGACCGGGAATCGCTGCGCTTCCACGCCCACCCGCACGTTGTGCGTGCCGAGCAGCCTCGTGTACCGCGCGAGCGCGGTCCAGGTCGTCAACTGCCGATCCTGCCGGGCCGTGACCGGCGTGTCGCCCGCGCTCGGGAGGAGGTCGGCGGTCGCCGTTCGGAACCCGGCCACCGCTTCGGCCGTCGATGTCGCGCCGAGCACCTTCGAGAACGAGGACCAGAGGGCGATGTCGCCGAGGGCCTGCCGCTGATCCTGGCCGGCGGCGTGCTGCGACCGCAGGTTCGCCACCTCGAAGCGCGAACGGCCACCCATCGCGTGCAGGCGCAGCGCGGCGTCGGGCGTGACCTGCGCGTCCGCGCGGAGGTAGGCGCGTCCGAAGGCGCCGGCGTTGTGGAGGTTTTGGAGCGAGACGGCGTCGAGGAATCGATTGGTGCGCATGCCCGTGAGCGATCCGAAATAGCCGACGCGGCCGGCCCCGCCGCCGGCCTGCAGCGTGCCGCTCCAGGTGCGGTGGCCCGCGGCGGTCAGCAACGCGTCACCCGCGAGGCGCCGGCCGACGCCGAGCCCGCTGTGGGTGGTGATGACGGCGACGCCAGACACCTTCGCGCCGAACTCGGCGGGGATGTTGCCCGTCATCAGTTCGGCCGTCTGCACGACACTCGTCTCGAGGGCGTTGGCGAACGACCCGGTCAGCTGGTCGCTGATGGGCAACCCGTCGACGACGAACGTCATCTGGTTGTGGGCACCGCGCGGGTGGATGGCGCCGTTGGCGTTCTGGGCGAAACCGGGAAACGACACGAGCACCGATTCGAGGCCGCGGCTGCCGGGGGCGGCGGGCAACTGCTCGATGCGCGCGAAGCTGATGCGGGCGCGCGTACCGGCGGAGGCCGTGTCGATCGCGACGGCGTCCGGAGTGACGGTCACCGCTTCCGCCTGCGGCGCCAGGTCGAGCACGACGGTGACCGTCACGGGCACGCTGGTCCGGAGGTGCACCTGGCGCGTCTGGCCCGCGAACCCCGGGAACTCGACGGCAAGGTCGTAGGTATCGAGGGGCAGATTGTCCATGCGGAAGGCGCCGAGGTGGTCGGCGGTGGCGCGGCGCTCGAAGCCGGTGGCCGGGCGCGACAGGCGCAGCTCGGCGTGCGGCAGCACCTGGTGCTGGGTATCGACGACGGTGCCGAGCAGGGTGGCGGTGACCTGGGCGCGCGCAGGTGACGGAGCGATGGCGAGGGCCCAGAGCACGACGGCGGCGAACGGGAGCGGGCGGCGACACGTGCGGCGCGCCGCGGGCCGGGAGCGGGGGCGGAAGGGCATGGGGGCTCTCCTCGGTTGCGTGTAGCCTATGCTACATTGTGTAGCGTAGGCGGTCAACCCCGCATCAGGTATGCTGTCCCTCCGTATGGCCACCCGACCGGCGCGCCCGGCGCCGCCACCCAAGTCGCCCTCGCGGGCCGCCGACGTCCAGGCGTCCGCCCGTCGTCATACGCGCCAGAGTCACGCGTACGAAACCGCCGAGGATTACGTCGAGGCTATCGACGAACTGACGCGGAGTGTCGGAGAAGCCCGGCTCGTCGACCTGGCCCACCGGATGGGCGTGTCGCACGTCACCGCCACGCGAACGGTCAGCCGCCTGCAACGGGACGGGTTCGTCGTCTCGCGGCCGTACCGGGGGATTTTCCTGACCGAACGCGGCGCGTCTCTGGCAGCGGACGCGCGGGAACGGCATCGGGTGGTGGTCGAGTTCCTGCGGTCGATTGGTGTCCCCGAGGGCACGGCCGAAGCGGACGCGGAGGGCATCGAACACCACGTCAGTCCGGCCACGCTCGACGCGCTCCGGCGTCACCTGCGTGGGGCCGCCCGGCCGAACCGGCGCTGACGCCGGCCCCGGCCTCGAACGGGAATCGCCGTCGCTACGTCCGCGAGAGCACGCGCGCGACGGCGCGGCCGAGTTCCGCTTTCGAGAACGGCTTGTGCAGGAAGACGGGCGAAGGACCCGAGGCCGGGCCGCGCGAGCGCATGGCTTCGCTCTCGTCGAAGCCGCTCGTCAGGACGACGGGCAGGTCCGGCACGATCTTGCGGAGCGCGTCCACGGTCTGCCAGCCGCCCATCCCGGTCATCGTAAGGTCGGTCACGACGCACCGGAACGACTCAGGGTGTTCGCGGAACCGGCGCAGAGCTTCGCGTCCGTCGGCGGCGCTCACCACCTGGAACCCCAGCCGCTGCAGCATCGACGCCGCCACGGCCCGGACCATTTCTTCGTCTTCGACGAGCAGGACGGTACCGCCCGGAACGTAGGCGCCCGGGTCGCCTGCGGGCAACGACACCGGCGTGGCGTCGGCGGCCGCGAGGGGCAGGAACACACGGAAGGTGCTCCCGCGTGAGAGCATCGTATGCACGCCGATGGCGCCGCCCCAGGCCTTGAGCATGCCCAGGATGACCGGCAGGCCGAGGCCGCGACCGGTGAGCTTGGTCGTGAAGAACGGCTCGAAGAGCAGTTCCATGGCATCCGGTCCCATGCCGGTGCCCGAGTCGGTGACCTCGAGGCAGGCATAGGCCGGTTCGCGGGGCTGCCAGCCGGGCGGGTCGAGGCGCTCGGCGTGCAGGTCGTCTGAAGCCACGACACTGGCGGCGACTGTGACCGTGCCTTCGCGGCCTTCCATCGACTCCCACGCGTTGGTCACGAGGTGCGCGACGAGTTGCTGGAGCTGCGCGGGCGTGGCGCGAACGACCGGCCCGCGTTCGGGAACGTCCAGCGAGAGCGCGACGCCGGACGGCCGGGCCGGGGACATGGACTCGACCTGACGCCGGCAGGCTGCGGCCAGGTCCACCGGGACCGCGGCCTCCGTGCTCTGACCGAGGTAGGTCCGCATCATGCCGCTGATGTCGGCCGACTGGCGCGCGGCGGTCAACGCGTCGGTCAGGGCCGAGTGCGCCACCGATCCAGGCTGGGCGAAGTCGAGCGCCCGTTCGATGTTGCCCAGCACGACCGCGAGCCGGTTGTTGAAGTGGTGCGCGATGGCGCCGGCCATGCGGCCGAGGCTCTCGGCGCGCTGGACCTGCTGCAGCCGCTCCTGCATGGCAAGGTGCTCGGACTGCATCCGCCGCAGCGCGGTGACATCCTGGTGGTACCACAGGCGTCCCGCGCGCGCGCCGTCGTTGAACAGCGGCACGAAGTCGCGCAAGACGGTGCGGCCGCCGCGCATGGCCACCTCTTCGGCATGCACGGGCTCGCCCCGGGCGAGGATTTCGAGGACGCGGGCGCGGGCAGCGGTCGGGTCGGCAAACGCGTGCTCGACACGCGCCAGCGTGTCGAACGTGGTCAACCCGCGGAACGACGTCGGCGAGCCTGTGTATTCGAACAGGTCGCAGAACGCCTGGTTGGCGAACTCGTTGCCGCGGTCTTCGGACACCAGGAGGATACCGCCGGTCAGACCCGACAGCGCGGCATGGAGCCTCGATACCTCAACTGGTAGGACCGTGCCCACCGGAAAAATGGCACCGTTCATACTTGAGTGGCCGGCGACAACCTTACCACACTGGCGCAACGGGCGACATCCCACCCCCGCCGCGCCCCTTCCTCCCCCATGCTCCCGGCCCCAGCGGGGCGCGCCCGGCCTTCGCCCTCGTCTCTCGCCTGTCGCCTCTCACCTCTTCCCTGGTCCCTTTCCCTATCCCCTATCGCCTCTTCCCTAGTCCCTTGAATAAGATGTCCCCATGCCCATCGATGATGAGTCGTCTGCCACGCTGCTTTCGCAGCAGACCTGCTACACCGGCCGCGTGTTCACCGTCACCGCCGACCGCGTCCGCCTCCCCCACGGCCGTGAGACGACGCTCGACATCGTCCGCCATCGCGGGTCGGTCGTCATGATCCCGATGCCCGATCCCGACCACGTCATCTTGATCAGGCAGTACAGGTACGCGCTGGACCGGTGGATCTGGGAGTTACCGGCCGGTTCGCTGGACCCCGGCGAGGCGCCTGAGCCGGCGGCCGCGCGCGAGTGCGAAGAAGAGGTCGGGCTGGTCCCGGCGAAGGTCGAGTTCCTGGGCGCGTGGTATCCGTCGCCGGGGTTCGTGACGGAGGTCATGCACTTCTACAAGCTGACGGAGCTGCGGCCGCCTGCCCCCGACGGCCCGCAGGCGCACAAGGACGAAGACGAAGATATCCGCGTGCGGGTTTTCCCACTGGCCGAGGCGCGGGAGTTGGTACGCCGCGGCGAAGTGATCGACCTGAAAACCGCGTGGGGCCTGACACTGGTCTGACCTAAAAGGGGGCCAGGCCCCCTTTTCGCCGGCGAGTGGCGTGACCTAAAAGGGGGCCTGGCCCCCTTTTCAGGCGCCGTCGAGCACCTGGCGGACGCGCTCGACCAGCGCCGACAGGTGGAAGGGCTTCTGCAGGAAGTGCACCCCGGCGTCGAGCACCCCCTCCTTCGCGATGATGTCAGATGTATACCCCGACACGAACAGGCACCGGAGTCCCGGACGCAGGACGCGGAGTCGGTCGAGCAACTCTCTCCCGTTCATCTCGGGCAGCACCACATCCGTGATCACGAGGTGCACCGGCGCGGTCTGACCGGCCATCAACGCGAGGGCCTCGCCCGGCGTCGACGCCGGCAGCACCGTGTACCCGCTGCGCGTCAGCGCGCTGCGCACCAGGCGCAGCACCAGTGCCTCGTCTTCGACCACGAGCAGCGTCTCCGTGCCGGCCGCAACACTTGGGGACGACAGCGGCTCGCTCCCGCTGGTGTCGTCCTCCGCCGCCAGAGGGAAGTAGACCCGAACGATGGTGCCCTGCCCCGGGGAAGACTCGACATCGACGAATCCGCCATTCTGCACGGCGATGCCGTACACGGTGGCCAGCCCGAGACCAGTCCCCCGCCCGGGGCCCTTCGTCGTGAAGAACGGCTCGAAGGCGTGGCGGGCCGTCTCGCCGTCCATCCCGCAGCCGTCATCCCGCACCGACAGACACACGAACTCGCCGGGCGGCCGTTCGGGATGCGCAGACGAGGCGGCCACGTTCACCGACGTGATTTCGATGGCGATCCGGCCCTGGCCGTCAATCGCATCCCGGGCATTGACGACCAGGTTCGCCAGGACCTGATCGATCTGACCCGGGTCGACGCGCACATGCCGCACGCTCCCGGTTGGATGCCAGTCGAGAGCGATTCGCTCGCCCAAGAGGCGCTGCAGCATCTTCAGCATGCCCGCGATGACAACGTTCAGGTCGAGCACCTGCGGCGCCACCGTCTGCTTGCGGGCAAACGCGAGGAGCTGCCGCGTGAGGTCCGCCGAGCGAACGGCCGCGGCCTGGATCTCGAGCAGGGATTCACGCTGTCGTGGCGCAACGCCCACATCATCGAGGGCGATGGTCACGTTCCCGAGAATCGCCTGCAACATGTTGTTGAAGTCGTGGGCGATTCCGCCGGCCAGGCGCCCGATGGACTCCATCTTCTGCGCCTGCGCCAGCTGTTCGCGCAGACGGTCCCGCTCGGCGCCCTCGCGTTTCCGCTCGGTGATATCGAGGGCGGTGAAGGTCACGCCCTTCGCCCAGTCTTCGAGGTCGATGGGTGACGAACTCAACAGGACGTCGATGACGGCGCCGTCCTTGCGCAACCAGCGAGTCTCGACAGTTCCAAGACCGGTCCGCCGAATCTGCTCGTACTTCTCCCGGCCCACCCAGGCCCACTCTTCGTCCGTCGGGTACAACACTCGCGAGTTCCGGCCGACGAGTTCGGCGCGTGAGTACCCGGTCATCGAACACACCCGGTCGTTGACCTCGACGAGGTGCCGTTCCGCGACGATGCCGATACCCGTGGGCGCGGCGCGGAAGATGCTCTCGAGACGTGACGCGCCTTCCCGGGCCGCCGCCTCCGCGGCACGGCGGGCCGAGATGTCACGAACGGCCGTGACGCGCACGTTCCTGCCGTCGATGATCGTCTGTCGCGCGCGGACCTCGACCGGGATCCGACCCCGGACCGGATTCAGCATGTCGTGTTCGTACGGGCCGTTCCCTCCGGCCCGTATCGCGTCGGCGACGAGCGACCGGTGTTCGGGCGCGACGAACTCGATGACGGACCGGCCCAGCAGTTCGGTCCGCGGATACCCGAACAACTGCGCCATCTGGCCGTTGCAGTCGAGCAGGATGCCATCCTCGGTAATGGCAATCCCCTCGAAGAACGCCTCGGCGAGGAGGCGGAACCTGTCTTCGCTTCCGGGCGGAAGATGGTCGGACATGGGGGTTCCAGACTGGGGGACAGCGCGAGTATGACGCGGAGGGCGCCGAAGTCAAGATGCCGGCCGGCGCCGCGCCCGCCTCAGAACCGGAATCCGAATCCGACGCCCAGCGACAGCGGGTTGATCGACAGGCGGGCCACCCGCGCGCCATCCGACTTGAGCTCGGTGTCGAGCTGGTTCCACTTCACATCGATGTTGAGCACCGCCAGCGGGCTCAGCGCAATGTCGGTGCCCGCCTGGAGCGCCAGCCCGACGCCGGGCGTCAGGTCCATCGAATCGAGCGCGCCGCTCTTCTCCCAGAAGACCGTGAGATTCACGCCGACGCCGGCGTAGGGCCGGACACGCGCGCCGGCCCACGGGCGCACCAGGGCCACGACGTTGACGGGCAGGGTCTGGATCGAACCGAGATTGAGCCTCGGCGACACGCCCGCCCGGGTCGTATCCACCTCACGCGACTCGAGCGAGGCCGAGGCTTCGACCGACCAGAGGCGACCGACATCACGCCGCAGACTCACCTCGATGGGCACGCCGGAATACACGAAGTAACCTGCCGGGTCGGACGAGTCGGACGTGCCGGTCAACTGCAGGCGAGTGCGGGCACTCCACTCCGGATCGGCCGACGCCGGCTGGGCATGGATGGAGGCCGGCGCGAGCACGACCGCAACGAAGAGGACGACACGAGCGTTCCAGGAGGCAGACCGCAGGAAGGCACGACTGGCGGACGGCATGACAGTAATACTCCCCGGGGGTCAGACAGAGCGGGCGGACGACGCAGTGGCCGGCGTCCACCACCCTTTTCCAAGACGAGGGATACGGCCGGGAAGTTCTGCGGCGTCCACCCGGCTTGACGTCCGCGCCTGACGATGGCAACGTCGTCGTCGTCGAGGTCAAGAAAGGTGATGAACAGGCTGGCGGGCGGGGAACAGGCGAAACGGGAGCGTTCGTTTATCGAGGCGGCGATTGCCGAAGACTTCGAGACGTTCGAACGGGTCTTCGTGCGCGAACGGGCCGCGCGCCCCTTCGGCGACACGGTGGCGCAGAAGCTGGCGGAACTCGACGTGTTCGTCGGGAGGCTTCGTCAGCTCGTCGATGTGGCGCCGGCGGTTTGCGCCTCCGATTGGATGACGCAGTGCGCCGTCGATCGGACACTTGAACTGGCGATCGGCACGTGCATCGGCGTCGCGAGGCATGTCGTCGCGGAACGCGGATTGCGCGCGCCGCGCACCTACGCGGACACATTCGTCATCCTCGCGGAAGCGGGCCTCGTGGACACCGGGTTCGCCGTCTCGCTGCAGCGCATGTGCGGATTCCGCAACCGGCTCGTGCACGAGCATGACACGCTCGATGCCCGGCTGGTTGCCGGCGAACTCGGCCGGCACGCGGGCGAACTGGCACGGTTCGCGGAACTGGCGCGGGAGTTGGCGGACGCCCCCTGATTCAGGCCAGTACCGCCCGCACGATGGCGCCGCCGATGACGCCGGCTTCGATCGCCGCGAGCAGTGCAGTGAATCGCCAGCGCGCGTAGGCGAACCACTCCTCGTCAGACGCCGCGACGATCCGGTCACGGCGCGCGTCGATCGTGGCGACGAGCGTCCGATACCAGCGGCGATACTCGTCGTTCAGGCCCCGGACCGAGTCGAGACGCCAGCCGTGGGCGGCGAACTCGTCCGCGAGCCTGTCGAGGACGAGCGGATGCCAGTAGCCGCCGCGCGCGTACGACGTGCAGAAGTCGCGCGCGGTGTCGTTCCACGCCGGCGTCGTGTAGTCGAAGACCAGCAGTTCGCCCCGGGGTGCCGCCAGCGCGCGGCATTCGCGCAGCGTCTTCGCCTGGTCGGGAAACCCGTAGAACGCGTTGAACATGACAATGGTGTCGAACGGGCCGGTCACGGCTGCAGACACGTCGCCGGCGCTGGCGCATTCGAACGCCACGCCAGGATACGAGCGGCGCGCGTAGTCAATCGTGCCGGGGTCGATATCGACGCCGGTCACCTGTCCATAGCCGCGCTCGGCGATCATCGCCGCCGTCGCACCTAGCCCGCAGCCGAGATCCAGGACGCGGCGCGAGGACTCGCGCGTCATCACATCGAGCACGAAGTCCACCGCCTCGGTCTCGCCGGCGTGCGCGAAGTCTCCGTCGCGGACGAGCGACAGGATCCTCTTCCCGGTCAGCGAGCTCATGCTCATGCGCGACGGAATCGGCATCGGGCGATTGTACCGGATGGCGGGTGTCGAACGGCATCCACGGCCAGGCACGCTGACTCGTCCTGAGCGATGTCGGAGGAAGCCCTGCACCACGATAAACACCAGGCAGGGCTTGGGTGGGCCTAGAGTCCTGCCCCACGACGGTCAGGCTGCAACGCGTTCAGCATCTCGCCGGCTGAGCGTGCGGCGAGCAGGCGCTCGAAGGTCGGGTGCACGCGGCCGAACTGGTGGCGCGCGACTTCGAGCACGAATCCTCTCCGCCACGTGCCCGTCCGCTCCGCTTCGGCGATCAACAGTCCGAGGAACCGCCGGCGATCGTCGTCCGTGCGCGAGGGAACGGCCACGCGGCGGCAGTCGGTCTCGATGTCGCGCAGCAGCCACGGATTGGCGAGCATGCCCCGCGCGGGGGTCACGCCATCGACACCCGTCTCGTCGAACATCCGCGCGGCATCGCCGACGCTGCGCAGGTCGCCGCTCCCGAAGAGTGCCACGCCTGGCAGCAGGGCCCTCGCCCGCGCCAGTCGGCCCAGCCCGTCGTGCGCCGGCCCGTACCGTTCGCGCACGGTCCGGTAGTGCATCGTTACGATGTCGGGACGCCCTTCGCCGACGGCCTCGCAAATCGACGGCAACTCCGCATCGGACTCCAGGCCAGCACGGATCTTGACGCTGATGCCCATCGCCGGGCACGCCTGCCTGAGCGCGAGGAGCGCGTCACGAATCCACCGTGGTTCCTTCAGCCGTCCGCCTCCCCCGCCGTTGGCCACGACGATCGGCATGGGGCACGCGCAGTTGAGATCGATCCCGACGACGCCGGGTTCTTCGGCGATGCGGGCCGCCGTCGCGCAGAGGAGCGGGATGTCGGTCCCCATCACCTGGACGATGACGGGCGTGGGTGCGAAGACGCGCACGCGGTCGCGCACGCGGGCGGGGCGCAGCACACCTTCGGAGACGCGGATGAACGGCGTGACCCACGCGGACGTCAGATCCAGCCCATTCATCACGGTGACGAACGCGCCGGCGGTGATCCCCTCCATCGGGCCAGGCACGACGCGCGATGGCAGGGCGCCTCCGCTCGCGAACCGGAACGGTTCGCCCCAGGACGGCGGGCACAGCGGCCGCCCCGTCGCGCTAGACGCCGTCAACGCCTCCGCCATCGTCCCTCTCCCTCCGCCGCCCCCAAAAGGGGCCACCTTCCGTTTTCCTTCCTGGTTGGAATTGTTCCAGAAACCCGCACTCAGGGGAAACGGGCGGGGCGACCGTGCCCGATACTGCACCACAACCGGCCGGAAACCGAGTGGCCGAAGAAACGGAAGGTGGCCCCGTTTCGGGCCGGAACCCGCGGTCGTCGCGTGTCTCGCCCCCGCGTTCGCCGCCCTTTCGGCTATCATGCCGCTGACCACGAGCGCCCTCACCTCCCCGGGGAGACGATCCGATGGATGGCTGGTTGCTGGCGGGCCTCGTCTACCAGGTGCTGAACGCACTCTGGCTGGCATTCCTTCTCGCCGGCTCGTATCGGAGGAGTCGTCACCACACGTACCTGAAGTACTGGGCCCTGGCGTGGGTATCGCTGGCCGTGGTGATGGCCGGCACCGCGCCGTTCCGCCTTGCCGGCGGGAACCTGTCTCCCTCGCTGGTGGTCATCGCCGTGATCTCGGCCGCCGTCGGCATGGCCGAACCGGTGTTCCTGGGCATGGCCGCCATCAGCCTGGGAGGGCGGGAGGTCTCCCGCGCATGGCGGATGGGGCTTCCCCTCCTCGTGGTGACGCTGGCGATCGCGGTGTTTGCGGCGGCTGCCACACTGCTGCCCGACCGCGTGGGAGCCTCGGCTGCCATTCGCGTGGCACGCGCGGCGTCGGCAGGCGCGGCAGCGGCCTGGTTCGCCGTCACGTTCCTCCGCCATCATCCTGGAGCCGCCACGCTCGGAGGCCGGCTGACCGTGACGTGCACGGGGCTGTACGCCCTCTACTCGATGGCCTTGGTGTGGGCCACCGTGGGGGCGGGCCGGCAGGTGTACGAGGTGGACAACCTCCCGTGGATCGCGGGCATGCTGGCGCTGGGAATCACCTCCGGCTTGCTGCTGCTGCTCATCGATGAGAAAGACGCTGCCGCGCGGGCCGTCCAGGCCGCTGCGGAGCGGTACCGCCTGCTCGTGGAAACGTCGCCGGACGCGATCACCGTCACAGACGACCGCGGTCGCCTGGTGATGGGGAACCGTCAGGCCGCCATCCTGTTCGGCTTCGCCCAACCAGGCGAGATCAACGGCGTGCCGTTCGTGGACCTCATCGACACCGCCTCCGCGGATGGCGTGGCGCGGGGCCTTGCCGCGGCGATGGTGGGACGGACGGTCGGACTGGGCGAACTGCAGTTCCGGAGGCGCGACGGCGGAACGTTTCCCGGAGAACTGACCGTGGTCCCGATCTCGGGAGAGACCGGCACCGGCGTCATCGCCAGGGTAATCGATCTCACAGCCAGAAAGGCCGCGGAGGACCAGGCGGCGCGCCTCGAGGCGCGACTGGCGCAGGCCGAGAAACTGGAGAGCATCGGCAGGCTGGCGGGCGGCGTCGCCCACGACTTCAACAACCTGCTCACCGTCATCAACGGGTACGGCAACCTGCTGCTCGATGAACTGCCCCCGGGGAGCCCGCAGCAAGAATTGGCGCGAGCCGTGTGCTCGGCCGGAGACCGAGCGGCCGACCTGACGAGGCAGTTGCTCGCGTTCAGCCGCCGCCAGGTGCTCGAACCGAGCGTGCTCAGCCTGAACGAGGTCGTGGCCGGCGAACAGGACATGCTTCGGAGGTTGCTGCCCGAGAGTGTCGCCCTCGATGTCCGGCTCGACCCCGGCGTCGGGACCGTGCTCGCGGATCGCTCCCAACTGGGCCAGGTCCTGATGAACCTGGTGCTCAACGCTCGCGATGCCGTCTCGGGGCGCGGGCACATCGTGGTCGAGACTTCGATCGTCGACTGGGACGCTGACCGGCTGGACGAACGACCGCAGATGACGCCAGGACGCTATGCGATGCTCGCGGTGACCGACAACGGGCACGGCATGGACGACAAGACCCGGCAGCAGGTCTTCGAACCCTTCTTCACAACGAAAGCCAAGGGGCAAGGGACGGGACTCGGCCTCGCCAGCGTATACGGGATCGTGCGGCAGAGCGGCGGATGGATCTGGGTCTACAGCGAGCCGGACAGGGGCACGACGTTTAAGGTCTATCTCCCCGCGGTCGACGGCATCGCGGAACAGGTCCGGGCGAACGAGGCCCCTTGCGACGCCGCAGGCCGAACGGGGACGGTCCTCGTGGTCGAAGACCAGGCCGACGTGCGGGTGCTGGCCGCGACGGCTCTGCAGCAAGCCGGCTACACCGTGCTGGCCGCCGCCAGCGGCGAGGAGGGACTGGCGATCGCCGCCCGAACGGACGGCGTCATCGATCTGGTCTTCACGGACGTGGTGATGCCGGGGATCAGCGGGCGCGAAATGGCCGGCCGGATCGCGGAGAGCCGTCCGGGCGTCCGGATCCTCTATACCTCCGGGTACACCGGCAATGTCATCGTGCACGAGGGGGTATTGGATCCCCACGTCGCGTACCTGCCCAAACCCTTCACGCCCCGCCAGCTCGTCGAGCGGGTGAGGGCCGTGATGGCCCGCTGAGTCGCCCCGTTTCTCCGTATACTGGGCGGATGCAGAACGACCGCCGCCCCCTCGTCTTTGCCGCTGCTGCCGCCTTCGTCTCCGCCGTCCTGACGGTCTCCGGCCAGGCCCCGGCTCAGACGCCAGCCCCGATCGCCAGGCACGAACCGATCGTCGACCAGCTGGTCGGCACCGGGCTGCGCCAGCTCGGCGCGTACAAGACGCTCGAGACGCTCCTGTCCGCAGGCCCGCGCCTCACCGGTTCGCCCGCGGCGGACAAGGCCGTCGCGCTGATGGCGGACCACATGAGAGCCCTGGGTTTCGACAATGTCCGCACCGAGCCGACGACGGTCGGGCGCTGGGTGCGGGGTCCGGTCGAAGACGGCGCGATCGTGAGCCGGTCGGCCGGACGGATCCCGGTCAAGGTGCGCGCCCTCGGCAACAGCATTGCCACGCCGACTGGCGGGCTGACCGCAGGCGTCATCGAGGTCCGCTCACTGCCCGAACTCGAGCAGGTCGCGGCCCGGGCGAAGGGGCGCATCGTCTTCTTCAACGGCGCGATGGACCCCGCCCGCCTCGACACCTTCGGCGCGTACGGCGCGGCGGCCGCGCAGCGGACGACCGGCGCCGTCGCCGCCGCCCGCGCGGGCGCGGTCGGCGTCATCGTGCGTTCGCTCACGCTCGAGACGAACGACGATCCACACACCGGCACGATGCAGTACGCAGAGGGCGTGCCGAAGATCCCCGCGGCGACGATCTCGACGGCCGCCGCGAACCGGCTGAGCGAACTCCTCAGCGCCGACCCCGACACGCGCTTCACCTTCCGGACGTCGTGCGAGACGCTCGCGCCGGTGGTATCGCACAACGTCATGGGCGAACTGCGCGGCTCGGAGCGCCCGGAGGACGTCATTCTCGTCGGCGGTCACATCGACAGCTGGGATCTCAGCGCCGGCGCGCACGACGATGGGGCTGGCTGCGCGCAGTCGATCGAGGCGTTGCGCCTGCTGCGTGAGCTGGGGATCCGGCCGAAGCGGACGATCCGGGCCGTGTTGTTCATGGACGAGGAAAACGGCGGGACGGGAGGTCGCGATTACGCCGCGTCCCCGGCGCGCGCGGTCGAACGCCACCTCGCCGCCATCGAGTCGGATCGCGGTGGGTTCCTGCCGCTCGGCATGGGCGTCGGCGCGAAGGGCGCGGACTACGATCGGATCAAGGGATGGGAACCGCTGTTCCAGCGGGCGGGGCTGCAGTGGATCCGCCCGGGCGGGGGTGGCGTGGACATCGCGCCGCTCGGCCCGTCCGGGACGATCCTGATGGGCCTGGTGCCCGATTCGCAGCGGTATTTCGACGTGCACCACTCGGGCATCGACACGCTCGCCTCGGTCAACCCGCGCGAACTCGAGCTCGGCGCCATCCACATGGCGCTGATGGTCTACCTGCTGTCGGAAGATTTCCGTCCGTAGACCTCCGGACACCTCTCACGCGGTCGAACGCGAGTGGATACCCGGGGCCGGGATCCGGCTTACAATGTCAGATCGAACGTCCCGCGGCCCCCACCGCGGTGCGAGACGGAGGCAGGCCCACCCCCGGGGCCGAGGAAAGGTCGACACACACGCCATGGCAGATGTTGCAGTTCCGCGTCACCCGAAAGGCACCAGCGCCCGGATCCTTCTCACGTCGGTCTTCGGTCCCTACGCCCAGGACGATGAGTACGGCAGCCGCGCCATCAACCCGATGGAGCTGTACCACAACCAGGTCACGCGCGAACAGGGCCCGTTCTCGCTCCGGCTGTTCCACCGCTCGTGGGGCATCATCTTCATCCAGCACAACATCTCGGCGCCCTGCGCCGTGCTCGACTTCCCGACGCGCGAACGGTTCATCGAGGAACTCAAGACGGGGCAGTACGACGTCGTCGGCATTTCGAGCATCATCGTGAACGTGGGCAAAGTCCGCGAGATGTGCCGCCTGGTGCGGGAACACGCGCCGGGCGCCCGGGTCATCGTGGGCGGGCACGTGACGGCGATTCCCGGGCTGAGCCACATGATCGACGCCGATCACATCGTGAAGGGCGAAGGCGTGGCGTGGTTCCGCGCGTACCTCGGCGAGCCGACGGACGCGCCGCTGACGCACCCGGTCATCCAGTCGGGGTTCGGCTTCAGCGTGCTGGGCCTGCCGGCGCCGAAGAAGGCCAGCGCGCCGGCGGCGACGATCATTCCGTCGGTCGGTTGCCCGATGGGCTGCAACTTCTGCACGACGTCGGCGTTCTTCGGCGGCAAGGGCAAAGTCACGAACTTCTTCGAGAAGGGCGCGGAAATCTTCCACGCGATGTGCGACGCCGAGGAGGCACTCGGCGTGAAGTCGTTCTTCGTGATGGACGAGAACTTCCTGCTCTACAAGAAGCGGGCGATGGAACTGCTCGACCAGATGAAGGCCAAGAAGAAGGCGTGGTCGCTCTACGTCTTCTCGTCGGCGAACGCGCTGTCGAAGTACAGCATGCGGGAGCTGGTCGAACTGGGCGTGTCGTGGGTGTGGATGGGCCTCGAGTCGCCGAACAACCAGTATTCGAAGCTGGACGGCGCCGACACGGTCAAGCTCACGAAAGAACTGCAGTCGCACGGCATCGGCGTGCTCGGGTCGACGATTGTCGGCCTCGAACACCACACGCCCGAGAACATCACGGCGGAAATCGAACACGCGGTGGCGCACGACACGGACTTCCACCAGTTCATGCTGTACACGCCGATCCCCGGCACGCCGCTCTACCAGCAGATCGACGGCGAAGGGCGGATGCTGAAGGACGTCGACCTGGCGGACATCCACGGGCAGGATCACTTCAATTTCGAGCACGCGGCGATTCCGCGCGAGCAGTCGAAGCCGCTGCTGGACTGGGCGTTCCGCCTCGACTTCGAAAAGAACGGCCCGAGCATCTACCGGCTGGCGCGCACGATGCGCGAAGGCTGGCTCAAGTACCGTAACGATCCGGACCCGCGCGTACGGGAACGGATGCGGCAGGTGGGCAAGGAACTGCGCCACGGGTACGGCGCGGCGCTCTTCGCGATGGAACGGTACTTCCGGAAGTCCAATGAAGACGTCGCGCTGAAGGTCCACGAGTTGCGCAAGGACATGGAACGGGAGTGGGGCGTGTTCACGCGGTGGACGAACCGCGCGGTGGGCCCGATCGTGCTGTGGTCGGTGAAGCGGGACGCGCGCAAACACCCGCACGGCCGGCGAATCGAGCCGGCGACGTTCTTCGAGCGGCGCAACTGGCCGGAACACCAGGAAGCCTGACGCCTCAGGGTGTCGACCCGGCCGCGCTCCTCAGGCGTGTGCCGGGTCGAAGCGTGTCGGGCGGATGCAGCACGACGCGCTCCCCTGCCGTCAGTCCTCCCAGGACTTCGGCCGACGCCGCATTCTGCCGCCCGACGCTCACCATCCGGCGTTCGGCGCGGCCCTGCCTGTCCACGAACGCCGCCCACGCCCCGCCGAGTCTGAAGAGCGCCGACGCCGGCACCGTCAGCGCGTCACCTTCCCACACGACGATCCGCACGTCCACGCGGTATCCGTCGCCCAGCCCCGGCCTGAACTCCGGCGGTCCATCGAAGTCCATCACGACGTTCACGCGTTGTTCCTCGACACCAAGCGCGGACACTTTTGTGAACCCCGAGGGTTCGACACGGCGCACGCGCGCGGCCAGCGTGCCCTCACCACCCCACCGCTCGACGATGACGACGTCGCCCGCATGAACGCCGACCGCATCGGTCGACAGCAGGTCGGCGACGAGTTCCAGCTGTGACGGATCGCCGATGTCGAGGAGCGGCTGGCCGGCGGACACCGGTCCTTCGCTTTCCCTCCAGCGGCGAAGAACGACGCCGTCCACCGGCGACACGACGCGTAGGGCTCGGCGGCCTGCCGCGCTGCCGGCGCCGACCCCGAGCCGTGCCCGCGCCATCTCGAGCTGG
>CAZJRM010000085.1:0-20139 GCA_964547975.1 uncultured Vicinamibacterales bacterium | reverse complement strand
TCGACCCGGAGTTCTCGGTCAGGGGCCGGCAGGTGGGCCTCAAGATCTCGCTCGGCGGGCTGGCCGTCACGAAACACGCGATCTGGGTCGGCGCCGACGTGGCCGTGACCCCGTGGGCCCTCAAGGAGAGACGTTGACGGGGCAGTTGATGGGGACGTGACGTTCCGCGAGGTCGTTCCAGCACTCGCCACACACCGTGCAGAGGCGGATGTCAGGCGCGCGCCCCTCCGAGGCCTTGCGAGGCCATTCCGGATCGGCAATGAGCGCCGTGCCCAGGGAGATGACGTCCGCGTCTCCTTCCGCCAGGATCCGTGCCGCGCACTCGGGCGTGGTAATCCGCGTGCCCGCGAAGACGGGCACGCGCGAGCGGCGCCGGAGCGTGCGCGACACGCGGGCAAACGCCCCTTCCTGCACGCACGGCTGATACACCGGCACGCCGGTCAGAAAACCTCCGGGCAGGATGTCGATGGCCTCCGCACCGGCGTCTTCGAGCCGCGGGACGAGTTCCGCGTAGTCATCCGCCGTCATCCCGCCCGCCAGCAGGTCGTCGCCGTTGATACGGCATGACAGGGCCACGGACGGCGACACGGCCGCACGAACCGCGCGCAGCGCGTCGAGCACCAGCCGGCTCCGGCCAGCCACACCACCACCGTACTCATCGTCGCGCGCATTCAGCCTCGGGTTGAGGAACTGCGCGAGGAGACTTCCGCCAGCCGCGGACACCTGGACCGCGTCGAAGCCGCACGATTCCGCCCGGCGCGCCGCCCGGGCAACGGCTTCCACGACGGCCGCCAGTTCACCGGGCGTGGCCGGCCGGCCTCGTTCGAAGAAGGGCAGCCGGCTGATGTCGGGCCTGGTATCCGGGGCCGCGGCGTCGAGCCCCGAGGGCGACAGCGTGACGGTGTTCGAGTCTCCGGGGCCGAGCGCGACGGTGCCGCCAACCGCCAACTGGGCGCACGCCAGGCTGCCGTGCGCGTGCAACCGCGCGGCCAGCGCCTCCAGGCGGGACAGGTGCCGGTTGCCATTGAGCGCCAGCAGCGGCGTTCCCGCAGGGCCGGCGGCAGCCTTGCGCGGAGCGACACCCGGGGCGATCGCCTGCAGACTGAGAGTGATCATCGCGACGTCGCCGCGGGCGCGGGCTTCGTAGAACCGCTCGTACCGCTCGCCGCCGGCCCGTTCGAGCAGGGTCGTCATGGGTGCCATGACGATACGGTTCTTCAGCGTGAGGGGGCCGATGACGACGGGATCGAACAGGGCGACGGTCGGGGGCTGGGTGGTCATGATTGGCCCGGCGGACCGGTTTGCGCTATCTTACGGCATTCGCCTCGCGGCCGGGTCGATCGGCACGGCCGGTAACGTTCACGATAGCGAGGATTTCGCCAATGGCACTGATCGACTGGCTCGTCATCGCCGCATACTTCGGCTTGCTCGCAGGGCTCACATGGTGGGCCGTCAGGAAGAACCAGGGCACCGCCGACGACTTCTTCCTCGCGGGGAGGAATCTCGGATGGATCGTCGTCGGCGCGTCCATCTTCGCCTCGAACATCGGATCGGAACACCTGGTCGGCCTGGCCGGCTCGGGCGCGACGAGCGGTGTGGCGATGGCGCATTACGAACTCCACGCGTGGTGCCTGCTCGTGCTGGGCTGGGTGCTCGTGCCGTTCTACATCCGGTCCCGGGTGTACACGATGCCCGAGTTCCTGGAACGGCGCTTCTCTCCAACGGTCAGGTGGGTTCTCTCCCTCATCTCGCTCGTCGCCTACGTGCTGACCAAGCTGGCCGTGGGAATCTTCGCCGGCGGCGTGGTGTTCGGCACGCTGATGCCTGAACTCAGCCTCAACCTGTTTGGAACGACATTCAACTCGTTCTGGGTTGGATCGGTGGCCGTGGTGCTCCTGACCGGGCTCTACACGGTGGCGGGCGGCATGCGGGCGGTGGCGTACACCGAAGCGGTGCAGACGGCGGTGCTCGTCGTCGGGTCGCTGCTGCTGACGGTGTTTGGCCTCGAGAAGATCGGCGGGTGGGATGGCTTCCGCGCGGCGTTGCCGTCGGACATGTTCAACCTCTGGAAGCCGCTCATCCCGGCCGGCGTCGAGGGCACGTGGGCCCCGGTGAAGGAAGCCGGGCGCATGGCCTGGTACTTCAACGGGAACTACCCGTGGCTGGGCATGTTGTTCTGCGCCCCGATTATCGGCCTGTGGTACTGGTGCACCGACCAGTACATCGTCCAGCGCACGCTGGGCGCCCCGAGCGAGCAGGAGGCCCGGCGCGGCAGCATCTTCGCGGCCTTCCTGAAGCTTCTTCCGGTCTTCATCTTCATCATCCCCGGCATGCTGGCCCTCGCGCTGGCCCGATCGGGCAAGGCCGCCGGGCTGGAAGCCCTCGTCGACGCGGGCGGCAACACGGTGAACTCAGCGGCGCAGGCGGCGTATCCGCTGATGGTGCAGGCCATCATGCCGGTCGGTTTGCGCGGCATGGTCGTGGCCGGTCTGCTCGCGGCACTGATGAGCTCGCTGGCGGGCGCGTTCAACGCCTGCTCGACGCTCTTCACGATGGACTTCTACCAGCAGTTGAAACCCAAGGCCACGCAGGAACAACTCGTGTGGATCGGCCGGGTGGCCACGGGAGTCATGGTGCTGGTGGCCCTCCTGTGGATCCCGGTCATTCAGGGTGCCAAGGGGTTGTACGACTACCTGCAGGGCGTGCAGGGGTACCTCGCCCCGCCGATCTTCGCCGTGTTCTTCCTGGGCGTGTTCTCCAAGCGGATGAACGCCAAGGGCTGCCTGTCCGCACTCGTGGTGGGTTTCGCGCTCGGCGCCTTCCGCCTGGCGGTGGACACGCCGGTAAGCCTGGGCATGGCGGGCTACGAGGGCGGGTACGTCTCGGGGTCGTTCCTGTGGTTCGTCAACAACGTCTACTTCCAGTACTACAGCCTGTTCATCTTCCTGGCATCGATCGCGACGATGGTGATCGTGAGCTACATGACCGAGGTGCCTGACGAGAAACGCCTGCACGGGCTCACCTACGCGACGGTCACGGATGAACACCGTGCCGAGACGCGGGCGAGCTGGAACCGGTGGGACGTCGTGTCGTCCGGCGTGGTGCTCGTGCTGATTCTGGCGGCGTATATCTACTTCAACGGTTAGGACTCGATCCACGGGGGGCGGCACCTGCCGCCCCCCGTGGCCCCTGCCTCGTTCGTCTTCTGCTACTGCAGCGTAAGCTTCAGAATCGTCAGCGAGTGCGCGGGGAAGGTGTAGACGAACCCGTTTCGCTCGAGCGTGAGCGTGAGCGGACGTTCGACCGGGCGCACCTTCCTGTCGTCGCCGAAGGTGTGCGTGGCCTTGAGGTCCGGATGATTGAGTTCCCACACACGTCCTGACGCCGCGAACGCGCCTTCCTGGCTTTCGACGCGCGTGGCGATGTTCTTGTCCTTGCTCCGGTTCAACACATTGACGAACAGCTCGCGCGTCTTCGGGTTGAAGGTCGTGGACACGTACAGGTACGGCAGCGTGCCCCGCGTCGGGGCGGTGTAGGTCGGACTCTGCACGAAGGCGTCGATGGAGGTATTGCCCTTCTGCTTCGCGTATTCGGCCAGGGGGAAGTACGTGGTCTGGAGGTAGAGTCCGGACGTGTTCGTCATGATGGGCGCGATGACATTGACCATCTGCGCGAGGTTGGCCATCTTGACGACGTCGGCGTGTTTGAAGAACGCGTTGAAGAACATGCCCATCGCGAGGGCGTCCTCGAAGTTGTAGACCTCCTCGAGCTGCTGCTGGCCGAAGGCGCGGTACCAGACGTTCCACTCGTCGTACGCGATCGCGATCTTCCTCGGGTTCGGCTGGCCGGACTGCACCTGCCTGATGAGGGCGGCCGTCGTGTCGATGTAGTGCTCGATCGTGCGTGACCAGCCGAGGAACCGTTCGAGATCGTTTTCGCGGTTCGCGATGTACGTGTGGATGGCGATGTAGTCGATCTCGTTGCGGAGGTGCTGGAGCACCGTGCGGTTCCAGCCGATCCAGTCCGCCCCGCCGCCGTAGTTGCTCGACCCGCTCGCGACGAGCTTGATCGACGGGTCCACGGCGCGCATGGCCTTGGCGGTCTCGAGCGCGAACTTGCCGTACTCGTCGGCGTTCTTGTGGCCCAGCTGCCAGGGGCCGTCGATCTCGTTGCCGAGGGCCCAGAACTTGACGTTCCAGGGTTCACTCCGACCGTTCTTCCTCCGCTGGTCTGCCCAGTACGTCGCTTTCGCCCCGTTCGTGTACTCCACCCAGTGCCGGGCATCATCGATCGTGCCGAGACCGAGATTGAGGCAGATGTAGGGCTCGGCGCCGATACGCGCGGCGTACTGCAGGAACTCGTCGGTGCCGAAACGGTTCGGCTCGAGCGCGTTCCAGGCAAGTTCGGGACGCACCGGGCGCTGGTCCTTCGGGCCAATCCCGTCCTTCCAGTTGTAGCCCGAAGCGAAGTTGCCGCCGGGCCACCGGAGGATTGAGACGTCGAGTCCCTTGACGGCGGCGAGCACGTCGGTCCGGAAACCCGACGCGTCCGAGAGCGGGCTGCCCTCTTCGAAGATCCCGCCGTAGATCATGCGGCCGAGATGCTCCGTGAAATTGCCGAAGAGCAGCCGGTCGACCTCGCCGATGGTCCGGTCGACGTCGATCTTGATCCGGGCCGCCGGCGCGGACGCCGGAGCGTGTTGCGCGCCTGCGGGCGCGCCGAGGGCGAGGGCCAGAAGAAGGGTGACTGTCGTGTGTCGGATCATGGTGCACGGCTCCCTGCCACCCCGGTCCGTGTGTACGGGCGGCGGCCCGATCATACCGTGAACGTTTACGCCCAAGAAGCGCCGGGCGTCAGCGCAGGGCCCGGCGGAGGACCTGCGCGAGGTTCCCTCGCCGGCCGACGACAACGCGGTGGAGCCCCAGCCACGCCGCCATGCGGGACAACTCCGCGGCCAGGGCCGGCGCGACGCCGTCAGGGTCCGCGTGGGCTTCGAGGTACGCGGCGGGGACCGCGAGGACACCTCGGTCGCGGCGCGCCTTGAGATCGACGCGCGCCACCAGCCGGTTGCCCAGCAGGAACGGGAACACGTAGGCCCCCCACTTCCGCTTCGTCGATGGAATGAAGATCTCGAAGCGGTAATCGAAGTCGAACAACCGGCGTGTGCGGGGCCTGAACCAGATGACCGGGTCGAAGGGCGAAAGCAGCGCCTCGGCGTTGATGGATCGCGGCAGTCTCGCGCCCGCGGGCATGTAGGCCACCTCACGCCAGCCCTCGACGTTCACGAGATCGAGGTCGCCCGATTCGACGAGTTCTCCGAGCGGGGCTCTTGCGGTCGTGACCGGCAGGCGGAAGTAGTCCGCGAGGTCGGCAGCGGTTCCGACACCGTGGGCGAGCGCTGCCTGCTTCAGCAGCTCCCGACGGGCTTCGGCCGGCTCGATACGCCGGCTGAAGTGCGGCTCCGGGATGGCTCGTTCCGCAAGGTCGAAGACGCGCGAGAAGTCGTCGCGGCGATCGACGACCGCGAGGCGTCCGCGTCCGAACAATGCCTCGAGCACCGCCCGCGGCACGGACCCGTACCACGAGCCGGGGATTCTCCGTCCGGTGTGCGTGGGGTCGGGTAGGTCCGCCGGGCTCATCGGGCCGTGCTCGCGGATCATCGCCATCGCGGTGTCCGCGTAGGCGTGGTGGCGACGCATGATCTCGTCGAAGCCCCAGGGCCTGGCGCGATGGACTTCCATCCGTTCCCGCAGCAGGGGCCACGTCTCCATCGGAATCACGCTGGCCTCGTGGGCCCACTGCTCCGTGAAGGCGGCGGTCCGGTAGATGGTGCGGTGCAGCAGGTGACGGTCGTAGGGGCCAAGGCGGGAGAACGGCACGAGGAAGTGCGACGGACAGACGACGTTGACAAAATCGAGCTGCAACAGCGCGAGCCGTCGCAGCGTTCCGGCGAGGGTGCGGGCCGTGACCCGCGCAGGCCTGGGCTTGTCGAACCCCTGTGCCGTCAGGGCGAGTGTCCTGGCGTCAGCGGCCGACAGGGTCCGGAGCGTACGGCTCATCCGTGCACGATATCGTGTCGGGCCGGGCGTGTCAGCAGGCTCGTATGACGGGCATCAGGAGTCTTCGGGGGAACGGGGACTATAATCACTGTCAGGTAAGGCCCTCAGGGAGACCGGTATGTCGCAGGGAAATTCCACAGTAGTCATCGACGAAGCGGCCATCGGCGCCACGCTCGAACGGCATCGGCACGCTGACGCGGGCCGTGTGCGCCAGGTGATCGCGAAGGCCCGTGAGATGAACGGGCTCGACGGCGACGAAATCGCGGTGCTGACGACAGTCAGCGATCCCGAACTGCTCGGCGAAATGTTCGCGGCGGCAAAGGATCTCAAGGACACCATCTACGGCCGTCGGCTTGTCGTATTCGCTCCCCTGTACGTGTCGAACCTCTGTTCGAACGAGTGTACGTATTGCGCGTTTCGCGCGCGGAATACCGAGGTCAAACGCCGGGCCCTCACGCAGGACGAAATTGCGAGAGACGTCCGGGTGCTGATCGACCAGGGCCACAAGCGGGTGTTGCTCGTTGCCGGGGAATCGTATCCCCGGGAGGGTTTCTCGTACGTGCTAAAGGCGATCGAGACCGTCTACAGCGTCAAGCACGACAAGGGCGAAATCCGACGCGTGAACGTCAACGTGGCGCCGCTCACCCTCGACGAGTTCCGCGTGTTGAAGGGCGCGGGGATCGGCACGTACCAGTTGTTCCAGGAGACCTACCACCGCGCCACGTACTCGTCGGTGCACCTGGCGGGCAAGAAGAAGGACTACGACTGGCGCGTGTCCGCGATGGATCGCGCCCTCGAAGCCGGCATCGACGATGTGGGAATCGGAGTGCTGTTCGGGTTGTTCGACTGGCGATTCGAAGTCCTGGCGCTGATGCAGCACATCCGCCATCTCGAGGCACGATTTGGCGTGGGTCCCCACACCATCAGCGTGCCGCGCCTCGAGCCCGCGACGGGGTCGGATGTGGCGGCCCAGCCGCCGATGCCGGTCTCGGACGTCGACTTCCGCAAGATTGTGGCGATCCTCCGCCTCGCCGTGCCGTACACGGGCATCATCATGTCGACGCGAGAGTCGGCGCACATCCGGCGCGAGACATTCGCCCTCGGTGTGTCGCAGATTTCGGCTGGGAGCCGCACGAACCCTGGCGGGTATGCCGAAGACGAGCGGTACGACGCCAGCCAGTTCTGCCTGGGTGATCACCGGACGCTGGACGAGGTGATCCGGGACGTGGCGTCGCTCGGATATATCCCGTCTTTCTGCACGGCGTGTTACCGGCTCGGCCGGACGGGTCAGGACTTCATGGACCTGGCGAAACCCGGGGACATCAAGGAACATTGCGATCCGAACGCCCTGGCCACGTTCGCAGAGTATCTGGAGGATTACGGGAGTCCGGCGTCGAGAGCCGAGGGCGAAACCGCTATCCTACAGATTCTAAAGACGATGGAGCCTGGAACGCGGCATCGCTCGGAGAAGATGGTGGAGAAGGTCCGCGCGGGGCAGCGGGACGTGTATTGCTAGGGGTTGGGGATTGGGGGTTGGGGATTGGGGATTGGGGATTGGGGATTGGTCACACCAGACGATCCCCGCCCCGGCTCACGGCTCGCGGCTCGCGGCTCGCGGCTTGCGGCTCACGGCTTGCGGCCGTTCTCTCTCGCTCTCGCTTCTCGCCCATTCCCTCTCCCCTTGCCCTGTTCCCTCTCCCCTTTCCCTGGTACCTATCGCCTATTCCCTGTTCGCTATCACCTATTCCCTATTCCCTGCATCTGAAGTCGGAGTTCCCTATTGACGTGGTTCGCGCATGCCGATAGTCTGTCTGTGAACAGATTCACAGCGTGAAGATGTTCACAGACGAAAATGCCTACAAGCTCACGACCAGCCACGGCGCAGAGCATCCCCACTAACACCATCGCGCGCCTGAGCCTGTACAGGCGCCTCCTCCTCGAACTGGCCGCCAACGGCGCAGGCCAGGTCTTCTCCCACCAACTCGCCGCTCTTGCCGTCTCCACCTCAGCGCAGGTCCGCCGTGACCTCATGACCATCGGGTTCTCGGGGAGCCCGCGCCGCGGCTACGTCATCCAGGACCTCGTCGCCGCCATCAACGTCGTCCTCGCCAGGTCGGTCGAAACGTCCGTCGCCCTCGTCGGCGTCGGCAACCTCGGGCGCGCGCTGCTGTCGTACTACTCCACGCGCCAGCCCTGGGTCCGCTTCACCGCCGCCTTCGACGCCGATGCCGACAAAGCCAACCGTATCCTCCACGGCTGCCGCGTGTACCCGATGGACGCCCTCGACGAGGTGCTCCAGCGGGAACGTATCCACGCCGCCGTGATTGCCGTGCCGGCCACCGAGGCGCAGAACGTCTGCGACCGCCTCGTGCTCGCGGGCATCAGGAGCCTGCTCAATTTCGCGCCCGTCCGGCTGCACGTCCCGACGGGCACGTTCGTCGACAACATGGACATGTCCACCGCGCTCGACCGCGTGGCGTACTACGCACACGCCCACGGAGAAGCGTAACCCCGGCCGCGAGGCCGGGGACACCGAGCACCACGGGAATCCGCATCATGATCGCGCCAGACATCGACCCCATCGTCAGCAAGTACCAGCCGGGACGCCGGGACGGACTGATCCCGCTCCTCCAGGAGGTGCAGGAGGCCTGCGGCTACCTGTCACGCGAGTCGGTCATCCGCATCGGTCAGCACCTGAGGCTGCCCGCCAGTAAGGTGTACGGCGTCGCGACCTTCTACAACCAGTTCCGCTTCCAGCCGCTCGGCCGGTATCACATGCAGGTCTGCCGAGGCACGGCCTGCCACGTGAAGAAGTCGACGCAGACGCTCGAGGCGCTGCAGCGGACGCTCGGCATCAAGCCGGGCCAGACGACCCGCGACGGGCTCTTCAGCCTTGAGGTGGTCGCCTGCCTCGGCGCCTGCGGTCTCGCGCCGCTCGTCGCCGTCAACGGCGAGTTCCACGCCGGCGCCACGCCCGACGTGGTGAACCGGGTGGTGCGTGTGCTGAGGAAGGAGGCGAAGGTCAAGTGACACGCGATACCTTCCCCCGCTGCTGTTCCGCCTGCTGGCACTCGGCCGAACGCCCCTGCGCGAGCGTCGTGTCGTGCATCGCCAACGGCCCGAGCTGTCACGACGATGCGCACTGCGCCGAGTGGCGCCACGAACGCAAGATGAAGATGCTGCGCGACGCGCCGGCCCTGCCGATCATCTACGTCGGCACGGGAACGTGCGGCCTCGGCGCCGGCGCCGGGCGTACGCTCGCCGCCGTACGGCAGTGGCTCGACACGCACGCCCGCCGCGCCGAAGTCGTCGAAGTCGGCTGCATCGGGCTGTGTGTCGAAGAGCCACTCGTCGACATCCAGCTGCCGGGCCGCCCGCGCCTGAGCTTCGCCCAGGTGACCGAGAAGAAGGTGGCCCCGCTGCTCGAAGCGATCTTCACGGGCGGCACGCTCCCCATGGTGCCGCTCGGCCAGTTCGACCACGCCGGGATCGAGCCGTGGCCGGTCGTCCCCGGCCTGAACGAGCACCCGTTCTTCGCGCCGCAGACCCGGTGGGTCCTGGCGAACTGCGGCATCATCGATCCGTCGAGCATTGAAGAGTACCTGGCGCGCGGCGGCTACGTGGCATTGTCGAAGGCGCTGCGCACGATGACGCCCGCCGAAGTCAGCGACACGGTCGAGAAGAGCGGTTTGCGCGGCAGGGGGGGCGGCGGGTTTCCCGCGGGCACCAAGTGGTCGATCGCCCAGAAACAGGCTGCCGACCAGAAGTACATGGTCTGCAACGCGGACGAGGGTGACCCCGGCGCGTTCATGGATCGTGCGGTCATCGAAGGCGATCCGCACCGCGTGCTCGAAGGCCTCGCCCTGGCCGCGTACGCCATCGGCGCCAGCAAGGCCTACATCTACACGCGCGCTGAGTACCCGCTGGCCATTCGCCGGCTCAATGAAGCCATCGCCGACGCGAAGACGTACGGGCTGCTCGGCCACAACATCTTCGACTCGGGTTTCTCGCTCGACATCATCGTGAAGATGGGCGCCGGCGCGTTCGTCTGCGGTGAGGAGACGGCCCTGCTCCACAGCATCGAAGGCCGCCGCGGCATGCCGCGCCCGCGTCCGCCGTTCCCGGCGGTCAAGGGCCTGTTCGGCAAGCCGACGGTCATCAACAACGTCGAGACGCTCGCCAACGTGCCCGGCATCGTCGAGCGCGGCAAGGCGTGGTTCTCGTCCATCGGCACGGCCTCGAGCAAGGGCACGAAGGTGTTCGCGTTGTCCGGCAACGTCGCCCGCACCGGCCTCGTCGAGGTGGCGATGGGCACGAAACTGCGCGACATCGTGTTCGACATCGGCGGCGGCATCCCCGGTGGGCGCAAGTACAAGGCCGTGCAGATTGGCGGGCCCTCGGGCGGCTGCATTCCCGAGTCGCACCTCGACATCGACATCGACTACGAGTCGCTGAAGAACGTGGGAGCCATGATGGGCTCCGGCGGCCTCGTCGTCATGGACGATGGCAACTGCATGGTGGACGTGGCGAAGTACTTCATGGACTTCATCCAGCGCGAAAGCTGCGGCAAATGTATCCCCTGCCGCGAAGGCACGCGCCGGATGCTCGAGATCCTGGAGAGCCTCACGCGCAACCGCCGCTCGGAGAAGGAATTCGACGCGCTCGAACGGTTCCGCAGCGTGATGAACCTCGAACACCTGGCGGCGGTCATCCGCGACACGAGCCTCTGCGGCCTCGGTCAGTCGGCGCCCAACCCGGTGCTCGCCACGCTGCGCTGGTTCCGCGAGGAGTACGAACAGCACGTCTACGACCGGCACTGCGACGCGAAGGCGTGCCGCGAACTGCTGACCTACGAAATCGACGAAGAACTCTGCCGCGGGTGCGGCCTGTGTGTGAAGCCCTGCCCGTCTGAAGCCATCATCGGGTCACCGAAAAGTCCGCACCACATCATTCCGGAGCGGTGCGTGGCCTGCGGCACGTGCGTGGATGTCTGCAACCTGCACGCGATCACGGTGAGCTGAACCAGAGGCTAGGGGCTAGGGGCTAGAGGCGAGGGGCGAGAGAGAGAGAAGACGATGAAACTCGAAATCAACGGCCGGACGGTCGACGCGCAGGACGGCGAGACGTTGCTCGCGACGGCGCGCCGTGCCGGCATCCAGATTCCGACACTGTGTCACTACGAGGGCCTGCCGCCGAGTGGCGCGTGCCGCATGTGCGTGGTCGAAGTCGAAGGGCAGCGGAACCTCGTGCCGAGCTGCGCGTTTCCGTCGGCGCCCGGCCTCAAGGTCAAGACGCATTCCGCGCGCGCGGTCGACGCGCGCCGGACACTGGTCGAGCTGCTGCTGGCGAACCACCCGGACGACTGCCTGTATTGCGTGCGGAACCTCGACTGCCAGTTGCAGGATCTCGCGAGCCAGCTCGGCGTGCGCCGGCGGCGGTACTTCGGCGGGCGGACGCGGGCGAAACTCGACGTGGCCAGCCCGTCGATCATCCGCGACCCCGAGAAGTGCATCCTGTGCGGCAAGTGCGTGCGGGCGTGCGAAGAGATCCAGGCGGTCGGCGCCATCGACTTCGTCGGCCGCGGCAGCAAGGCCCACATCGGAACGGCCTTCGACGAAGGCCTGAACGTCAGCAGCTGCATCAACTGCGGTCAGTGCGTGGCCGTGTGCCCGACGGGCGCGCTCGCGGAAACGCGCGCGATCGACGAGGTCCTGGGGGCCCTCGCCGACCCGAAACGGGTCGTCGTCGTGCAGCACGCGCCGTCGGTGTCGGTCAGCCTCGCTGAGGAGTTCGGGCTGAAGCCGGGCCTCGACGTTGACGGCCCGCTCGTGACGGCCCTGCGGCGCCTCGGCTTCGCCTGGGTCTTCGACACGGCGTTCTCGGCGGACCTCACCATCATGGAAGAGGCGTCGGAACTCGCGCAGCGGATCGCGGAGGGCGGGACGCTGCCGATGATGACGAGCTGCTCGCCGGGCTGGATCAAGTTCGTGGAGCAGTTCTACCCGGACCTGATTCCCAACCTGTCCACCTGCAAGAGCCCGCAGCAGATGCTCGGCGCCGTGGTGAAGACGTTCCTTGCGCAGCGCCTGGGGATCGACCCGTCGGTCATCTACAGCGTCGCGATCATGCCCTGCACGGCCAAGAAGTTCGAGGCCGGTCGTCAGGAAATGGGCCGCGAAGGACTGCAGGACATCGACGCGGTGCTGACGACTCGCGAACTGGCGGAACTGATCCGGATGCACGGCCTCGACCTCGCGTCGCTGCCGCCGGACGCCTCGGATACGCCGTTCGGGGAACGGACGTCGGCCGGGAAGATCTTTGGCGCCTCGGGCGGCGTGGCCGAAGCGGCCGTCCGCACGGCCCAGTACCTGCTGACGGGGCAGGCCGGCGAACCGCCCAAGGTGCAGGCCCTGCGCGGGCTCGACGGCATCAAGGAGTTCAAGACGACCATCAACGGGATGGAGATCGGCGTGGCCGCGGTCTCGGGGCTGGGCAACGCGCGCAAACTCCTCGACCAGATCAAGGCCGGCCGCAAGGACATTCACTTCATCGAGGTGATGACCTGCCCCGGCGGCTGCGTGAACGGCGGCGGGCAGCCCCGCTCGGCGACGCCGGAGGCCGTCCGGGCGCGGATGCAGACGCTCTACGTGATCGACCGCGACGCGGCCGTCAAGGCGTCGCATCAGAACGCGGCCATCCAGCGCCTCTATACGGAGTTCCTCGAGAAGCCGTTGTCGCACCGCAGCCACGAACTGCTGCACACGCACTACGAGCGGCGGCAGCCGATTATGTAGTTCGGGATTGGGGATTGGGGATTGGGGAGGCCGCGAGCCGTAAGCCGTGGGCCGTGAGCCAGGAGCCAGATTGACGCCATACAGTCAGATTCCGCTCGTGTCGACCATCGGCGAACGGTGCCGGGTCTGCTACCAGTGCGTCCGCGAATGCCCGGCGAAAGCCATCCGCATCGCGGATCACCAGGCGCAGGTTCTGCCCGAGCGCTGTATCGGCTGCGGTGTCTGCGTGAAGGTCTGCACGCAGGACGCCAAGCGGATCGTGTCGGCGGTCGAGGCGGTGCGGGCGCTGCTCAACAGCCCCGTGCCCGTCGCCGCCATCGTGGCGCCCAGTTTCCCGGCCGAGTTCATCCGCGTCGAGTACCGTCAGGTGGTCGGGGCGCTTCGGGAGCTCGGCTTCGCGTCGGTGCACGAAGTGGCGTTCGGCGCCGAGCTCGTCGCCATGCAGTACCAGCGCCTCGTCGCGGAGGAAAGCGACAAGCTCTGGATCGCCACGACCTGCCCGGCCGTCGTTGGCTACGTGGAGCGCTACCATCCCGAACTGGCGACGTCGCTGGCGCCCATCGTGTCGCCCATGATCGCGACCGCGCGGCTCCTGCGCGACCAGGCCCAGGGGCCGCTGCACATCGTTTTCATCGGGCCGTGCATCGCCAAGAAACGCGAGGCCGTCGAACCCGGCGTGACCGGCGAGGTCGACGAGGCCCTGACGTTCTCCGAGTTGCGCCAGCTGCTGCTGCTGCGCGCCATCGACTTCGACGAGGTGCCGCCGTCCGAGTTCGATCCGCCGCACGCGCGGGGCGGCGGCCTGTTCCCCATCAGCGGCGGCATGCTGCAGGTCGCCGGCATCCAGGAAGACCTCGTCACCGGTCACGTCATGGTCGGCGAGGGCCCGGCGGAATTCGCCCAGGCGATCAAGGAAGCCGAGACCGGCATCATGGAGACGCGGCTGCTCGAGCTGCTCTTCTGCAACGGCTGCACGATGGGTCCGGGCATGAGTTCGGACCTGCCGCACTTCGGCCGGCGCGCCCGCGTGAGCCAGTTCGTGCGCCAGCGGATTTCGAGCGTGAATGCCGCCGAGTGGGCCGCCAGCCACCGCCGGTGGTCCAGCCTCGACCTGACCCGCGACTATACGCCGTGCGATCTCAGGCTCCCGGTCCCGTCGCCCGAGGAGTTGTCCCGCCTGCTGGACAGCCTCGGCAAGCACGACCCGCACCAGGAGCTCAACTGCGGCGCCTGCGGGTACGCGTCGTGCCGGGAGCTGGCCAGCGCCATTTACGTCGGCCTGGCGGAGCCGACGATGTGCCTCCCGTTCAGCATCGAACAACTGCGGACGACGGTGCGGGATCTGGCTCACTCGCACAACGAACTGGCGGACGCGCAGGAAGCGCTGGTCCGTTCGGAGAAGCTCGCCAGCATGGGCCAGCTGGCCGCGGGCATCGCGCACGAGGTCAACAACCCCCTCGGCGTCGTGATCATGTACGCGCACTTCCTCATGGAGCAACTCGGCGAGCGGCCCGAGTTCCGCGACGACCTCACGATGGTCGTCGAGCAGGCCGACCGCTGCAAGAAGATCGTGGCGGGGCTGCTGAACTTCGCCCGCCAGAACAAGGTGGAGCACGATCGGATCAACGTGTCCGATCTCGTGCAAAAGGCCCTGCGCAGCGTGCCTCCGCCCGTCAACGTCGCGCTCGACGTCGAGTCGTCCATGGACGACCCGATGGTCGAAGCGGATCCGGATCAGCTGACACAGGTGCTCATCAACCTCGTGTCGAACGCGTACGCCGCGATGCCTGACGGCGGGTCGCTGCGCGTCCGCTCGGCCGACGCCGGCGACCGTTTCGCGATCGTGGTCTCCGACACCGGCGTCGGCATCCCGCCCGAGCACTTCCCCAAGCTGTTCGAGCCGTTCTTCACGACCAAGAAGGTGGGCCAGGGAACGGGCCTCGGCCTGGCCGTTACGTACGGCATCGTGAAGATGCACCGGGGAGACATCAAGGTCGCCTCGAACACCGACCCGGCCAAGGGGCCGACCGGTACCAGTTTCACCGTATCGCTGCCGAGGAGACGGCAGGAGACGGCCGATCAGACCAACACGTTCGGATTGACCGGCACAACGATGCCCGGCGTGCACTGACGCGGCGCCGGGATTCATGCACGACGTTCAACCATGACCACCGATTCCACCCGCACTCGTATCCTGCTCGTCGACGACGACGAGGACTTCCTGTTCCTGCACCGGATCCAGCTCGAGAACGCGGGTTTCGACGTCCGCACGGCCACGAGCCGCCCGGAAGCCGAGAGTCTCGCCGGCGACTTCGCGCCGCAGTTGGCCATCATCGACCTCATGATGGAGCAGCATGACGACGGGTTCGTCCTGGCCCATCACCTGAAACGCACCATCCCCGGCCTGCCCGTCATCCTGGTGACGGCGGTGACCGCCGAGACGGGCATGAGCTTCAAGCCGTCCTCCCCGAGCGAGCGGTCCTGGGTCGGCGTCGACGCGATGCTGGCCAAGCCGATCCGGTTCGAGCAACTGAAGCGCGAGATCGACCGCCTGCTGCTCAGGGGCTGACACCGTGGTCGAAACCCTTCGGGTCCTGGTCGTCGACGACGAGACGGGCATGCGCCTGGCCGTCGCCCGTGTGCTCAATACCTACACGGTCCGTCTGGGCGAAGGGGGCGGCGAACACGTCGTCAACTTCGCGATCGAGACGGCGGAGTCGGGGGAAGACGCGCTCGAGGCGATGGCGAAGGGTGCGCCGGACCTGCTGCTGCTCGACATGAAGCTGCCAGGCATGTCCGGGCTGGACGTCCTGCGGGAAGTCCGCGATCGGCGTTACGACACGCTGACCGTGATGATCACGGCGTACGCCACGCTGGAGACGGCCATCGAGGCCACGAAACGAGGCGCGCACGACTTCCTGCCGAAGCCGTTCACGCCGGAAGACCTGCGCGTCGCGGTCCGGCGCGCGGTCAGGCACTACGTCATCCAGCGGGAAGCCCGCCGACTGGCCGAAGAGAAACGGCAGGTCCGGTTCCAGTTCATCTCGGTGCTCGGCCACGAACTGAAGGCCCCGCTCGCGGCCGTCGAAGGATTCCTGCAGATCCTGAAGGACGGCACGGCCGGCAACGATCCCGCGGTCATCGCCAACGTGGTGGACCGGGCGCTGTCCCGGACCGAGGGCATGCGCAAGCTGATTGGCGACCTGCTCAACCTGACACGGATCGAATCCGGCCAGAAACGCCGAGACCTCGCACCGGTCGATCTCCGGGAGGTGGCGGTCTCGGCCATCGAGACGGTGTCGGCATCCGCCACGGGCCGGAACATCGCGGTCACGCTCGACGCGCCGCCCGCGGCGCCCATCACGGCCGACCGCGGCGAAATCGAGATCATCTTCAACAACCTGGTCAGCAACGCGGTCAAGTACAACCGAGACGGCGGGTCGGTCAGGGTCACGATCGCCCCGGGCGAACCGGGCTGGCAGATTCGCGTCGCCGACACCGGCATCGGGTTGACCGCCGAGGAACGCGCGCGGCTGTTCGAGGAATTCGTGCGCATCAAGAACGAGAAGACGCGCAACATCGCCGGTACGGGCCTCGGCCTGTCAATCGTACGCAAGCTGGCCCATCTCTACGGCGGCGATGCGACCGTGAGCAGCGAGCCCGGCGTGGGCAGCACCTTCACTGTGACCCTGAAGACGTAACGCCCCTCTTCCCTTTCCCTATCGCCTATCGCCTATTCCCTGTTCCCTATCACTTAACCAGCCCCTCGCGGATCGCGTAGCGCACGAGTTCGGCCGTGCTGCCGCATCCGAGCTTCTTCATCAGCCGCGCCCGGTGCGTATCGACGGTCTTGGTCCCGATGCCCAGGCGCGCCGCAATTTCCTTGGTACGGCAGCCCTCGACCACGAGCGTCATGACTTCGTGTTCGCGCGGCGAGAGCGGCGGAGCGGTCGGCGTCGGCCCCGTCGCGAGCGCGTCCTTGAGCGTTTCCACCAGCGCGCTCGTCGCCTCGGGGCACATGAACGTGTGCCCGGCCACGACGGCGCGGACGGCGCTCAGGACCTCCGCCGGAGCGTTGCCCTTCAGCAGGTAGCCGCGCGCGCCTGCCTGGACGGCCGCCTTGACGTACTGCGAATCCGGGAAGGCCGACAGGATGATCACGCGGGACGTGGGGCTGACCGTGAGCACCTGCCTGGTCACTTCGATGCCGTTGGCGCCGGGCATCTCGATATCCATGATCACCACGTCCGGCGTGTGCTGAACGGCCGCGGCAATCGCGCCGTCGCCGTCGCTCGCCTCGCCGACGACGGAAATGTCGGGTTGGGCTTCGAGCAACAGGCGAAGGCCGTTCCGCAGCAGCGGATGGTCGTCGACGAGCAACACGCGAGTATTCATCGGGTTTCTTCTCCCATGGGGTGCTTTGTGTCCGTTCGCACGGCATGGATCGCGGCGAGCAGGTCCACCGTGCGCCAGGGCTTCATCAGGAACGTTTTGACCACCGGGCTCGTGCCCAGGGCCGTTTCACGCACTTCCGCCAGGCCGCTCATCGCAATCACGTTCGCGAGCGGGTCGACACGGGCGAGACCACGGATGGTACTCAACCCGTCCATGTGGGGCATCCAGGTATCCATGAGGACGACGTCGTACCCTCCCGGAAGTCGGCCGTAGAGTTCGAGCGCCCTCGGGCCGCTGTCGGCCACGGTCACCGCGTAGCCATGCGCCTCGAGCGTGCACCGCAGCATCTCGCGCACCAGCCGCTCGTCATCCACAACGAGGACGCGCTGCCCCGTGCCACGCATCACCGCGACGACCTCCGTCTCCTCGGCGGCCGCGGCGCCGTGCGCCGCCGAGGCGGGCAGGTACACCCTGAACTCGGAGCCGACACCGGCCGCGCTGTGCACGTCGATGAATCCGCCGTGGCTCGATACGATGCCGTGAACGGTCGAGAGGCCGAGCCCGGTGCCCTGCCCTGGCGCCTTCGTGGTGAAGAAGGGATCGAAGATCTTGTCGAGTACCTCCGGCGGAATCCCGTGGCCGGAATCCGCCACCGTCAGCACGACGTAGGGACCGGGGCGCGCCGGGGGCATCAGGCTCGCGCCCACCGCGTCGAGTTCGACGCGGTCGAGTGCCATCGACAGCGTGCCGCCGCCCGGCATGGCGTCCCTCGCGTTGACGCAGAGATTGAGCACGACCTGGTGCAACTGGGTCCGGTCCGCGGCCACCGGCCAGCTCTCGGTCGGGACGTTGAGCCTCACCTGGATGTCCTTCGGAAACGTCTCGGCCACCATCCGGGCCACGTCCCGCACGATCGCCCCTGGATTCAACGGGGCACGGTGTCCGTCGACACCACGGCTGTAGGTCAGCAACTGCCGGACCATGTCCGCGCCGCGCTCGCTGCTCGTCCGGATCATCTCGACACACTCGCGTTCGGCGTCGGTCAGCGTGGCGGTCCGCAGCAGGTCGCCCGCCATCATGATGGGAGCGAGCACGTTGTTGAGATCGTGGGCGATGCCGCTCGACAGCCGGCTCAGGCTCTCCTGCCGCTGCATGCGCAGCACGAGCGATTCGAGGCGCTTGCGCTCGGTGACCTCGCGTGCGCTCCCGCGCTGACCGAGATACCTGCCGCGTTCGTCGTGGATGGGCTGGTGAATGAGCTCGACCCATCGTGTCGTCCCGTCCGGCCGAAGGAGCCGGAACTCGAGCCCGCTCTCGTCGTGCGCCCGTTCGCTGCGGATACGCTCGCGGACCCGGTCGCGATCCTCCGGATGGATCAGACGGATGAACAGGCCGGAATCCGCTTCGAGTTGCTGCCTCGAACACCCGGTGAGCCGTTCACAGGACGGCGAGCAGTAGAGGAACCGTCCGTCAGGCGCGGTCCACCACTCCCAGTCGTACGTGTTGTCGGCCACGATCCGGAGGTGCTGCTCGCGGTCGCGCAGTTCTGCGGTTCGCTGCGCGACCAGGGATTCGAGGTCGGCCTGGTAACGGCGGTTCTGCCTCAGCAGCCGCGACCGGTCCACGTTGCGCCTGATGGCGACGTCGAGCCCGCCGTCGTCATCGACGGGCTTGACCAGGTAGTCCCAGGCGCCCTCGCGAATCGCCGCCATCGCCTGCCGCACGTCGCCGGCGCCTGACACGACGATCGTGGGAAGCGTGTCGTCACGAGCGCGGAGCGCGCGAATCAGATCGACGCCATTCATGCCGGGCATCCGGAGGTCCGTCAGGACCACGTCGGGGCCAAAGGCGGCGCCTTCGCGCAGCGCCTGCTCACCATCCGCCGCCGTCGCCACGACGTAGCCCCCGTCTTCCAGGGCCGCCCTGACGTTTCGGCGTATCGCCTCTTCGTCGTCGACCACCAGCACGCGAATCGGCGCGGATCGCGGTTCATCCATGGTGATCCTCCGTGTTCCGCGCGACACCGTCGGGCCTTGACGGAAGGCGGACCGTGACCCGCGTCCCGCAGCCGGGCTGCGACTCGACGTCGATCCGGCCCTGGTGGTGCTGGGTGACGATGGCAAACGCCACGGCCAGTCCGAGGCCGGTGCCCCGGCCCGGTGGTTTGGTCGTGAAGAACGGTTCAAAGATCCGGCGCCTCACGTCGGCCGTCATCCCGGGACCGTTGTCGACGACCTCGGCCGCGGCAAACCCTTCTTCCACGAAGGTGCGAAGCTCCAGGCGGGCCGGCGTTCCCTCGGGCAGTTCCGCCATCGCCTGGGCGGCGTTGACGATCAGGTTCAGCAGCACCTGCTCGATTTCGACCACCACGGCGGATACCGGCCGCAGGTCGGGCGCGTAATCCCGGATGACGGGGATGGCCCGCAGGTCGCAGCGCCCGCGCAGATCCAGGTCGGTCACCGCGAGTTCGAACGCCCGGTCGAGCAGCCCCGACAGATTCGCCGCCACCATCTCGCTGTCGCTGCGCCGGGAGAACTCGAGCATGTTCGCGACGATACGTGTCGCTCGAGCCGTGGCCTCCCGGATGTCCGCCAGAAAGGTGGAAACCTCGCGGTGCGTGAGGTACGCCCTGACACCGGCCAGGTCGACGCCAACCTCCCGCGCCGCCGCGTGGTTCGCCGGCAGGTCGCCCAGCGCCCGCCGCTCGATGTTGTCAGCCGCCTGAGCGACGACGCCGAGCGGGTTGTTGATTTCGTGCGCGACACCGGCGGCGAGGCCAGCAACCGAACGCATCTTCTCGGCCTGGATCAGCAGTGCCTGCGTCTGCTCCCGCTCCGTGACGTCATGGAACAGCGTCACGAACTGACCGTAGGCGGGGCTGAACACCGTGA